>CALGPK010000076.1 GCA_937960415.1 uncultured Bacteroidales bacterium | reverse complement strand
TGTATGCATTGGAATTTATTTACCACAGAGATTCTTTAACTATTAATAGTCTAGGTACAATAGATGATTTAGTTAAGAAAATAATTCAAGCTGCTAAAAAATTACATGAATCTAAAAAAAAAGGGTATATAAGAAAAATAAGAAGGTTGGTATTCATAAAAGGATGCCCTCAGGAAGTACGCGAGGAATTGAAAAAACAAATATCAACTACATTGAATAATGAAAAATTAGAAATGTGTTTAGGTAAAGAAATTATCCTTTGTTGCGATGATTTTAATCGATGTTCGACTTGCTGAGCAAACATCGATTATATAATAACCCGTCAGTATTTTTTTTACAGTTAAGCCACTAACCTTACATTTATTTTTCCTAACTCTTTGTAGCTTCTCCTATAAATCTCCTTCCAAGTTATTACGCCTTTGGTATTGCGAGTTTCTCCTGTGAGTTTGATTCATTTGCCAGATGACGGATAGACAAAGACCTTTGAAAGGGGGCGATTGCGAGCCCCGAAGTATCGGGGCGTGGTAATCTCCCAACACGATTCGTCTCAATGCAATCGTAACGAAACATGATTCTTTCGTAACCTTTCCTGATCAATGGCTTTGAGCAACTTATACACGGAATTATCCCAAAGCAAGTACCGCAAAAGAGCCACCACAAAGCTACCCGACCTTTACACTATGCCAGTAAGCCATGCTGAATGCTTTACCTGTTTTTGATATTGTTTCGGCAAATATACTTGTGATGCGAGCATGCATCGGTAAAGTAAGTTGGACTGAGTTTTATTTGTCTGTGTGTAACTGAAAAATTTAATGTACATTTGTAAAATAAGAATCATTAAAATGATACGCAATATAATTGATAATATAATTGCCGATAAATCATATAGCATTGAAGATTTAAGCCTTGTTCTTCAATGTAATGACGACGATCGAAAATATTTATTCAAAAAATCGCAAGAAATAAAAGAAAAATACGTAGGCAAAAAGGTTTATTTTCGTGGGCTTATCGAATATTCAAACATTTGTGCCAAAAATTGTTATTACTGCGGCATACGACGCGACAACAAAACTTTGGAACGTTATACTATGACCAACGACGAAGTAATAGAAGCAGCAATGTTTGCATACAAAAACCGTTATGGAAGCATTGTTATTCAGTCGGGCGAAATTAGCTCACCTGCTTTTACAGAAAATATAACACACTTATTAACACAAATTAAAAAACTATCAAATGCCGAATTAGGTATCACGCTGTCGTTGGGAGAACAAAACGAAAAAACTTATAAACAATGGTACGAAGCCGGAGCACATCGTTATTTGCTTCGTATCGAAACCTCAAACAAAGAACATTACCAGAAAATCCACCCCAACGATGATCTCCATAGTTACGAAAATAGAGTTAACATGCTAAATTTATTAAAAAAACTAAATTATCAGGTTGGTACAGGTGTTATGATAGGTTTACCCTTTCAAACATACGAAAATCTTGCTGCAGATCTTATGTTTATGAAAGAGTTTGATATACACATGTGCGGTATGGGACCATACATCGAACATAAAGATACCCCTATGTATTCGTGGGATATAAAACTTTTGCCCATTAAAGAACGCTACAACCTTACATTAAAAATGATAGCAATCCTCAGAATAATGATGAAAGACATCAATATAGCATCAACAACAGCACTTCAGGCAATAGATCCCATCGGACGCGAAAAAGCTATAACTATTGGAGCAAATATTATTATGCCCAATATTACACCCCGAAAGTACCGCGACAAATATTTTTTGTACGACAATAAACCCTGTGCCGACGAAGAAGCCGAAGATTGTATTCGCTGTCTCGAAATGAGAATAAAATATGCAGGAGGCGAAATTGGATACAACGAATGGGGCGATTCAAAACACTTCTTAAATAAATTATCACATGAATAGCACTTTACAAAAATTAAAAAAACTTTTAGAATCGAAACACTTCAAAGAAGCCGAAGAATTAGTCGATTCTATCGAATACTTTAGCGATTCGAAAATTATACAAAATCTTAAAAAAGCTATTCAACAACAAAAAACTAATTTGTCGCTAACACTTATTGAACAAATATCCAAAAACTTATATAAACCAGAAACATACGAAAACATCGATATTGTTGGTTTACAAACTACTTACCAACTTTTAAAAACTCAATTGCTCGTATTAACTAATCAGAAAACCGAAGCAGAAAAACTCATTGCTCAATTTAGAATACGCTATTACAAAGAATTAGGCTTTTTGATTAGTGAAATATTAACAGAAAGGCTAAAACTGTATGAAAACATTCGCGATAAAAATCCAGACCAGGAATTTGAATTTCAAAAAACACAAGAACAATATGAAAAATTTTATCAACAGTGGGAACACATACCCAAAGAAAGTAAAACTAATATTGATGAGGAAACCCGACATCGATTAACCTTTGCTTATCGAAAAGCCAGTAAACTTTGCCATCCCGATCTGGTTGATGAACAAATAAAAGAAACAGCCGCTAAAATTTTTGTGCAACTTAACAAAGCCTACATAGAAAATGATGTAGAAACCGTTGAACAAATTTTGCATCAACTCGAAAACGGATTGCTCGAACCCGAAGAAACCATTATGAAAGAACAAAAAAAACTTAGTACTAAAATCAACCAGTTGAAAAATGAAATTATGCTTTTAAAAAAGGAACTAGAAAGCATACAAGATTCATCAACTTACTCATTTATTGCCCGACTGGAAAACTGGGACGATTACTTTGCTCAAAACCGCGAAAAACTTATGATAGAACTAAACGAACTAAAAAATTATGTCAACAGCTATACAAAGGCAAAACATTAAAAATCAGCTTCAACAACTCGAACAGTTGTTTAAGTTAAACCGCTCATTGCTTTCGCTGTCGCAGCCAGAGTTTAGCACAAATATGCCTATTTTTCGCAACAATCATTATCGGACGGGCTATATTGACGCAACGTTGGATTTTGCAAAATTCGGAATTAAGCAATCTTTTTATCATTTGTCGAGTATTCGATCCAGTCCGGTAATTCACAACAACACCATTTATTTTGGTAGCAACAGTCAATATATTCATGCCATCGATGCCAATAGCTTTCAAGAAATATGGCGATTTAGAACACACAAAGAAGTAATGTGCACTCCTGTTATAGAAAACGATACATTGTATGTTGGAAGTTTTGATACTTATTTTTATGCGCTAAATGCAAAAAATGGAATACTTCGATGGAAATATAAAACCAACGATTGGATATACAGTAGTCCGCTAATTGCCGATAAATATATCATTTTTGGCAGCATGGATGGCTTTGTATATTGCTTAAACAAGTATAGTGGTCAGCTTGTTTGGAAATATCCTACCGAGCACTGGGTTGTTTCTTCCCCCGTTTTATTCGAAGATAGTATCATCGTTGGCACAAGAGACAGACGAATAGTAAGCCTCAACTTACAAAAAGGTTTTGTAAACTGGGAATTAAGATTAACAGCTCCTGTTCATGCAACCGCTTGTATTTTTAAATATTATCTGTTTGTTGGCGATTTAGGTGGTACCATGTTTTGCATACGTGCATACAACGGTCAAATTGTATGGAAGCAACATACTAACAGCCCGATATTTTCATCTGCAGCAGTAAATGAGCATCTACTATGTTTTGGGACAAAACAGCAAGGGTTATTTGTTTTAGAAACTAAAACAGGAAAAAACGTAAAACAACTACATGCAAACTCCGCTGTTCATGCCTCTCCTTTATTATGTAACAATGCCATCGTATATGGCAATGATCATGGCAACATTTTGGTTGTAAACACAAATGACTTTGCTACCGAATGGCAAACAGCTACTGACGATAAAATACGTACATCACCATACTTTTATAAAGACCACATATTTGTAACAGGTGCTGCACTTTACAAAATTTATTAACTTTTTGTAACTTTTATGACAGTAAATCGTTTATTTTGCAATAATTCATATTTTATGAAGCGTTTAAAATGTTTGGTAATTGTTTTAGTAAGTTCTTTAACGTTTTTGTATGGTCAATCGCAAGATTCTACATATATTCACCTGTACATGCGATGTACATTTTGCGACGAAGCTTATATTCGCAACGAAATAAAATACGTTAACTACGTACGCGACCTTGCCGATGCCAACATTACTGTGCTTGGCGTTGACGAAGAAACCGGTTCGGGAGGGCAGAAATATCGTTTTATTTTAGAAGGCAAACAACAATTTTTTGGCATTAACGACACCATCGTTTTCGAATCAAAAAATGACGCATCGACCGAAGAAATAAGAAACCTATACATTCATCATCTTAAAATAGGCTTACTACCTTACTTACTAAAAACTCCTATTCGAAAAAACATCACTTACGAGTTGCCCGAAAACAACAATAATCATAAAACTATAGAAATTGATAAATGGAAAGGGTGGTTATTTATGATTAATTCGAGTGGCTGGTTCAACGGTGAACAAAGCAATAAAAATTTTAATGTAAGTTCAAATTTCCAGATTAGTAAGACCAAAGAAGAATGGAAATTTATTTTTCATGTTAATCAAAACTACTCAAAAAGTATTTTTTCATACGAATCGTACGAGTATGAATATATAAATTCTTCCAACTTTGCCAGTTTAACTCAGGTTTGGTCATTATCGCCACACTGGTCGGCTGGTGTTTTTTCTAAAGTAGGTTCATCTACATATAGCAATTATAAACTCTATTGGAACTTTTATCCAGCCATTGAATACAACGTATTTCCATATAAAATCTCTTTTCAAAAACAATTACGATTCGATTATCGTATTGGAAGCCAATTTAATCAGTATCGCGACACAACTATTTTCGAAAAAATAGAAGAATTAAACTTACAACACCTGTTAAATATTTCTTTTGCTATCTTCAAAACATGGGGTAGCATCGATATAAATATAAATGGCTCTCAATATCTACACGACTTAAGTTTATTTTCGTTGGGTTCGTATTTAGGGCTAAACATTCGTATAGTAAAAGGATTATCAGCATATTTTTATGGTGGATATAGTATGATTCGAAATCAATTAAACCTTGCTAAGCAAGATATCTCTCAAGAAGAATTATTACTCAGGCAGCGTCAAATGAAAACTAATTTTTCTTTCTGGGGAAATGCTGGATTAAGTTATACTTTCGGAACTAAATACAACAATGTTGTTAATCCTCGCTTCGATTAAATATTGCTAATAAATATTTCTCGTATTCTTTAACAATTCTGCTCCAGTTAAATGTATCTATAAATTGTTGACGATTTTGTTCGGCAATAAATTTTTTCTTCAAATATTGTTCAAAATAAAATCGTTGAATAGCATTGGCAATATCTCTATCGTTTTTTTCAACTAACTCACCATTGGTACAGCATTTTAGCATTTCGGGGTTGCCACTCACTGGCGTAACTATAAGATAAAGTCCCGCCGATAAAGCCTCAAGATTACTAATAGACATACCTTCTATTTCCGAAGGCATAACCATAACGTGCGATTGTTCGTAGTACTTCCAAACTTCATCGTCGTTCAACCAACCGGTAATTTTCACATGATTGAGTTTCTGCTTTACAATCCATTTTTCAAGTTTTTTGCGAAGTTTTCCATCACCTATCATGTACGCATGATAAGGTATTTGCATTCGTGTAAGGCGTTTCATGGCTTTTAAAAAAAGCATCGGATTTTTTTGCTTTACCAAACGCCCCACAAATAATATGCTGAAGTACGATTTATGTCTGACTTCCGGGTTGATAGCTACGTTGTTTACACCGTTGGGTATTTGCACAATTTTTATTGCACGATTTGAACCTAAAAAACGTTCAGCATTTACGCGCATTGCATTGCTTTGTACAAAAAGATAAGTAGCTTCATTAAGTATGTGCTTAATTTTTTTATACATCAGAAGATGGTAAAAAAACATTTGCTTTTTATAAAACCAAGGTATATCGTGTCCGTGCGATATAACACAAAAAGGAATGCGAAATTTTTTCTTTATTTTTAACGCTAGCCAGCCTCCGGGGATTGTAAAATTAGCAAACACCAAATCGTAAGATTCAGAATCAAGGTGCTTTTGCAAAAAAATCCAACCTTTTTTTATCCAGTCGTACATTTCGAATGGATTGCTTCGAAAAAGTTTTTTTCGCGACGAATGTAAACGAATAATAATAGGTTTTTGTTCTGCCGATTCGTAGTCACTAAGTCCTTCGAACCATGTAGTCAAAACCGTAACCTGATGCCCCAGCAATACCAAATGCTCCGATATATTCTTACATATCCTACCTGCCCCACCGCCCAATGGCGGATATTCATAATTGAGCATTAGAATTTTCATCCAAAACTAAGTTAAGTGTTTGCTGAATGATGTATAATGGACGTCCTTTTACTTCTTCGTATATCTTTCCGATATACTCGGCTATAAACCATAAAAAGATAAACAAAACGCCTATTAAAATATAATTAACAACAGCCAACCATTCGAGCAATTTATAAAACTGATCGTCGAAAAAAAATCGATATGCCAAATAAAACAATAGGACTATTCCCGAAAAAATAATAAACAATCCGGCAACAAGACCAATTCTTAAGGGCAGCAGCGAAAAATTGAGCAAGCCTGTCATGGCAAAGCGTGCCATTTTAAGCCAGTTAAACTTTGTTTTTCCCTTAGTACGTCGTGGTCTTATGTAATCTACAATGGCATACGAATATCCCAACCAAGGCACTAACCCTCTAAGGTAACGGCTGCGCTCACGCATTAGACGCAATTTTTGTGCAACGCTTTTATCAATAAGCCTAAAATCGCCAATATTTCCTTTAATTTTAACCTCACTGGCTTTGTATAATAATGAATAATACCACTGTGCCGTAATTTTTTTCAGAAAAGGATCTTTTCTGAATGAACGTCTGGCATAAACAATTTTATAACCACTCTCCCACTCTTTTATCAACAAGGGAAGTACTTCGGGCGGGTCTTGAAAATCGCAATCCATGGTTACTATGGCATCACCTTTGGCGAAATCTATACCAGCCGTTAATGCTGCTTGATGACCAAAATTACGGGTAAATGTAATTACCTTTACATTCTTATCTTTACTGGCAAGTTCGTTCAATATAAATTGACTATTATCGCTGCTTCCATCGTTAATAAAAATAATTTCTAAGCTATAATCTTTCAAAATGTTGCACAATGACTCGTAGATAGGAATTATATTATTTTCTTCGTTGAAAACTGGAATTACTACAGAAATTAATTTCGACACAAGATAACATTTTTGCAAATATACATTTTTTTGAATTTATGTATTTATCGTGGAACAAAATATACATCCTGTTTTACGCTTAACAAATCGTCGGTTGATTGTAAAAGCAATTCATCATTTTTCAATATATACGTATCGTATCCGTTTTGTTTAAGTAAATTTATGGTTTGAAGCTTATTCTGATTACTCAACTCGCATTGAATAATTGGTTTGTGTTTATTAATGGTATTAAGCATATTTGACAAGACAACATACTCATAACCCTCCACGTCGCATTTAATAAAATCGATTCTTTCGAGGTTTTCAAATAGATGGTCAGGAATTTTCATCATTACTTCGAATGTTTGGGCAATTATTTTTCCTGATTTTTCGTCTTTATTATCAATTATATGTGTCATTCCATGATGAATAACTCCATCAACAATTGGTATCCCCATAGTAATAGTTTGTTCTCTTTCGCCTAAAGCATAAGGCAACATCGAAAGCTGCGGAAATTTTTGAGATGGTACGTTTTTTTCAAATATTTGCCGAAACAACGGAATCGGTTCTATGGCAAACACTTTTCCATTTTTGCCTGCATACATACACATAAAAAAAGAATAATAACCCAGATTAGCACCTATATCTAAACAAACATAACCCGGTTTTATA
>CALGPK010000075.1 GCA_937960415.1 uncultured Bacteroidales bacterium | reverse complement strand
AATACTTGAGAATTTAAAAAAAGAATCAGACATATAAGTAAAAATAAATACTTAAATAACACTGCTTTTGTTTTCATATTGGTTCTGGTTTAAAATTCATAATGCAAAAAAATAACATTTTTTAAAAAAAATCAAGGGTGCTGGCACTCTAAAATGATTTTAATTTTATGAAATCAGTATTTTCAGAATGGTTTTGTATTTATCCAGAAGTACGTTAAACTTAATGTTTTTGAGGGATAATTTACTATTGATTCGATTTATGTAGTTCTCAACGGTTTTGGTTTTTAAATTAAGGATGTATGCAATATCTGAATTTTTGTATTGATTGATTTTTAGTTTGAGTATATTTTTTTCAACTGGATTAAGTTTCTGCAAATTATTAAGAATTAAATCAATAGCGTCTGTATCAATATTTTCAAATAAATGTTTGGGCTGACCGCAAACGTAAAACTGATGGCAGTGGTTCTCTATATTTAATAAATATTCTTTTATTTCGCTTACTTCAATTGATTTTGGGAAAAAAGCATGTACCTGGTATTTTTTTAGTATGTATAAAATTTCGGGAGTTTCGTACAAAGAAAAAACAATAATAATAGCAGCAGGATGTAAGATTTTTATCGCAGGAATGGCTTCTAATCCATTTTCATTGTTTTGAAGCATGATATCCAGAAAAATCAGATCAATGGTTGTGTTTTGTAATAGACTTGTTTTAAATTCGTGTAGGGTAGAAAATTCATAAATTATGCTGTCGGGATATATTTCTCGAAGCATGTTGATTAAGGAGAATCGGACAATAGGGTGATCATCGAGTAATGTTATTTTTTTCATAATATTTCCATAATTCGAATTTAAAACCGTGATAATATTGATATTTACATTTAGCTTGCATAATCATAGTTCGTTGTTCGATGGATTGCAGTCCAAAGCCCTTTATTATTTTCTTTGTTTTTACATCAAAGTTAAAGTCTTCGTATTGCAAATATAAATAATTATTTCGAATAAAAAAGTTTATTTTAATAGTTGTTTTGATATTGTACTTTATCGTATTATTAATCAATTCTTGCAGGATTCTATAAATTTGTATTTTATCATTATTGGATAAATTATTAATAGACATATCAATATTTTTGATAATGGTATGTGTACTGGTAATTTCTATTTTATGAAGCATGGCTTCGAGAGTATCTATGAATGGAAGATTAAACAAATAGGAGGGGTAACTAATATGAGAAAGACTCCGAATATCGTCAATAATAGCATTAATGGTCTTTATGTCTTCTGAATTTTGAAGGTTTTTGCTAAGTATATTAAGTGAACTTGCTATGTTATCGTGAAGTTCATTTGATACATGCTGAAGGGTTTTTTCGTGTTGTAAAATCATTTGTTCGGTAAATTTTTGTTTCATTTTTTGGACACGTCTCATGTATAAAATTCTTAAATACAAAAGGGAAATAATTGTTAAGAAGCCTATTGTCGTTAAAATATAGATGTTGCGATTTTGTAATTTATGATAGTTCAGTTTTGCTTCTATTAGATTACGTTCGTATTCATTAATCTTAATACTATTTTCTAATAATTTTAATTTCTGTGCATTTTCATTAATGAAGTTTAGGTGAATCAATTCATTATATTTAATAGTATTGTTAAACGCTTTCTCAATTAATTGGTAAGCTTGATGTATATTTTTTTCTTTAATAATGTTTGCATAATCAAAATAAAGTTCCCCCTGAACTTCTAAAAATTGATATTTTTCCGCAATATCAATAGCTTTGAGAATATAATGTAAGGCAGAATCCTTTGTGTGTCTATAAAAATAAAGGTCACCAATTAACCAGTAATAGCGTAAGAGAAAATTTGGAGAAAGTTTTGATTCATTTTTCTTGATAAAAGAATCGTTTTTCTTAAATATGATATACATGGAGTCTAAATCTTTTGTGTAATAGTATAGTCTGGCTAAGTTAATTACAGAGCCAGCATAATATTCCGGAATCATATATTTTTTAAAGAAATGATGAGTTTGCCAGTAATTTTTAATGGCTTTGTTGTAATCTTTTGTAAAAATATAATAAATGGCTTCGTTGTGAATGTACAAATAATCAAGTATAGGATTGTAATTCTTTTTTTTAAATTTTTTTCCTCGTTCTATCATTTTTTTACCTTCTTCGGCAAAATTCATTGCAAAATAAATTCCTGATAAGTTTAAAAAAGTACGGTAAAGTTCAGGTAAAGAATCGTTTAATCCTAACATGGTTGCAACATTTAAACAGCGAGCTGAAAGAAGCAGGTTATATTTACTATAATAATAACTAAGAATATTTAACACACGTATTTTTAAACTTTTTGAAAACTGATTTGATGATACAATAACTTTATACCAATGATTTATACTATCGCGTTGATTTAATAAACAATGATACCAAAATTTTGTTTCTAAAAACTTTTCGTAATATTTTTCTTTAATTAAAGCATTTCGCTCTATCAACTTAAATTTATGGTTAAGATTTACAAAATCGCGTTGAACAGCATAAAAATTAAATGCATATAAATAATATAATCCTTCTTCTTCGTTGGATCTTAAATTTAACATTTTCAAGTGCTTCATCAGCATAACCGTATCAATATAAGAGTAGTATTCTACACTATCTAAACTTTGAGAATAATTACGAACAAAAAGAAGTTGTATTGTAAAAAATATAATTAACTTTTTCATACTTGGTATGTTGTTTCATCGTATTCGTTATTCAAATATAAAGTGTTTAATATTAATATAAAAAGATTTAATCTAGATTATTCAATAAAAACTAATGAAAAAGTAAAATCCCGAAAGCTCTTACAACCATTTGTTTTTTCTTTATCGTTTGCCATAATAAAAATTCTATTAGATAAAATTTTGTTGAAGCTATTTTAATAAGTTAATTGAAATGTATTTCAATAGCCATAATAGTTATATCGTCGGTTTGATCGTATTGGTGGTCCTCATAATTAATCCACTTTTGCAAGCGCAGTTGTATTGCTTCTTTTTGTTGTTCTATGGGCAATATAGATGTTTCGATAATCAACCTTTTGAAGTTTTTGCTCAAGAACTTTTTGCCTTTAGGTCCGCCAAACTGATCGGCAAATCCATCGCTGAACATAAACACACGATCGCCCGACTGTAAGGTTAATTTGTGTTGTTCGAAAGGCTTCATGTTTTCGTAAATTGCTACGGGCATCGGGTCGGGTTTGTATTCTTCTATGGCATCCGCTTTTTCTTCGATCGAATCGATGTTCAATATTTTATCTTTACGCACAATCCAAAGAGGGTTATTGGCTCCGGCCCACATAAACTTCTTTTCAGCAAAATTCAATGCAATTAACGATACATCCATTCCATCTTTTTGCGAATGAGTAATATCGGTTTGTTTTAAGGATTCTATAACATTGTTACGCATCATATTAAGTATGGTGGCTGGTTCATAAACTTCTTTCTTAATTACTATTTCGTTTAAAAAAGATATTCCAAGCATACTCATAAACCCACCCGGGACACCATGTCCGGTACAATCTGCAACAACCGCCACCTTCCAGTTGTTGACTTCGTTTACCCAATAAAAATCGCCCGAAACCACATCTTTAGGCATAAATAACACAAAACTTTTCTTGAATATTTGATTAACAAAACCTGTTGCGGGTAAAATAGCGGACTGAATTTTTTGTGCATAATGTATAGAATCTTCAATTTCTTTTTTCTGAAGTGCTATAAAGTCTCGCTGTTGCTCTATTTGTTGTTTTTGTGTTTTTAGAATAGCATTTGTTTTTTGTTTTTGTCTATAGCTAAGTACAATAACAATGATCAATGTCAAAACCAGTAAAAACCCTACAAGTATAATGTTTCGTGTACGTTTAACATCGGCAACAAAATCCGATTCTGGCACTACTACGCCAATAATTAATTGGTTTGTTTCGCTGAGTGAAAAAGGAACAAAACGACTCCACCACGATTCGCCCTTAAAAGTAAATTTAAACGGTTCGGTTTGCTTTTTGTTTCTGTTCCAAATATGAAAGGCATACTGTAACTCAGTTATGTTAAGAGAATCCAATGGCTTTAATATGTTAGCTTTTATAGCGGCAGATGTGGTAAAACGTTTTGTATTGGGCAAACCTAGCACCAGTGAATCTTGTGTGAGAATTAAAAGTTTTCCGTTCTGCGATACATTTAAACGAGAAGTAAATAGAGCAATATCGAACACTTTTAGGTCGTATGCCAGTACCCATTGCGATGTATCGCCTTCGACTTTGAATGGAATAGCAGCTGTAATGCCCGGATCTTTGGTCGTAGCAAAAATGTAGGGCTTTGTCCATGCTGGAGTGTTGGGATTTTTTATGCCTAATGCTGCTCTATACCAGGGTCTAACACGAGGATCATAATTCATTCGTTCTGTCCAGATTTCATCAAGCACTTTTGTCAGGCATTTGTGTTGAAGACGCCAGCGAATTTTACGAACTTCTTTTTTTGGTACTACAAGCGTTTTTCGGTTGAGCCACGTTGTATCTTCGTTAAGTAGCATGTATTCGGAGCCATCTGAGCGACCGATTAGCATAGATGTAATTTGATTGTATGTACGTAAAATAGGTATAAAACGTTCGTTTAGCGACTTTACGTCGGCAAGGTTAAACTGTCCCAATGTTCCCCACTCACGACTTAATTTCAGGTTTTTTATGAATGGAGAAATAAAACCGTTTAATTCCTTAATAGTTGTTTCAATAGCATTGTTGAGCGATCGCTTCGAAAGTTGTTCAATATCAATCGTAAGCCTATACAACATATAGACCAATACTATTGACGAAAAAACTACAATTAAAAAAATCCAATTATTACCAACCTTTTTTCTATTTGTTCTGAGATTTTGCAAAAATTGTCTTATCGTTTTCATTTACATTCGACAAATAAATGAGCTACATGTTAATATCGCTTTTTATTTCATTTGTTAATTCTAAGTTAATTGAAACTATTAGACAACATCATTCAACAATAAATAATGTCTAATTTTACTAACTTCGCAGAAGTTTTTAATAAAAAAATCTTAAGTTTCATCATAATAGTTTACTTATTTGTTTTCTGGCTTCGTCCAATTTCTCCATTGTACCAACATCTATCCAGAACGAATCCTTATCATACATCCCTAAGATACGATAAAACGCACATAAGTGTATGTAAACTTCGGTTATCGAAAAAGCACCCTGCCACGATTGTAACAAATTAAACAATTCCGGACTTACAATTTGAATTCCACTAAAAGCAAAGGGCTTTAATTTTTGCATTTTGGAACATTGTATTCGAATTTCGTTGTTTTGCATATTCTTCCATCCACACAGCTCCATATTTTCGTTAAACAAAAAATAACGATTGGTTTTGCGGCTTCTGACCGAAAGCAGGGCGAGCGGTTTTTGCTGATGATAGTAATCTATCAATTGCTGTAAGTTTAAGTTACTTAAAATATCTACATTATACAATATAATTGCTGAAGAACCTAAAAAATATTCATGTGCCTTTTTTAACCCTCCGCCAGTTTCAAGTAATTGATCGGTTTCATCGGAAACTTGTATGTCAACAGAATATTTTTTTTCGAGTTCTCGAGCTTTTTGTACAACTTGCTGTGCAAAATGATGAACATTGATTACCAAACTCTGTATTTTGTAACTCGACAAGTGCCTAACTGCATGTTCCAGAAGAGAAATACCACCTACTTCAACTAAAGCTTTGGGCTTATTATCGGTTATTGGTCTTAATCGAGTACCCAATCCTGCCGCAAATATCATTGCCTGAATCATGTCGTTTGCCAATTTTGTTGGTTCAAATGTTTTAATTCTACTTTTATACCATACTTATCCGACACATGACGAGCCAATTGTTCAGCACAATAAACCGAACGATGTTGCCCGCCCGTACAACCAAACGAAACCGAACAATATTCGAAATTGCGTTGTATATAGCGTTCAATCATTGCGTCGGTAAGTGCATATACTTGTTGCAAAAAACGTGTTACTTCATCGAACTGCTGCATGTAAGCAATTACACGTTGGTCTCTGCCCGTTAATAGCTTCAATTCGTCGACCTTGCCGGGATTGGGCAAAGCACGACAATCGAAAACAAAACCTCCTCCATGACCTGAATGGTCAACAGGATAGCCATTTTTATACGAAAAGCTTTGTATATATATGGTTAGTTTATCAGAGGTTTTATATCCGCAAATATAGGGGTGCAAAAAACTATTTTCCTTTTGATTCAACAATATTTGCGTTAAATATGGATACGATTGACTGATATGAGTATGTTCGGCCAAATAATAAATATTATTTAGTGCAGGCTCTATACTTCTTAAAAAATGCTCCTTTCGCTCGTAAATACCCCTGTAACCGTACGCTCCCAGTGCCTGAACAATACGAAATAGTACAAATGAATAAAACAATTGTTCGAAGTCATTTTTATCATAATGAACATACTTGAGCAACGAATGGTAATAGTATGTTAGCAACGATGCACGAATAGGCTCGGTCAGCTGTGCTTTACCATCGTACAATAGCGAAGCAACATCATAGAAAAACGACCCTTTTCGTCCACCCTGAAAATCGATATAATAACATTTGTCATTGTACAACATAATATTACGCGACTGAAAATCGCGATATACAAAATATTTTGCTTCTGCCGTTAGTAAGTCGTTTACTAAGCGATCAAAGTCTTCTTCGAGCTTCTCTTCGTGAAAAGAAGCATAAGACAATCGCAAAAACATGTACTTAAAATAGTTCAAATCCCAGCGTATAGCTTTTTCGTTGAATTCACCAATAGGATAGCATTTGCTAAAATCCAACCCTTCCTGAGCCGAAAATTGAAAGCGTAGCAAATCGTCCAATACTCTATAATACATTAGCGTAATATCATCTGTTGAAATTTTGTTTTGCTGCCAAGCTTTCACTAGCTCATATAGAGTAGTATCACCAAGGTCTTGCTGAAAGTATATTTTTTCTTCTCTCAAATATGCGTAAACTTCTGGTACGGGTAGTTTTTTTGCTGAAAAAAACTGTTGAAAATAGATAAACGTATCGTTTTCGCTAATATCGCTGTTGTGTGTTGCTATGATTGTTCCATTTCGGTGTAAAATTCGATAATATTGTCTATTCGAACCACTTTGCTGAATAGAAATGATGTTATCTGCTTTGAAACCAAAAACTTGTAGAAATGCTGTTTCGATGAGTTCAATCAAATTCTCCATAAAAGCTAAAAATGAGTGGCCATGTAAATTTTTTTCAATCGTTCGAGCAACGATTTTAATTGGCTCAATGGCAACATATTTGCTCCATCCGACAATGCTTTTGAAGGTTCGGGGTGGGTTTCAATAAAAATACCATCGGCTCCGGATGCAATAGCTGCTCTGGCTATGACAGGAATAAATTCTGGGATACCTCCCGTTTGCCCACTTTGCTGATTGGGCTGTTGTAGCGAATGTGTACAATCGACTACCACCGGATAACCGTTAGCCTGCATAATGGGTATGGATCGCATATCTACTACCAAATCGTTATAGCCGAATGTGGTCCCCCGTTCTGTAAGCATAATACGATGATTGCCTGTAGATCGTACTTTTTCGGCAGCATAACGCATATTATGAGGCGACATAAACTGTCCCTTTTTGATATTGATGGGCAATCCTGTATTACCTGCAGCCAACAACAAATCGGTCTGACGACACAAAAACGCCGGAATTTGCAGATAATCGACATATTTTGCAGCCATCGCTGCATCGTTAGGCAAATGAATATCAGTAATAACAGACACATTTAGCGAATTTCGCACATTAGTTAGTATGTTTAATGCTTGCTCCTCGCCAATGGTAGAAAACGATTGAAGGCTGGTTCGGTTGGCTTTTTTATATGAAGCCTTAAAAATAAAGGGAATGGACAGTTCTGCACATATCTCTTTGATGGTTTGTGCAATATAAAATGTTATGTTTTCGTCTTCAACTACACAGGGTCCGGCTATAAGGAAAAAAGAATCCGACGATTTCAACTGCTCGTAAGTCATGTTTTTTTTAGCAAAGATACACGAAGTTTTAACAAATTGCATATAAATTGCCTAAAATATCAAAAGTTAGATTGCAAAGACTTAATTTTATTTTTAAATATTTGCAAAACTGAGAAACCGCATTATTTTAAATAAAAATGATTTTAAGGTTTTAGGTTCATATAGTTTGTACCTTATACATTGTTTATTGATATACAAAAAAATAGTTTTTCAAGCAAAATTGCTTTATCACCATATACTTTTTATGTAGGAACTTTGAGTTATTTTTATTACCGTACTATAAAAGAGATATTTTTAAAGTATTCGCAACTCGAAGTAGGGCTCTCTCAACCCTATGATACTGAGCAAAATTATTCGAATGGATATTTTCTTGGCTACCGAAACATTATAAGCAAAGAATTAAGTGCCGGCATTAGATTAAACTACATACAATTAAAGAGCCTTAAGACAGACTTATTTATGATTGTTTTTTATATTGCTGTAGGATTTTAGCACATACAACATTTTAAACAAAAAATCATTTACTCCACGAACTAATATAAATTCTAAAGCGACCCGAACTGTTAAAATCTCCATTAAAATAACATTCGTATTTTCCAATATAATGACCAGTCCACAACTTTCCAGAAAATTTTAAAATAAACTTGTAGTGAAAATTTTTACCGTAAAGATGCTCATTGGCATAAAGAATGGCTTCGTTTGGTCCACATTCTTGATATGTCCAACTGTAATCAAAATTATTGATGTAGCCACTCATATAACCAAAATCGTACGATAAATCTACTTTTTTATCGCAATCGTTTCGTTCGTGTATGGCGTTGGGGCAGTTCTTTGCATTAAACTTAATGGTAGCATAACTTATCTTGTTCCATTCTTCCTGCGTCAATATATCCGACTTTTTTACACAAGATGAAACGACCAACAAAACACAAAAAAGCACAATAAGCCTAAAGCTTGTGCATTTCATATATTTTAAACCTTCCCGATGCATAAAACGAATTATTAAATTTACATTCATAACTTCCAAATGTTTTTCCTTTAAACGTCAGACTGTATTCATATTTTACTCCTGCTATACTGTTGATTATCAGCATAGTTGCTGTTCTTTTCCCGGTCTTGTAATAATACATTTTAACTAAAACTCCACCCCATTCACTTGAAAACAATTCACCAGGATTTAAAGCTGTGAAATAAAAATGCTGCTTACAACCATCAGGGCTTGCACACTTTTTGGGCATAAAATCAATATTCATATCCGCATACGATAGCATCGTCTCCTCATCGGGTGATTCTTTTTTGCAGGAAACTAATAATAAGCTTATTGCGATCAATAAAAACCATAAAATTTTCATAATTAGCTCAGCTAAATTGTTTACAAAAATAATATTTTGCTAAGAAGTTTAAAATTATTCTTATTGTATTTTTCGGCATTTTTTTTTACGTTTGAAGCCAGATTCATGAGTCAACTTAATCAAATAAAAGAGCCCGTAAAAAACGAACTAAAAGAATTCGATCAATTCTTTTCAGATTATTTAAAAGGGAATGCTCCGCTGCTCAATATAATTACCTCGTATGTACTAAAAACAAAAGGCAAACAAATACGACCGTTACTGGTTTTCTTATCGGCAAAAATTTTTGGAAATATAAATGCGTCTACTTTTCATGCAGCTACTTTTATCGAACTTATGCATACAGCTACCCTTATTCACGACGACGTTGTTGATAATGCCATGGAGCGACGGGGGATGTTTTCGATCAATGCACTATGGAAAAACAAGATTGCCGTACTTATTGGCGATTACTTTTTAGCAAAGGGTTTGCTACTGGCTGTTGATAAACAAGAATTTCGATTGCTTCGTATAGTTTCCGATGCTGTTAAAGAGATGAGTGAGGGCGAACTTTTGCAAATCGAAAAAGCACGCAAACTCGATATAAACGAGGATCTGTATTACGAAATTATACGCAAAAAAACGGCAACCCTTATTGCTGCGTGTACTTTAGCAGGATGTGTTTCGGCAAATGCAACCGAACAACAAGCACAACAGATGAAACAACTGGGATATGCCATAGGAATGGCCTTCCAAATCAAAGACGATTTGTTTGACTTTAATTTAAATAATCATACCGGTAAACCTGCCGGAAACGATATTCGCGAACAAAAATACACTCTGCCTATTATTCACACATTTAAAGTATGCAGCGAAAAAGAAAAAAAAGAACTTAAACAACTGCTCAAAAACTTTAAACAAGACAAAAAAAGCATATTAGCCATTAACGAGATTATCGAACGAAATCAAGGTTTTGAATACGCACAACAGGTTATGAAAAATTACATTCAGCAAGCAAAAAACATATTGTCGATGATGCCACCGAACGATGCCAACGATTCGTTAAATATGCTTATTGACTACATCATCGAACGTCAAAGCTAATTTTATTTGCGAATATTTTCCGGATAAACCACTCTATCTAAAAACAATCCTTTGGCTTCGACCGATTCGCCTGCCACATTTCGATTTTTTTTCTCTACTATATGCTTAAAATCTTGCAGATTAATTTTTCCTCTACCTAACTCGAGCATAGTGCCCACTATTGCTCTAACCATGTTCCGTGTAAATCGATTGGCACTTATCGTAAACACCAACATATCGTCGTTTTGCTCCCAATAACAGCAAAACAACTTACAACGAGCATGACTACTGCCCCCATGCAATCGTGTGAAACTAGTAAAATCTTCTACTGTAAGTAAATATTGAGCTGCTTCATTCATCGAAGCTACATCGAGAGGAGAAAAATATGGCATAGAATAAAACAAGTGAAACGGATTTTTGCAGCGATGAATATAATACTTGTAAGTTCGTTCAATAGCCGAAAAACGAGCATGAGCATCGCCCACAACGTTGTATATTTCGTTTATGGCTATTGTTTGAGGCAAAAAACGATTGAGCGAATGAGTTAGTTCTGCTTTATCAAAAATAACATCGGTGTCGAAGTGTGCCACAAACTGTCGGGCATGTACACCGGCATCGGTTCTTCCACAACCCACCAGTTCTATGTGGCTCTTCAACTTGAACGATAGCTTCTCTTCCAAAATCTGCTGTACACTAATAGCATTCTTTTGTCTTTGCCAGCCCGAAAACGAAGTGCCATCGAACGATAAATCTATAAAATAACGTTCCATATTGAATAGCAAATTTAACTGAAAACACATTTATATTGATTGGAGCAGAATAAATTTTCGTAATATTGCATAAAAAATACTAATGACGTACACCACTGTTCTTAAAAAAAAATCGCCACTTCTGTTTGGGCTTATTATTATTTTGGTTTACTTTAGCATTTATTACACACCTCTGATTATAAGCCCAAACTCTTATCTATTGGCTTCCGATGCCGATGGACTAAAAAATTACTACACATATACTTATTACATTCAAAACGACAGTTCATTTGTCAACACCCATGCAGTTAATTATCCCTACGGTGAACATTTTGCTTATACCGACTCACAACCCGCACTTTCGATATTGCTTAAAGGGCTTAACCTCATATTCCCTTTCATTGGACAATACAGCATTGGCATATTGAATTTGCTACTGTTCTTTTCTTCATTAATTGCTTTTGTTCTTATTTTCTTAATATTCGTTGAATATAAGCTAAACAAATGGTTTGCTGCCTATGCTGCCGTTGGTATTATCTTATTATCACCACAATTTTATCGATTATATGGACATTATAGTCTTTTTTATTTGTGGTATATTCCTGCGGCATGGTATGCTCATCTTAAATTTTTTCAACAACCTAACCTCAAAGTAAGCACATACATCATTTTATTTATTCTAATCACGTTTTTTATTCATAATTATGCCGGAATGATTGTCGCGTCGTTATTCTTTGTCAGTAGTTTATTACGATATCTTTTTCATATCCGACATTATCGAGCCCGATTAATATTAAACATATTGCTAATTTTTGTTATTCCGCTGCTTTTAAATTTTTTAATTATTACTTTAACCGACAAGCATTCCGATAGAACTACCAGTCCCGCAGGTTTTTTTGTGTACACATCGTCATTCGAACTAATGTTTCTTCCGAGCGAACATTCGCATTATACCTTTTACAAATGGATAGCCGAATTCAGAAACCGCACACCATACGAATTCGAAGGCACTTCGTTTGTTGGCACGTGCGTCAATCTTACTATACTTATACTTGTTATATGGCTTATTATTCAACTTGTTCTGCGTAAATTCCAGAATATTCGTACTATCGTCGATAGAGAAATTTTAATCATACTTATCATTTGCACATTATACATGCTCATTTCGTTCGAAAAACCAATAGAAGGACTATTTCTGTTTATTACCGATTTTGTACCAACTATTAAACAATTCAGGGCATTAGGTCGATTTGCATGGGTTTGTTATTATCTCCTTAATATCGGTATGATTATCGTTTTATATCGTTTATTCTTACATTACAAAGTAAAAAGTAAATGGGCGCTTTTGTTTTTGTTGCCCTCGCTATTCCTATTATACGAAGGAACCCTTTTTCAAAACAACTTTTCGCGTTTCTTTTTGAAGAATCATAATATTTTTAACGAAAAACTCCTAAATAATGAAATTCGCAACATTTTAAAACAGCTAAAAAATGAATCGTTTCAGGCTATTATCCCGTTGCCGTTTTTTCATTATGGTTCCGACGATTTTATTAAAGAACCTGAATCGCAAAACTCGCGATATTATGCCACCATATTAGCATATCACCTGCAAAAACCATTAGTGGCAAGCAATAGTGGCAGAACATCGATAACCGAAACCAGAAAAATATTCGAAATACTGTTGCCTGAATTTTATCAAAAGACTTATCAGAAAGACGTTCGAAAAGAACCATTTTTGATTCTTTATCCTAAAAAAGATAGCCTTATTGATGCAGAAAAAAGATTACTCTATCTTTCTAAGCCTATTGCAGAAACCGAACATTTAATCATTAAAAAAATATCGTACGAAGACTTGTTTCAATATAACATTCAAAAGCCATTAAACGAATACCTTTCATACAACGACAGTATTTATTACAAAAACGGGCTGTTGGTTTCCGACACCACTGCTTTCGTTTATTTCAATACTTTCGACGACCAGAATAACGAGATTTACCTATCAAAACCTGCTTCGCTTAAAGGCAACAAAACACTGTACTCCCATCTGGCTCACTTTACACCAGGTATGCTTAAGACAAACGAAACATATTCGGTTAGTTTTTGGTATTACAATCGTGGTAACAGTCGAACACACAACATCGTAGTAGTAGAAGAAAGCGACGAAAACGAACTCAATGCCGAATGGATTGTTTCGACCGATCCACGTTTTTCTACGACTATTGTCAACGACTGGTCAATGATTGAACTCTCGTTTACCGTCAAAAGTCCCAATAATCATTACAAAATCTTTTTTATCCCCATGAAAACATGGCAAGATACATTTTTTGTCGATAATCTGCTTGTGCGACCAAATCATGTTTCGGTATTTAAAGTTTATGAAAAAGATAAAAAAGGTGTGCTGTTTTACAACAATCACCTTATCGAAACCAACATCCCTTATGCTATTCTCGACAATCGCAACGAAATCGTTATGCACTATTACCTTAACAAAATAAAAAACGACAAACAATGGTATCGTTATATTATGCAAGAAGCTCAAAAACTAAATATTTCATTTAACGACAACCTACTCCGTCATGCTCGTTATATGACCACCGAAACATTCTTAAAACCCATTGACGAGGAAGGATTAAAAATTGCATATTACGTAAGCAAAATAAAATCAACTCCGGAATGGTATCAACACATCGTCAACAAACCCGAAAATAAAGGAAAAAATCTTGACTCATTATTATTAGAAAATGCTAAATTTGTGCTCAATAACTAACTAATACAATGAATCTCGAACCAAAAATTTCGATTGTAGTATCTGTTTTCAACGAACAAGATGTACTATTGCAATTCTACGAATCATTATCCAACACTTTAAAAACGATTGATAATTCTTATGAGATAGTGTTTGTTAATGACGGTAGTACCGACCAATCTGCCACCATACTAAACCAACTTGCCCAGAGCGAGCAACGCATCAGGATAATCCATTTATCAAGAAACTATGGTCACGAAGCAGCTATGCTCGCAGGTATCGATCATGCCCGTGGTAAGGCTATCGTCTGCATGGATGCCGACCTGCAACATCCGCCAGCCATGCTCCCCGAAATGTTCAACCTTTACGACAAGGGATACAACATTGTACTTATGAAACGCAAAGAACGAGCCGATGCATCATGGTTTTCTAAACAAACATCATCGCTTTTTTATCGTTTCATCAATTATCTTTCGCCGGTACGATTTGAACAAAATGCCTCAGATTTTTTTCTTATCGATGATAAAGTACAACAATGTCTAATTCACAATTTTCGCGAAAGAACGCGCTTTTTGCGTGGCTTTATTCAGATGCTCGGATTCAACAAAGCTACCATCGAATTTGACGCTCCGGCACGTGCTGCCGGCAGATCAAAATACACTACCTCTAAACTCATTAAGCTTTCTATCAATGCAATAGTTGCCTTTTCGGATAAGCCACTCAATTTGGGTATCATTGCCGGTTTAATTATGGGCTTTTTCTCCATCATTGTCGGTATGTATTCTATTGTTATGTTTTTTATCGATCAACCAATATCGGGCTATACTACTATTGTGGTACTTATGAGCTTTATGTTTTCTATCAACCTCATCATAATGGGCATTATAGGTAAATATATTGCTTACATTTTTCAAGAGATAAAACAACGCCCCATTTATTTGGTTAGCCATATCGTTGAAAGTTCAAAAGCTTAACGTCTTTTAACATAATTAAGCATTTATTTAAAAACGAACACTTTAACTTTGCTTGCGTTTTTCTTAAAATGGTAATTTGTTATGAACGTAGGTATCGATATCAAAGAACTTAACGAAAAAATTCAACGCGAAAGCGAATTTGTTGACCTTATACAAATGGAAATCGGTAAGGTTATAGTTGGTCAAAAACACCTGACCGATAGTCTTCTTATTGCATTACTTTCCAATGGTCATATTCTTTTGGAAGGTGTTCCCGGATTGGCAAAAACCCTGGCCATAACTACGTTAGCCAACACCATTCAAGCAAAATTTTCACGCATACAGTTTACCCCGGATCTTTTGCCTGCAGACCTAATTGGTACCATGATTTATAGTCAAAAAAACGAAGTTTTCACGGTTAAAAAAGGACCTATTTTTAGCAACTTTATCCTGGCCGACGAAATTAACCGTTCGCCGGCCAAGGTTCAAAGTGCCTTGCTCGAAGCCATGCAAGAGCGTCAGGTAACCATTGGCGAACAATCGTATAAGCTCGATGAACCCTTTTTGGTGCTGGCCACTCAAAATCCTATTGAGCAAGAAGGTACCTATCCGCTCCCCGAAGCACAACTCGACCGTTTTATGCTTAAAGTAATTATTAGCTACCCTACTAAAGAAGAAGAACAGCGTATTATCCGCATCAATGTAGCTAAAGAATTCCCAAAAGCAAATCCTATAGTTAGCCCTGAACATATTATCAAAGCTCGCTATTCTGTTAAAGAAGTTTATGTTGATGAAAAAATTGAGCGATACATACTTGATATTGTTTTTGCCACCCGCTATCCACAAGATTATAAGTTGGAAAAGTTTAAAGATATGATTGCTTATGGTGCTTCGCCACGTGCCAGTATATTCCTAACCATAGCATCCAAAGCTCATGCCTTTATCAAGCGTCGTGGATATGTTATCCCCGAAGATGTTCGTGCTATTTGTCACGATGTACTACGTCATCGAATTGGACTTACATACGAAGCCGAGGCCGAAAATATTACCTCCGAAGACATTATCAACGAAATACTTAATACTATTGAAGTACCATAATTAGTCGGATATATGCTTCCCATTCTTTTGATTAACATAATGGTTCTTTGCCTTCAGCAACCAAGAATAGAATCGATGATAGGAAAAAGCAAAATAGAAATTCAACAAACCATGGCCAACGACTTTGCCAATTATTCAACCAATAATTTTGGCATAAAAACTAATGATAATACACTTCGATTTTATAATCCCCAAAAAGATGCTACACTTATTTTTTATTTCACAAATCAACAAAAGTGCAAACACATCAAATCGATTGAAGACATCGACAACCTTAACAAGCGTATTGAAGAATTTAATAAACAATATACAAAGGTTTCAAACCTTAAGTGGAAAACCATAAGCAACCAAAAAACAGTAAATATTTCTATAGAAAAAGAAGAATATAATTTTACCATCATTTATCAGTAAAATAAAGTGAATTGTGGAAGCAAAAGAACTGCTTAAGAAAGTACGAAAAATTGAGATAAAAACTAAGATGCTCTCCAACCAAATATTTGCTGGAGAGTATCACAGTGCTTTCAAAGGCAAAGGAATGACTTTTAGCGAAGTTCGCGAATATCAATACGGCGACGACATTCGGAACATCGATTGGAACGTTACGGCTCGTTTTAACCATCCTTATGTAAAAGTTTATGAAGAAGAACGCGAGCTCATTGTTATGTTACTCATCGATATGAGCGGTTCGACCGACTTTGGTACACAAAAACAGTTCAAAAAAGAATTGGCAGCCGAACTTTCGGCAGTACTCTCATTCTCTGCCAGCCTCAACAACGATAAAATTGGAGCTATTTTTTTTACTGATAAAGTAGAAAAATTTATTTCGCCTAAAAAGGGTAGAAAACATATCTTACGAATCATAACCGAAATACTAACGTTTCAACCTCAATCAACACAAACCAACATAGGTATAGCTCTTCAGTATTTTACCAATGCTATAAAAAAACGTTCTACCGCATTCATTATATCCGACTTCATTGATCAAAACTACGAAAACTCTCTCAAAATTGCCAGCAAAAAACACGATATTGTAGCACTATCGATTTACGATATTAACGAAACAAACCTATTTTCTTTTGGACTTGCATATATTAAAGATCCAGAAACCGGACAGGTTGAATTAATCGATACATCAAAAAAACAATTGCAAAAAGAATACAAACAATGGTACGAAAACCATGTAAATACTCAACGTCAGCTATTTACAAAATATAAAATCGATTATCTTTTCTTAAACACGCATACAGATTACATAAAGCCATTGATGCAACTGTTTAAAAAAAGAACTAAGCAATGATGAAAATATTAGCAGTCTTGATATGGATATTTTCAGCAGTTCATCTGCATGCTCAGTTTATTAAAGTTAATGCCGAACTCAACAAAAATCAATGCCTCATTGGCGACCATCTTACATTGTCGCTTACTTTATCTAAACCAACACAGGCAAAAATCTCATTTCCTGTTTTTGCCGATACTATCACCAGGTCTATTGAAATTATAGAAACGCATAGTATTGATACTATACAGAAAGAAAACCAACAAATTACATTAAAGCAAAATTTAACCATAACTTCTTTCGACACAGGCTTAATAACTTTACCTCCAATACCATTTATTTTTCAGACCGATACAGTAACTGACACCATCTTCACCAATCCGATTCTATTTACCGTACATACTTTACCAGTCGATACAAGCAAACAAACCATTTTTGATATTAAACCTCCTATTGGCGAACCATTCAGCTGGAAAGAATTGTTGCCATATATCTTTTGGGGGTTGCTTGCCTTAATTATTATAGCTGCTGCTATTTATGTTTTTATCCGCATCAAAAAGAAAAAGCCCATTATTCCCATACCTGAAAAACCTAAAGATCCTCCGTATGTCATTGCGCTCAATCAATTAAATGAATTAAAAGACAAGAAACTCTGGCAAAAACAACTATTTAAGCAATACTACTCCGAACTAACAGACATTTTGAGAATTTATCTTGAAGAACAATTTCAAATACCTGCTATGGAAAGCGTCACACCAGAACTCATACAACACCTAAAAAATCATTCATTCGACGATGAACTCATCCGCAACATACATTCGTTGCTTACCACTGCCGACTTTGTAAAGTTTGCCAAAGCTACCCCCCTGCCCGACGAAAACGATTGGCACTGGAAAAACGCCGTACAATTTGTTGAACAAACCCGGCCTACCCCTGTCGAAACAACTGATAACAATGAAAAAAAAGGAGGTAAGCATGACTAATATAACGTTTGCACATCCACACTGGTTTATTTTAATGGTTATACCAATAACCATGATTATATGGTATATATTCAAAAAAAACACATATCCATCTATAGTATTAAGTACCGCATCTGTATTGCATAAACACAAAGGTTCCTTGCGAAGAGTTCTTGACCACATTCTTTTTGCGATGCAAATTATTGCAATAATACTCATTATTATAGCTCTGGCTCGTCCACAAACATCCAACACATGGAAAGATGTTGAAACCGAAGGGATCGATATTATCATATCGCTCGATATATCGGGGAGTATGCTGGCACGCGATTTTAAGCCCGACCGCCTCGAAGCTAGTAAAAACATTGCAGCCGAATTTATCAACAATCGACCTAATGATCGTATGGGGCTCGTTATTTTTAGTGCCACCAGTTTTACACAATGTCCTCTAACTACTGACCATACATCGCTTATTAACCTTTTTAAAAGCATCCAGTATGGACTTCTCGATGATGGTACTGCTATAGGCGACGGACTAGCTACCGCTGTTGCCAGAATTAAAGACAGCGATGCCAAAAGCAAAGTAATTATTTTACTTACCGACGGTGTCAACAATGCCGGTTCAATAGACCCATTTACAGCAGCAGAAATTGCCAAAACTTTCGGAATACGTGTTTACACAATCGGTGTAGGAACATTAGGTCAAGCACCATATCCTGTACAAACGCCTTTTGGCACACAACTACAAATGATGAAAGTAGAAATAGACGAACCTCTCTTAAAAAAAATTGCAGAAACCACCGGTGGCAAATATTTCCGTGCTACTGATAACGAAAAATTGCGACAAATTTACAACGAAATTGATCAGATGGAAAAAACTAAACTGCTCGTACACGAATACCACAAACGCAGGGAAGAATTTAGCAAATTGCTTTTTGTCGCTGCTACCATCATGATATTAATCGTTTTACTGAAAAATACCATTCTAAAAAAATTGCCATAATATGTTCAAGTTCGGATATCATATTATGCTCTGGATAATGGCAGTGATTGTACCACTGCTTATTGTACTATACTTATGGACACAACATCGTAACAAAACAATTTTAGAAAAATTTGCTAATAATAACCTGGTTGGTCGTTTATTAAGTAATTATGTAGCTCAACGCAAGCATTTAAAATTCTTTTTTTTCATCGTGGCACTGATACTGTTGTTATTTGCAGCAGCCGACCCTAAAATTGGCAGCAAATTGCAAAAAGTAAAATACAAAGGCGCCGAAGTTGTTATTGCACTCGATGTTTCTAACTCTATGCTTGCCGAAGATATTTATCCCAATCGTCTCGAAGCAGCTAAAATGGTTATTGAACGTTTGATAGATAAACTCACACAAAACCGTATCGGAATTATTGTTTTTGCTGGTGAAGCTTTTGTACAGCTACCTATAACCAGCGACTACGTTTCGGCAAAAATGTTTTTAAATACCATTCAGCCCAGTATTGTCAGTATTCAGGGAACCAATATTGCCTCGGCAATAGAACTTGGTATTCGATCGTTTAGTACACAAGATAAGGGCACCAACAAAGTGCTTATCATCATCTCCGACGGCGAAGATCACGAGCAAGGAGCCATCGATATGGCTACCGAAGCCGCTTCCAAAGGAATTATTATACACACCATTGGAATGGGCAAACCCGAAGGTGCACCCATTCCAGTTCTTAATAAATTTGGAAAAAAAGATTATAAAGTCGATAAGCAAGGTAATGTCATTATTACCAAAACTAACGATGCTCTATTGCAACAAATAGCTACAGCAGGCAATGGCGCCTATGTTAGAGCACAAAATATTTCTACCATACTGAATGAAATAACTTATCGTATCGAAAAATTAAATACAAAAGAAAGTGAATCGGAAATATATGCAGACTACGACCATCAATATCAATATCCACTATTGCTTTCACTAATGTTTTTTGTGCTGGAATTTTTCTTTATCGAACGAAAAACTAGAAAATGGTCGTTTAACATAAAACAACCATTTATGCCCAACAAAAAACTTTCTATTTTGGTTATTCTTTTAGGGATATTGAACTATTCTCATGCTCAAAACTATAAAAAAGAAATTCGTCAAGGAACCAATTTGTACATGAACAAAAAGTATAAAGAATCGGAAGTATCATTCAGAAAAGCCTATAAGTTAAATCCTAACTCTTTTAAAACATCATTTAACCTTGGAGATGCTCTATACAAACAAGAAAAATTGGACGAAGCCGAAAAGCATTTTATCGAAGCTCCAACCAAAACACAAAACAAAATAGAACAAGCCCAAGCATATCACAATCTGGGGAATACCTATCTTTTGCAAAAAAAACTCGACGAAAGTATTGAAGCATATAAACAAGCACTACGCCGTAATCCTACCGACACACATACCAAATACAACTTATCGTATGCACTTCGTTTAAAACAACAACAAAACCAGCAACAAAACAATCACAATCAGCAAAATCAACAAAATCAGCAACAACAACAAAATCAACAGAAACAAAATCAACAAAACAAGGATGAAAACAAACCCGAAGAAAAAATCTCGAAACAAGATGCTGAACGAATGTTAAATGCACTGCAAAACGAAGAACAAAAAAAACAGGAAGAATTAAAAAAACGTCAAGCCATCGCAAATAAACGAAATATAGAAAAAGACTGGTAGTATGAAATACACATTCATCTTCATAATACTTTTTTCAGGCATTTTCTTATTAAATGCTCAGGATATTTCATTTAAAGCTTCGGCTCCAAGTACGGTTTCGGCTGGTAGTCAATTTCGGCTCATTTACAGCATCAATGCTAAACCATCTTCATTCAAAAACCCTTCTTTTGAACCATTTGAAGTTTTAATGGGACCAAGTACATCGAGCAGCACTAGCATCAGCATCGTCAATGGACAAATGAGTCAGGACGTTTCGTACACATATACGTATATCCTTTTAGCTCCCAAAGAGGGCAAATACACCATACAACCTGCCGAAGTTATAGTTAATGGTAAATCGTACAAATCGAACAGTCTTTCTATCGAGGTAGTCAAAGGCAATGCCCCTGTTGCCAGCACACAACAAGCGCAACAAAACTACGATCAGGGCAGTACATCTTCTCCTTCCGTCTCTGGCGATGATGTTTTTATTCGTTTGCAAGTAAACAAAAACAATGTTTATCAAGGTGAACAACTCATCGCAAGCATTTATATCTACACACGACTGAATATTGTAGGATTCGAAGAACTCAAATTCCCCACCATGTCGGGCTTTTGGAGCGATGATCTCGAAACCCCCAATCAAATTCAATTACGACAGGAATACATCAACGGACAACTGTACAACGTTGGTTTACTCAAACGTGTAATCCTTTCGCCCAATCGTTCCGGAACGCTCACCATCGAACCGGTCCAGGCTACGGTTGTTGTACAGCAACGTGTTCAAAATCGTCGTCGCAGTATTTTCGACGATTTCTTCGCCTCTTATCAAAACGTTTCTAAAAAATTGGTCAGTCCGCCTGTTACCATCAACGTAAAATCCTTGCCCGAAAACAAACCCGAGCCTTTCAGCGGCGGAGTAGGAAGCTTCCAACTCGAAACACGCATTGACAATACACAACTTAAAACCAACGAAGCGTTTACTTATACTATCAAATTAAGCGGTAGTGGTAATATTAAACTACTCGATATTCCCAAACCGAAATTCCCCAGCGACTTTGAAGTTTACGAACCCAAAACCACCGAAAACATTCAGATTAAAGATGGCGTAACACAGGGCAGCAAAACCATTTCCTACATCGTTATCCCTCGCCATCATGGGCAATTTACCGTTCCCGGGCTTACTTTTCATTATTTCGACCTGAAAACAAAAACCTATAAAACCTTACAAACCGAAAACATAAATATACAGGTTTCGAAAGATACAACCCTATCTTCTTCGTCGGCTGTTATAAGCGAATTTGTAAAAAAAGATATCAGTGTCCTCGGTTCGGATATTCGTTATGTAAAAACCAACATAGAACCTCTTCATCCAATAGAAAATAATATTTATGGTAGTATTTGGTACAAAATAAGTTATCCCATTTCCGTACTCCTTTTATTTGCACTACTTTATGTGCGTAAAGAACAAATAAAACAACGTGCCAATATTATGGCCATGCGTAATAAGAAAGCCAGTCGTACCGCTAGCAAACGACTTAAATTAGCCAGAAAATACCTGAAAGAAACTAACGAAATAAAGTTTTATGAAGAAATAACACGTGCATTATGGGGTTATTTGGCTGATAAACTAATGATACCAACAGCCGAACTAAACAAAGATCATGCTACTGAAAAACTTCACCAAAAAAATGTACCACAACATACTATAGACGAACTGTTTCAACACATCGAAGTCATTGAAATTGCTCGATATGCTCCATCATCCATATCACAAAATCTCAACGAAACATACTCAAAAACCACTGCTATAATTGATGAACTTGAGAAATATGTATAACTTATGAGAAATTTGAAGCTAATTGTTTGCTTTATAACTTTGTTTTACATCAATTTGTTACAGGGCATCAACTTTAAGACGTTGGCCGACTCGGCTTTTATACATTACAAAAACGGCAATTACAATCAATCGATTGAACTTTATAAGACAATAGAAGATTCTGGTTATACATCGGCTTATATGTATTACAACATGGGCAATGCATATTTTCGTTTAAATCAGATAGCCAGAGCCATTTTATATTACGAACGTGCTTTATTGCTTAATCCCAACGATGCCGATATTCAACACAACCTTAAATATGTTAACACATTCGTAAGCGACAAAATCAACGAATTACCCGTACCATTTTACATTATCTGGTACAAAGACTTTACACAAATTTTCAGTGCCAACACGTGGGCATGGTTTTCAATAGTTTTATTTCTCGTTATACTTATACTTATTTATATAAATTTTCTAACCACCTCGGCCTTTATATCTAAATTGATAAAATTTATTACTACTGTTTTATTTATCTTGTGGATTGTCTCTATTTCGGCAACATATTCCAGTTACCATCGACTAACATCGCATAATTATGCTATCATTATAGACGATACGGTAGAAATTAAAAGCTCACCCGATGATAATAGCACCTCGCTGTTTGTCTTACACGAAGGAACTAAGGTGTATATTAAAGAAACCTTTGAAGATTGGGCTGAAATTAAGATTGCCGATGGTAATACCGGCTGGATAAAAATAAAATCGATTGAACGAATATAATACTTGAATAACTCCCATTTTTAACCTTATTTTTGTATATTCTTAAATTTAAGTATATGTCTTTAATTTTTAATAACATGTTGATTTCTTTTTTTCAAATTTTTGCGGGCATCGTCTTTCTAACATCGGCAATAAGTAAAGCTATTTATACAGGTTCTTTTGTGCTTTTAATTGAACAATATGGCTTCGAAGTTGTAAGTCCGGCTGCTCCTATCATCATTATTGCAGAGGCAATCTTGGGAATTGGGCTAATATTCCATATTTATAGCAGGTTTATGGCACTGGCTAGCTTACTACTTACCATGTTATTTACTATTGCTTATGCTTATGCATATTGGTTTAATGATATAACCGATTGTGGCTGTTTTGGTGTTATGCATTTAAATATGTCGCCCACATTTACTATTATCCGCAATATTATGCTCCTATTGATGCTTTACGTTGTTTTTAGAAAAACACCATTTAATTCAACTGTAGCATACTGGAAACTGCTTACTGCTGCCATTCTCATTCCAGCCATAAGCTTCATCACGGGCTTTACGTATTTCGACCAAATACCCAACACAAATAATCGGACTAACCATTTTGTCCATAAACCATTACATGAAACACCCTTAAAACAACATGTTCAACACCCGAAGCAAAAAACTTTAGTATTTTGCTTTTCGTTCGGATGTCGCCATTGCTTAAACTCTATTGGAAATCTGTTGTTGTACCGTCAGCATGTCGATACCATTATTGCTTTAGCCCTTGACGAATCGCTCATAAAGCAGGAGTTTTTGCAGTATCTTAGTCCTGGTTTTAATTACTCAAACATTACATTCGAACAAATGCATAAGATTACTGAACAATTTCCCACAACTTTTTTTATTAAAAACGATACTATCGTTTATCAGCATGTTGGATTTCTACCATCGCCTATACTATTAAAACATGTAATTGATAATTTTAACCCCAATTATTCATTGGATACTATCAGATAGAGCGAATTTATGGATTATTTGACTTTGTACTTTTTTTAACAGTTTTGAATATGTAGTTTTGTCTATAAAATGTAATATCCATGTTATTCAAACATAAACCACTATGTTATGCTCCATTTTCAAGTATTTATATTAACAAAGATGGTAGTGTAACGGCCTGTTGTTTTAACCGAAAAGATATTTATGGTAACATATATCAACAAAAGCTCGAAGAGATCTGGAACTCAACGATAGCAAATAATTTACGACGCAACATGGTAGAAAAAACATTTCCACAAGGTTGTTCTTTATGCAAGGAGGCTTTGGAATCTGGAAATTATTATAATTCAGGCATCTATGTTCATCGTCAGTTTAAGCCAAATGGTGTATTGCAGAACATAGATTTTGAATTGTCCGATTGGTGCAATTATCGATGTGTAATGTGTTATTTGCACTCTAATTCATACAATATAAACAAACAAAGCGAAGAATTGATTATAAACAACCTTAAACCTTATATTAAAAAATTAACACAAACACGATTTTATGGAGGCGAACCGTTAATCATTCCTATTTATAAAAAAATCTGGCAACTTATTGTTAATGAAAATCCATCATGCAAAATTTTATTACAAACAAATGGCAGTAATGTGAATGAATTTCTTAAAGATATTGCTTCAAAAGGTAATTTTATTTTCAATATTTCCATTGACTCTATAGATGAAAAACAATTTGCATCAATTCGCAAAAACGGAAATTTATCAGATGTGCTTCACAATTTACAAGTTCTGAATAAACTATCTAAACATAAATTGAATGTCATTATTACACCTATGATACTCAATGCTTACGAACTACCAGCAATTGTTCGATATTTTAATCAACAAAATATACCGGTTTTTTTTAATTTTCTTATTTTTCCAGAAAAATATTCGCTGAAATCGTTAAACAAAGAAGAATTGGGCAAACTCTTAATGTTTTACCAAAAAAATAAATATTTACCTAAGACTCGTGTTCAGCTTTTTAATTGGATAAAGTGGCGACAATTTCAAAAGCAATTATATTGGCATTTTGAACGAATAAATAGTTACAACCATGAGCAATTGAATACATTAAGCGAAACGCTTTACGCATATTTGCTCGAAAAACATTCGTGGATTGCTAAGTACCAAAAAAATATTTTAATAACTATTATTAAAAGATTGTTGCTAATAAATAGACCCGAAGATTTAAAGAATAAAATTAATTGTTTTGAAACAGAACTGCTTAGAACTTATTTAGAAAGAAAAATTGAAGAAGAAAGCCATTATTAACAATTAAGCCACAAATAATTAACCCCATTTATTCACTGGGAGCTATCAGATATAGCAAATCCATGAATTTTTCTTAATTGCATCAAAAATTTTTCAGATGCAATAATGGCTATACTTTTTATGAATCTATCAATACTTAAATAAAATTGGCTAAGCTTTAGCAATAGCAGCAACGTATAGAGCTACATCTTTTTTCCATTGTTTAACTCAAAAATGCGAACTTTTTTTGAAATACTACGTAACAAATCGTCTATTTTTTGCTTAGATGTATGCGTTATAAACGATTGACATTCGGTATTTAACAAAATATGAATGAGCTGATAAACACGATGATCGTCGAGTTTATCAAAAATATCATCGAGCATAATAATGGGTTTTTTGCCCAAATTCAACAGGAGCATTACGTATGCCAGTTTTAAAGCTGTAAGAAAAGACTTTTGCTGTCCCTGCGATGCAAAATAACGAATTGGCATATTATTCAACGTAAAAATAAAATCATCTTTATGAATACCAGCATTGGTATATTCGCTAAGCAAATCTTTCTCCTTATTTTGCTTGAATAAATCCGGTAGGGAAGCATCGTTTAGTTGGCTTTTGTAAAAAAGTATAGCTTTTTCGTTGGGATTTATCGTAAGTGTTGCATACTGGTCTAAAAACAAATCGGACAAAATATCAATAAAATGTTTGCGTTTTTTGTAAATAAGTGTACACGGTGCTTCTAACTGTCTATCGTACACATCTAAGAGCTGACGCTTTATTCCCATGTCTTGTTCCGACTTAAGTAAGCTGTTACGCTGTTTTAAAATTCGGTTGTATTCTACCAGCGAATGCAAATACTCGGTGTCAATTTGCGAAATCATACTGTCTATGAGCTTTCGACGCCACTCGCTCCCTTCGATAATGTACATCTGATCTTGCGGAGTAATAAGTACCAAGGGAACTTTACCAATATGCTCGTACAATCGAGTATATTCTTTTTCAAAATAACGAAATTGCTTCCTGCCCTCTTTGGTTACTACACAAGAATATTCGACATATTCCTCTCCAATTGAATATTTGCCCTGTATGCGAAAAAAATCTTTATTGTGTTGAATATTTTCTGTATCGGTCGAATTCAAAAAACTTTTGGTAAACGAAAGATAATGTATTGCATCTAAAATATTGGTTTTGCCCACACCATTATTGCCACAAAAGAACGTTATACGTTCGTCAAAAGAAAATTGTAGTTCTTCAATATTCTTAAAATTAAATAAATGTAATTCCGTAAGAAACATGTACAAACTTAACGAAACGAAAAAGTTTTAGCAAATGTTTTTTCAATACATTTCGTAATTTTGCCGAAAAAATGAACGAACTTCTTAAACAGGATATTTCTAAAGCATTTGAACAAAGCTTCAACTTAGCAGCTGGCAATGAATTGATCATCCAAAAAACACGAAAAGAATTCATTGGCGACTATACCATCAATGTGTTTCCATGGGTAAAACAAATTCGCAAATCGCCCGAAGAAATTGCCCAAACCATAGGCAATTATTTACTTAACAACTGTCATTACATTAGCGAATTTCAGGTAATAAAAGGATTCTTAAACCTGTCTATTCGTACTCAAACATTACTGGAACAGGCATTTAAAGAACCAACCATATCGCAATCGAAGCAACAACAGATAGTCATCGAATTCAGCTCTCCTAACACCAACAAACCGCTTCATTTGGGACATATTCGCAACAATCTGTTAGGCAATAGTATCTCGCTTATTTTATCCAACTTTCACAATGTAATAAAAGTAAACCTCATTAACGATAGAGGCATACATATATGCAAATCGATGTTGGCATGGCAAAAATGGGGTAATGGGCAAACTCCCGAAAACACTCATATCAAAGGAGATAAACTGGTAGGCGACTATTACGTTCTTTTCGACAAAGAATACAAAAAACAAATAGAACAACTAATTTCAAACGGTTATAGCAAAGAAGAAGCCGAAAAAAAAGCTCCTTTGATGCTCGAAGCCCAGGAAATGTTACGTAAATGGGAACAGGGCGACGAAAAAGTTCACAACTTATGGAAAACCATGAATCAATGGGTTTACAACGGATTTGAAACAACTTACCAGAAACTGGGAATAACTTTCGATAAAATATACTACGAATCGGAAACTTACGAACTTGGTAAACAATATGTGTTAAAAGGTTTGTCGGAAGGCATATTTTTTCAAAAATCAGACGGTTCGGTGTGGGTAGATCTAACACAAGACGGACTTGATGAAAAATTATTATTACGAGCCGATGGAACATCGGTTTACATCACTCAAGATATAGGAACAGCAGTACTGCGATATAACGAATTTAAGCCCAATCGCATGATATATGTTGTTGGCAACGAACAAAACTACCATTTTCAAGTATTAAAACTCGTACTCAACAAACTTGGCTTCTCATGGGCCAATACTATTTATCATCTTTCGTATGGCATGGTAGAGTTGCCCGAAGGCAAAATGAAATCGCGTGAGGGAACTGTTGTTGACGCCGACGACCTAATTGCCGAGCTAGAACACGAAGCAAAACAAATAGCCCTAAAATCGGGCAAATTAAAAGATGCTGACGAAATCACATTTCAAAAAGGTATTGAAAAAATTGCTGCTGCTGCATTAAAATATTTTATCTTAAAAGTAGATCCAGAAAAAAATATGACCTTCAATCCTCAGGAATCTATCGATTTCGACGGAAACACCGGTACATTCATTCTTTATACCTATGCACGCATTCAATCGATACTTAACAAAGCCAGCGAGCAAAATATCGTCGTACAAAAACCCGATGCCATCGATATTAACGACAAAGAACGCGAATTGCTACTGCTGCTGATTGATTTCCCATATGTTGTTGCCGAAGCCGCCAGCCTTTTCAATCCAGCCAAAATAGCCAACTATGTATATTGCCTTTCAAAAGAATTTAATCAGTACTATCAATCTTACCCCATTTTAAAAGAAGAAAATGCCAACATACGCAATTTTCGCTTAATCTTATCACAAAAAATAGCAAAAACCATTAAACGTTGTTGCAACCTATTAGGAATAGAAACCATCGATAAAATGTAATCATCACAATCCTTTAACATGTGCGGCATCACTGGTATAGCAAATTTTCAACAGTCTGTTTTGCAATATACGCGCAATCTACAGCAATCTATACAAAATCTGTCGCACCGTGGTCCCGATTATCAACACATGTATACAAGCACACATGTATTGCTCGGTCACACCCGATTGTCTATTATTGACACATCACCATTGGCACATCAGCCGTTTGTAGATAAATCGAAGCAGTACGCAATTGTATTTAATGGAGAAATTTACAACTTTTTAGAACTGCGTCGTAAGCTCGAAAAAAAAGGCTATGTTTTCGAAACACAATCCGATACCGAAGTTTTACTTTATTTGTACATTGTAGAGGGAATAAACTGCTTGCAACAATTAAATGGCGACTTTGCTTTTGCTATTTACGACAAAAAAAAACAACACATCATTATTGCTCGCGACCGATTTGGAATTAAACCATTATATTATACCATCCAAAACAACACGTTGTATTTCTCGTCAGAACTGAAAGGCATACTGCCATTGCTCAATCAACTGCCAAATATTTCGAACGATGCACTATTGCTTTACTTACAACTCAATTACATTCCGGCACCACTAACCATTTACAACAATATTTACAAACTTAAACCAGCTCATTTCATAGTATTCGATGTTTCTGGGCATCATATTAAACCATACTATCACATTCCTCAAAAAATTGAGAGCAATATTGGCAAAAAAGAAGCCATTCAAACTTTTAGCAATTTGCTTGTACAATCGGTCCAAAAACGATTGATTTCGGATGTCCCCATTGGTTGTTTTTTAAGTGGCGGTATCGATTCGAGCATAATTTGTGCTATAGCCAAACAATTTAAACCCGATTTAAACACCTTTACCATAGCTTTTAAACAACATTCTTTTTTCGACGAATCGCCCGATGCCGAGAGAGTTTCCACACATTTAGGCACACGCCATCACTGCATACCCGTTGACGAGCAAGACTTGCTAGATATTATACCCACACTGCTCGAACATCTTGATGAACCTTTTGCCGATAGT
>CALGPK010000074.1 GCA_937960415.1 uncultured Bacteroidales bacterium | reverse complement strand
ACAAAATCTTTTTTATTGCACGGCGAATGTATTACCTTTGTAAGAAAAAAAATGAACATACGAACACGATTTTTGTTAATGATACTCGATGGTTGGGGCATAGGCGACAAGTCCCGATCAGATGCTATTTATACGGCAGGAACACCCAATCTTGACCGTTTAAAGCAACAATTTCCGCACAGTTATCTTCTTACTAGCGGCGAAAACGTAGGCTTACCCGATGGGCAGATGGGAAATAGTGAAGTAGGACACCTTAACATAGGTGCAGGTCGTATTGTTTATCAGGATTTTGTGCGTATCAACAAAGCCATTAAAGAAAAAACCATTGATCATAATCAGGTACTCTTAGAATCGTTTAAAATAGCCAGAGAACGTAATGCTACTTTTCACTTAATAGGGCTGGTTAGCGATGGCGGTGTTCATTCGCATCAGAATCATCTTATACGCCTGTGTGAGCTAGCTGCCGAACACGGGGTAAAGGACATTGCTATTCATGTGCTTACCGATGGACGTGATACCGACCCCCATAGCGGGATAGGTTATGTTGCAGAAGTTCTGAAAAAAATTCAACCTACGGGTGCTTATGTAGCTACATTAGCAGGCCGCTACTACACTATGGATAGGGATAAGCGATGGGAACGAATAAAGCAAGGCTATGATGCCATGGTTCGAGGAGCAGGAAAAAAAGCAATGGACGTGTTACAGGCAATACAGGAATCGTATGACGAAGGAATTACCGACGAGTTTATTAAACCAGTGGTCTTTGTTAAGGAAAATGGAGACCCCAGAGCACTTGTAAAACCCAACGATGTTTTCTTGTGTTTCAACTTCAGAACCGATCGTTTGCGTGAAATAACAACTGTTCTTACACAAAAAGACATGCCCGAATATGATATGCACACAATACCCTTGCATTATGTAACCATGACTCGTTACGATGAATCGTTCAAAAACGTTTATGTATTGTTCGAGACCGAAAATACCACCAACACCTTAGGCGAAATTCTTTCGAAAAACGGCTTAAAGCAGTTGCGAATTGCCGAAACCGAAAAGTATCCACACGTAACATTCTTTTTTTCGGGCGGACGCGAGGAAGTTTTCGAAAACGAACAACGCATTTTAATACCATCGCCCAAGGTGCCTACTTACGATTTGCAGCCCGAAATGAGTGCACCACAGGTCTGCGAAGCCGTTATTCAAGAAATCAATAAGCAGGAGCACGACTTTATTTGTTTAAATTTTGCAAATGGCGATATGGTAGGTCATACAGGAGTGTACGATGCTATACTTAAAGCAGTTCGTGTGGTAGATGAATCGGTAGGAAAGGTTGTACAGGCAGCGCTTAATAATGGTTACGAAGCACTAATCATTGCCGATCATGGCAATGCCGATTATGCCATCAATCCCGATGGCACACCCAACACGGCTCATTCGCTCAATCCGGTGCCTTCGATACTTGTTTCGGAGCACTATAAAACGATTCAGCCAGGCATTTTGGCCGATGTGGCTCCAACTATATTGACCTTAATGGGCTTACCTGTTCCACCTGAAATGACAGGAAAAGTTTTGATTCAATGATAGAAATAGACCATACTATTGTAAGCCTCGATATAGTTGATAAAAAATTTGCTTGCAATGTACAGCAATGCAAAGGTGCTTGTTGCGTTGAAGGCGATTCGGGAGCTCCCCTTGACAATGAAGAGATTGATAACATTCAGGCTTATTTGTCAAGAATAGAAATGTTTTTGACAGAAGAATCGAAAAAATACATTAAAGAACATGGTTTTTATTATATCGATAGTGATGGCGATAAAGTAACTCAATTATTACATAACAAAGAATGTGTATTTACGTTTTTCCTAAATGATATAGCTTTTTGTGCTATAGAATGGGCTTATCGAAAAAACATAATTCCTTTTAATAAACCATTATCATGCCGCTTGTATCCAATCCGAATAGAAAAGTATAAAACATTTACGGCGGTTAATTTTCATTCTTGGGATATTTGCCAATCAGCTATTTCAAAAGGCGAAACAGAAGGGATATCTGTTTACGAATTCTGTAAAGAGGCCCTTTGCGAAAAATTTGGCGATAACTGGTATCAGCAATTATTAAATGCTGTTGAATATCTTAAAACTACTTGCATAAAGTGAAATCATGGTTTTTTATCATAATATGCCTATTAGTTTTTTCTCGTATTATTGTAGCACAGGAAAATAGCGATGAAGAATTTATTATTGGTAACAAAATATATAAGCCCAATGCTAACTGGTTTAAGATGGCACAGGGCATAAGCTATCATTTTTCGTTGGGACAACTGGAGCACAACACTCTGCTTTCGTATTCGTTTCGAATTAAGAAGTATTGGTTTCAGGCTGGTTATCATGTCTCGTCTAGTCGATTTTTTATTCGTCCCAGCATGCAACGGTTAAACGATATTTTTATGATGTATGGTAAACGCAAAGAAACGCAAAAGGTTAATGTGGCAGCATTTGTTGGTTTAGCGTTCGCTTATGGTGGCACTTTTCATCACGCAGAGTGGAACGACGGCAGTTTAACCGAATGGTATATAGGCTTTAATCAACCTGGATTTATAACTACGTTAGATGTTACCTATAAGCCTATTTATGATTTGGGAATTGGATTTTCGGCTTTTGCCAGTGTCAACAAACGTTACAACGTTGTAGGGCTACAACTTCATATTTACTTTTCGGGAGCATACCAGGGTAAAATAGAATAAAAGGGCTTTATTTTTTTCTACTTACAAGGCGTTTAATCAACCATACTATAATGGCTAAAATGAGCCACATAGGCCATAGATTAACGACACCTATGAGAAACCACAAAAAGCCTTTCCATCCCGATACAAATGCTTTGCCTATTTTACCCCAGAAACCAAATTCGGCACTTCGATATTCAAAAAACGTAATATTGAGAGTACTGTATTTAACTTGATTTTGTAGGTATTTCAATCGTCCCTGAAACGATTCTATCTCGGTTTGAATATTGCCCATCTCTCGTTCTACATCGAGCATTTCGGCTACCGATTTCGCTTGTTTCAATAATTCGGTGTATCGTGCCAGAATCTCTTTTTTACTTTTTATTCGACTTTCTACATCTATATACTCTTCAGTAACATCTTTTAGCTGAATATCTTTGCTTTCGATTTTTACAATCAGTCCCGACAAGCTGTCAACAAAACTGTCGAACAATTCGGCAGGAATTCTTACCGTCATTTCGTAGCGTTGTTGTTCGTCGTACATATATGAGTTTTCTCGCGAAATGTATCCTTTTTGGATCTGTGTAAGACGGGCAATGTAATTCCTCGTTTTTTCGATATTATTTGTTTCGAACAATATCGTACCTTCTTTAATTAATTTTCTTTCAACAATTTCAACATTTATTATGTTTTCAGTTAAGTTGCTTTCAGCCTCTTTAATGCCCGATTGCTCATCGAAGTCCGATTTATAGTTGACTTTTTCATAAGATGAAGTAGTTTCGGGCAGAGCTTTATAGCGTCCGCCACCCGATGAACATGCTAAAAAAGCTGTTGAGAGTAATATGAATAGTAATGTTTTCATAGGTTTTTAATTTCAAAATTATTACATAAGTTGCAGATTTACAAAATTTTTTTTTGAAATATTTTTATTCATTGATATTTTTCAGATAGAGTAAGTCAATGGGCAACTAAATAAGAAGACACTTTTTGGATCAGCACCAATAAAACAGAAAAAGTTGATTTTTTCTTAATCTCAAAGCATTGGAAAAATTTCTTATACAATAATTGGTTTTAAACGATATGTTAGTGATATGCTTGTTGAGAGTTTTATGCAAATTACACAAAATCAATTGCGTAATTTTGCTTTAAACATTAACTTTGCATCAAAAAAAACACTTATTCGCATTATGGAGCAAAATATCTGTTACGCAAGAGGTTGCATTTTTTCAAAAGAAAACAACGAATTTCATTGTAAATCGTTACCGTCGTGTGCAAAACTCGATACATTCGATTATCTCGAAAATTATCCTCCCTCGTCTTTTATTCCCGATATAGTTGAAGTTCGTTTCAAGAATACTCGCAAAGACTTTTTCATAAATTCTGCTGGCATTGCGTTAAAAAAAGGCGACATTGTGGCAGTTGAAGCTGCTATAGGGCACGATATAGGTATTGTTAATGCGGTTGGCGAGATAGTTTACGAACAGCTACGTTTGCTCAACAAGAAAGTGGATGATATTCAAAAAAAGGTTTATCGTAAAGCACGTTCTGTGGATATAGAGAAGTGGCAAAAAGCTATTTCGCTTGAGCATTCTACCATGATAAAGTCGCGTCAGATAGCAAAATCGCTTGGTTTGGAAATGAAGATTGGCGATGTAGAGTATCAGGGCGATAAGTCGAAAGCTATCTTTTATTACATTGCCGACGATCGCGTTGATTTTAGAGAGTTGATAAAAATTCTGGCAGCAGAGTTTAAGGTTAAGATAGAAATGAAGCAAATAGGTGCGCGTCAGGAGGCAGGTCGCATTGGTGGTATAGGTTCGTGTGGACGCGAGCTATGTTGCTCTACATGGATGAGCGATTTTGTATCGGTGCCTACAACGGCAGCTCGTTTGCAGGAGCTTGCCCCCAACCCACAAAAGCTTACCGGACAGTGTAGTAAACTAAAGTGTTGCCTCAATTACGAGCTTGACGTTTACATAGATGCACGAAAACTGTTTCCCGAAACTTACGATGTACTTTACTTTAGCGATGGCGAACTTTACTGTCAAAAGATCGATATTTTCAGGGCACTATTTTGGTATTCAAAAGAAAAAGATTCTGCATTAGATCTTATACCGCTTTCACTCGAACAGGTAAAAGCTATTATTAACGAAAATCAGCAAGGAATAAAACCCGACTATTCGGTATTTATCGAAAAGAAAGAAAAAATTCCTGCATCGACAAATGAATTTAAAGCCGGAACAATCGATAAATCATACTTAAAAGAAGAGTTGAGTAAAAAGAATAAAAAAAATAGCAAAAAATTTGGAAATAAAAATTAAAGGTTTTACCTTTGCACGCCTGAATTAAGTAAATGCACAAGGCCCGTTCGTCTAGGGGTTAGGACGCAAGATTTTCATTCTTGAAACAGGGGTTCGATTCCCCTACGGGCTGCAAAAACTAAATAATTAAAGTAAAATGGCAAATCATAAATCGGCAGAAAAGCGCATACGTCAGAATGAAGCTCGTCGTCTTCATAACCGTTATTATGCAAAAACTACTCGAAATGCAATAAAAAAACTCCGAATGACCAAAGATAAAAACGAAGCCTTACAATTATTGCCCAAAGTAATTAGCATGCTCGATAAACTTGCCAAAAAACATATCATTCACAAAAATAAAGCATCTAATTTAAAATCGAAGCTTACAAAGTACGTACAAACATTGTCGTAGAAAAACATTTACAACACTATATAATTTAAAAAGTCTTCATAAATTTGAAGACTTTTTTGTTTTATGCAAAAACCTAAACCATACACTATAAAGGAATTATCTGAAGACGAACGTCCACGCGAAAAACTCATAAAGCTGGGAGCACGTGCATTAAGTAATGCCGAATTATTGGCAATATTGATTCGAACCGGTACAGAAAATTACAATGCCATTGAACTAGCAAGAAATTTGTTAAAAGAAGCAAATAATAGCCTAAACGAATTGGCACGTTTTGATCTGGATCAATATAAAAGAATTAGTGGACTTGGCTTGGCAAAGTCTGTTAGCATTATGGCTGCCTTAGAGCTTGGCAATCGGCGAATTTTAGAAGATGCTCCCGATAGATTTTCATTTACCGACAGCCGAGATGTTTATCAATATTTTCGCTCACTCTTTGCCGATAGTAAAACTGAACAAGCATGGTATGTTACTCTTAATCGTGCCAATAAACTTATAAGTCATTATCAGTTAAGTAGTGGTGGACAAGCCTCGACCGTTATTGATGTGCGACTTATTTTAAAACAAGCTTTGTACGACAATGCTAGTGCTATTATCCTTGCACACAATCATCCTTCGGGCAACTTAATGCCTAGCGAGCAAGACAGGGATATCACCATAAAGCTCAGCAAAGCAGCTCATTTGCTCGATATTCGTTTACTCGATCATCTGATTATTACTCAGCACGGATATTTTAGTTTTGCCGATCATAACCTGATGCAATGATACTAATATGGACACCATATAAAACCCAACGGCTTATTTATGTGTTTGATTATGTTTTTAATACTTTACTTGGTCTTAAATATGCTGTTACTACCAATCGCTCGGACTACGAAACATATCAAGGTGTAAAATTTTGCTACTCTGCCAGTCCTGTACAAGACGAGAACTGGATTTATGCGCACAATTTGCTTATCGAAAACGAAATAAAAACTCAAAATATAAAAGTAGAAGATGATCCACAATATATAAAAATTTTTTTCAGGGCTTTACATTCATATTCCTTGTTGCCTTTCGATTTATTTGCTGCTACATTTTACTTAATTAGTCGATACGAAGAGTATTTGCCATTTTCCCCGGATAAGCATAATCGTTTCCCATATACGCAGTCGATTGCATATAAGCACCAATTTCTGCAAATTCCTTTAATCAACGTTTGGACAAAGGAATTCTATAAATTATTAAGTGAAAAATTTAATTTACCTGCCTTCAAAGCGTCGTCTTTTAGTATTATTCCAACATTTGACATCGATAATTTCTATGCATTTAAAGGAAAATCGTTTGTCCGTTCGTTGTTGGCTTTAATAAATGCTATTCGTAATAAACGAGGCGATCTGGTAAAGTTGCGATTACAATATATTTTCAATAAAATAAGCGACCCTTACGATACTTATGACTACATTATTACTTTTTGCAAAAAGTATTCGCTTGAACCAATCTTTTTCATTTTAAGCAGTAAAACATCGTTGTACGATACCAATATTTCGTATCAACATCCTTTATTTATTGAAACAACAAAAAAACTAAACCAGTCATCAAACATTGGTATTCATTTATCTTACAGTTCTTTGGAATGGTCGAATGTTCAGAACGAGAAACAACAACTTGAGTCAATTATTGAAAAACCTATAACCAGCAATCGGTTTCACTTTTTGCGATTTCGTTTACCCAACGCATACATAGAACTGGTAAAGTGTGGTATATCCAGCGATTTTTCGATGGGTTATCCCGATGTAGATGGTTTTAGGGCTTCGACATGTGTACCTTTTCAGTTTTATGATTTAACCAGCGAGTCGATTACACCGCTAACCATTTACCCTTTCCCGTTTATGGATAGATACATAATTCAGTCAGATGATGCATACGGCATAATAGATACATACTTAAAGTACTATAAGCAATATGGAGGTACTTTGGTTCTACTCTGGCACAACGAAACCTTGCAATTAAATCATTACTGGATACGCTCGAGAGAATTGTTCGAATATGTGTTAAAAAAGGCTGCGGATGGTGTTTAAGTTGTTGTCGCATAACGAAATTAATAAAGAATTGTGGGAGAAGAAAATGCTCGATGCATTTAATGGCAATTTATACGGATATGCTTGGTATCTCGATTTAGTAAGCCCCAATTGGCAAGCCATAGTTTCTACAAATTATGAAATTTTGGTGCCATTGCCAGTTGTCAAATTTTTTGGGAAAAACATTATCCAGCAACCATTTTTTTGTCAGCAACTTGGTGTTTATTGTCATTTGCCATCGCAATTATCATATACCGAGCAAATTCTCACAACGATTCAAGATTACTTTCCCTATTGTTATTTACAACTCAACAAGTACAATCAACTCAAAACATCAAATTTGGTCAATATTGTAAACAGGGTAAATTATGAACTCGATTTAATTTCGCCGTATTCCTATCTTTCGTCTAATTATTCCGAAAATACCCGTCGTAATGTTCAAAAGTCATTAAAAAACAGGTTATTGTTAAAAATAAATGAGCTTAATCATCAAACTTTTATAAATTTTTTACGTAAAAACGTTGGCTATAAACTACCCGAGTTGCAAGAAAAACATTATCATACCATTTTAGCGATTTTGAAAATTTCCGACAAATACAAGTTTAGCGAGCGTTATGCAGTGTATAATGAAAAACAAGATTTACTAGCAGCAGCGTATTTTATTTTTTCGCATGGCAAAGCTTACTATTTATTTGGAGCTACCAACGATGAGGGTAAAAAACAGTCGGCTATGTTTTTGTTATTCGATAGCTTTATCAGACGTTATGCTCAAAAACACCTGACACTCGATTTCGAGGGCTCTACTATTCCCGGATTAGCAAGGTTTTACGAGGGTTTTGGAGCAATATCGACTACTTATGCAGTGCTTCAATACAACCGTTTGCCTTTTTATTTACGTTGGATTAAAAAATAATCAGATATGAACTTAAGAAATTTAGGACAGCAACATTCGTTATTAAATCAATTTGTTGCAGAATTGCGCGACGAGCAAATACAAACCGATAGTATGCGATTTCGTAGAAATTTAGAACGTGTTGGCGAGATATTTGCATACGAAATTAGCAAAGAGCTGGTTTACGAAGAGCGACAGGTGGTTACACCCTTAGG
>CALGPK010000073.1 GCA_937960415.1 uncultured Bacteroidales bacterium | reverse complement strand
CGTGAGGCACGACCCGGTGGATTTGTTAGTACCGAAATAGCATACACATACAAACGATGGCAGGCATACATCGAGCTATCGTATAAAACATTTGGATGGCAACCGGGCAATGTTTATTTAGATCGATGTTTAAATGTGTTGTCTGGAATAAGAATAGATGTTGGTCGTTAATATTGTGTTAATAGTATTTTATTTTACACTTTCTCAAAAAAACAATATTTTATCGAAACCTAATTTTGGGGAAGTATAATTTTCTGTTTTTGTCATTTTTTTCGAAAAAATCGACAATTTTTACCCTCAAAGAACCTTTTATTGCCCAATTTTTAAGCAATCGTTCAGCAATGGGTACACTACACCATCGAACACCTAATTTGCATTTCAAATTGTAGGCTATTGCCTGTATTACGAGTTGAGCTCGAACTTTTAGGGGACCTTTATATTGAGCTATTTATTCATGAAACTATCACTTTATGCAATTAAAAGTTTGAACAACAACATAGCGATATTGGCTAATAAGTTTGTTTGGCTAAATCTACCAATAGGTTAATGGAGTTTTTCTTATATGCTTTGTCCATTATCTGTTTTTTTTATGTTTTTTTCAATAACTTATTATTTGCTGGTATTTTTAAACCTTTGTCTGCTAAAAGTTCTTCTTTTCTGCTTTGAGGCATAAACGATAAAAGCACTGGCAGTGTTTTAGTGTTGTTTACATTGGCGGATGTGCTTATTACACTCTCGATTAAACCATTGCTGTTTAAGGCTTATAGTCCGTTTGTTCTACTGTTTTAGCTACCGTTCTTCATTATCTATACCTGGAGATGCTTTTCTTATGACTTGGTGCTATTTCTCTTCTTTTTTTATAGCACGTTAAACGCTGGACGACCATCTACGATTTTACCCCGTTTATATATTTTATCTATCTTACGTTCTATATGGGATCAGTTTATAGTTTCATTTACCAAATTAAAAAATTCAGAATGACGAGTTATCCAGTACATAATTCGATTGGCTCAATACATCGTTCAGGTTTCAAAAAAGCCCCTACCTATTCGGTTTTTGATTATTAAGAATTATTTAAATAAACTTACAATAAGTTAGTAACAATCGAAGTGTTAATAAACAAATGTCTTGCAAACTTTCATTTTGCTATTTTCTTTATTTGCATGATTAAACCAAATTAAAGGCAAATGATGGCAAATGTAGCAGAAAAAGATAAAATAAAAAAAGGCTGCCCTTAATGACAGCCTAAAAAAATATTACAAAATCTTTAAACAATTATTATTTTTTACTTAACATTATTTTTTTTGAAACTTCTGCTTTTTTGCTATGATCAAACTCTTGAACAATACCTTTAAAATAAGCTTTTACAGTTTTCCCATTTTCTAATAAAAGAGTAACTTCGAAAGTTGTTTCACCATTGTAATCATTAGTAACTAAAAGAGTACCACTAACAGCATAAAGTTTTGTTCCAGTTTCATTATCAAAATTATAATTTAAATATAACTTAGCATATTTAATTGTAAAAGCCTCTTCAGAGGATGAAAATATATAATTGCCAGAACTTAAGATATCCTCTGTAAATATTGAAGAATATAGCCATAAATAAATTGCATTACCAGTTCCTTGAATATAATAATTACCATGGTAGATATTATCACTGGTTAAGTAAATATCTATTTGCTCAGTAAAATTACTTTCTAATCCATAATTTAATGCAAAACATTTAGTTAAGGGATATCTTTGATTGTCATATACTATTTCGTTACCTTTTGTAACATTGATAGTAATTGTAGCTTTGTCTGATTTTTTTTCATTTTTAGAATAAGCAGTTAATTCTACAGGATAGCTTCCTTGATTTTCGTAAACATGTTTAGGACTTTTTTCTGTTGAAGTTTTTCCATCTCCAAAATTCCATTTGTAACTACTTGCATCAGAAGAGGTGTTGATAAAAGTTACTTCTTCACCAGTAACAACGTTTGTTTTACTTACCGTAAAACTTGCATTGGGTTGCTTTTGACAACCTACATTAACTAGTAAAGCCAATCCTAAAACCACTGTTAGAACAAAATTTAGTTTTTTCATACGCATTAAATTTTAATATTAAACATTAAAGAATTTATTTACCACATAAATTGTACACCAAATTGAAAAACACCTTCGTATCCATATCCTAATTCTGAAAAGAGTCCAAAATTTGGTGCAAGTCTTGATTGTATTCCTAATGCATCCAGCTGCCAAGCTAATCCTAAAATATTATTAATATCTATATATTCTTTACCATTACTAGCCGATATATTTCCGATTATATAGCCTATACCCAAACCACTATAAAAAGAGCCTGTTTTTGTACGAAGCCAATGAAAATCTATTTTTTCAATAAAACCATAACCTGTATAATTTATATTAGCATATCTCACATTATAATATTCATCATAATATGCATAGTCAACAATCTTCGCTTTTAGTAAAACAAAATCTGATGTTAACGAAATAGTCTTTTTCTTATTCATAAAACTTGACCCTCTTAACATCAAACAAAAACCGCCTCCTTTACCATCGCCTAAATTTTCAAACGCATTAAGAATAGGATGATAAGAGCTCATACCGATAGCCAATATATGTTTATAATCAAAAACACCTTTATTCGTTTTATCATCTGTTTTATTTTCGGTTTTTGTAGTATTAGTAGTATTGAAAGTTTCTTTCTGTCCATTTTCGTATTTTATCATAAATACTTCATCCTTTGATATGGAATAAATGGGACCATTCAGATTATCAAAGCTCTTATATTTTATTTTATTTTCTTCGATTTCAACAACTTTGCACTTAATTTCTTCAGTATTTTTCTTAATAATGAAGTCTTGTGCATAATTTTTTAAAGATAAAACTATAAAAAACGTTACTGTTAAGTTTTTTAATAAATTTTTTCTCATAGTCATTAAGTTTTAAGGTTTGTGCAGCAAATGTAACAAGTTTTTATCGAATGTGCAAATTATTGCACAATTTTTTTATAATTATTTTTTTTAAAACTTGTTTCTTTATTCATTTAAATATGGTTCCAATTGGTTTAATCATTAAACGACTTATTAAAGAAAAAGGATATACTGTTAGTAAATTTGCACAACGTATTCATTGTTCAAGACGCACTTTATACGACATTTTCAACAAGAACAGCGTAAATACTGAACTTTTGACTTTAATGTCGAAAGAATTAAACGTAAACATATTTAAAGAAATAAGTAAATATGTTGATGATTATTTAGAAAAAGATTATTATTACCCTAAAAATACTATTAACCCTAAAGATAATAAATTAGATATCTTTTCTGAAAAAGAGAATGTTTTAAGTTTTAAAATTAAAGATTATAAAGATACTTTTTATGATAATAACCTTTTTTATAGTAAAAGGGACAATGATATCAATAGAAAAAACAAAGATACAATAGATAAAATACTAATAAAACTAGATCGAATTAATCAAGAGATAGAAAGCATTAAAGATGAGATAAATGAAATTAGAAATAGTTTAACAGATTAAAAAGAATCATTACTTTCCTCTTCGCCAGCGAAAAAGGACATTTGCAAATCCTTTTACAAATGATTGATTGGTTTTAGGCGGAAAAACACCTTCGCTTACATACTTTAACTCCTCGACCGAATAAAATGCCTGAGGATTTGTTTGTTTAATTATACTAAGAACTTTTTCTAAATCGGAACGATAAATAGCCATAAAAATAATGTCTACCGGATTGCCCATAGCACCATAGCCCGGTACTACTGTCATTCCGAACCCAGCATTTACAATAGCATCTTTTAGCTTACGCTGATTTTCTTCGACGATAACTCTGACAATTAAACTACCGATAGCAAGTTTTTCTTCTACAAGCATGCCTATGTAATTTCCAGCAGCGAAGCCTAATGCATAACCTATGTAGCAGGCAAAATTGTTGGCCGACTTCATGATTTCGCCAATAACAATAATCCATGCAAGCACTTCGATAAAACCTAAAATAGGGGCCAAGGCCTTTTTACCTTTCGATACAAAAATAATACGCAACGTGCCAACCGTAACATCAAAAATTCGTGCCAATCCGATGATGATGGGCAGTATTACATAACTAAACCAATCGAATGGTTCCATAACAATAATTTTACTGCAAAATTATTAAGTTTTTTGTGGTTGGAATAGAAAATTATGTATTATTTTCGCATCGGTTATGAAACAATTTGCCCTAATATTCATTGTAAATGCTCGCCTTATTTTCCTGAACATTAAGGAACGTGACCGTTTTTCTTTATAAAGAATCGTCGAACATATAAATTTATAGATCTATGGAACTTCCATATGCTGAACCTTTTAAAATTAAGATGGTAGAACATATTCGAAAATCTACCTTCGAGGAACGCGTGCGTTGGATTAAAGATGCACGCTACAACCTGTTTAATCTGAGCAGCGACAAGGTGTTTATTGATTTACTTACCGATAGTGGTACCGGTGCCATGAGCGACAAGCAATGGGCAGAGTTGATGCTTGGCGATGAAAGTTACGCCGGTGCTAGTTCGTATTACAAGTTAAAGCAAACCATTCACGATATTTTTGGGTTTAAACATTTTTTGCCTACTCATCAGGGGCGTGCAGCCGAAAATGTGTTGTTTAGTGTGTTGGTAAAAGAAGGTGATATGATTCCGGGCAACAGCCATTTTGATACTACCAAGGGACATATCGAATTTCGTAGAGCTCATGCCATCGATTGCACTATTGATGAGGCATTTGACACTACATTGTATCATTCGTTTAAGGGAAATGTAGATATCGAAAAGCTAGAAAAAGTTTTGAAAGAACATCATCAGCGTGTCCCTTTTATCATTGTAACGTTAACCAATAATACTGCGGGTGGACAGCCAGTGTCTATCGAAAACCTTAGAGAAATACGACGTGTTGCCGACCGTTATCAAAAAATGGTTATTTTCGATTCGGCTCGTTTTGCTGAGAATGCATATTTTATCAAAACACGTGAAAAAGGTTACGAAAACCGAAGCATTCGCGAAATTGTAAAAGAAATGTTTTCATACGCCGATGCTATGACTATGAGTAGCAAAAAGGACGGCATTGTCAATATAGGCGGTTTTATAGCCATGCGCGATGAAAAACTTTTCAAACAGGCTACTATTTACAATATTATGTTCGAAGGCTACATTACTTACGGTGGCATGGCTGGTAGAGATATGAATGCTTTGGCACAGGGTTTACACGAGTCGACTACGTTCGAGTATCTTGAATCACGTATTGGTCAGGTACATTATTTGGGGCAAAAACTCAAAGAATTTGGTATTCCCATTCAGGAGCCAGTGGGTGGGCATGCTGTTTTTGTTGATGCGCTTAAGTTTTTTCCGCATATTCCTCAATCGGAATATGTGGCTCAGCTTTTGGCTGTAGAGTTATATATCGAAGGCGGAGTGCGTGGTGTAGAAATAGGAACATTGCTTGCCGACCGCGATCCTATAACAGGGCAAGATCGCTATCCCAAACTCGAAATGGTAAGGTTAGCTATTCCACGCCGTGTATATACCAATAATCACATGGAGTATGTGGCCGTAGCACTTAAAAATGTTTACGATCGTAGAAACGAACTAAAACGTGGCTTTAAAATTGTTTACGAAGCACCTATTTTACGACATTTTACTGTTGAATTAGAACGACTTTAAAAAGTCCCATTTTTTACTAAAAAATTTCATTAGCTTTGTTTTTGTGAAAAAGACAGATAATCAGAAAGTTGCCATTGTGTCGGTGACCAACGATTTGGTAGCCGATCATCGTGTACACAAAACATGCATGTACCTGAGCGAAAAAGGCTATTTTGTGTTACTGGTGGGACGTAAACTTTCTCATTCTTTGCCCATTCATCGTACATACAAAACCTATCGAATGAGGCTTTTGTTTCGCAAAAAAGTTTTTTTTTACGCCGAATTCAATATACGATTGTTTTTACTTTTATGTTTTAAAAAAGTTCACTTACTTGTATCGAACGATTTAGATACTCTACCAGCTAATTATATGGCATCACGCCTTAAAAAAATTCCCTTGTTATACGATAGCCACGAATATTTTACCGAAGTTCCAGAGTTAATACATCGTAAACTCGTACAACGAATATGGCAACGTATAGAATCATTCTTAATACCGCGATTAACCGTAGCAGTTACAGTTAACGAAAGCCTGGCCGAGATATATACACAAAAATATGGAACACCTTTTTTTAGCATTCGCAATGTGCCCGAATATCGTGAAACCGAAGTGAAAATTGTTGATACGCAAGCACTTTTTTCAACTAAAGTAAGTCATATTTTGCTGTATCAGGGATCTCTGAATGTTGGACGAGGACTTGAAATGTTGATTGACACAATTCCTTTGCTCGATCGGCATTACGGTTTACTTATCATTGGAGCTGGCGATATAGAAAACGAACTGAAACAACAGGTTATTAAACTCAATATACAAAAACGCGTCAGATTTTTGGGGAAGTTACCTTTCGAAGAGCTTCGTGCTTACACATCAATAGCCTTTTTAGGTTTTTCGCTCGAGGCAAACAGAGGTTTAAATTATTATTATGCTCTGCCAAATAAGCTGTTCGACTACATTCATGCAGGAGTTCCGGTAATATGTTCCAATTTTCCCGAAATGAAACGAATAATAGATATGTACCATGTAGGAATAAGCATAGACGAGATAAATGCCCAAAAGCTTGCCGAGACTATCAAGAACATAGAATGCAATAACGACATGTATCAAATATGGAAATTGAATTGCATCGGAGCAGCCAGGGAATTGAATTGGAATAATGAAAAAAATAAGTTCGATCGTTGTTTGGAAATTTTAGGCTTGTAGCCTGAGTATTAGTAGAACAATATGTTTTCGTAATTATTTAGACTCTAAATACTTTATTAGTTCGTGTGCCGATATTCGATAGCCCAAATAATCGAGCATAGTGATGGCTGTTGGCGAATCGAGTTTGCTAATGCGTATATTGGTTCGCATTTTCTTTTTAATGACATCTGATATATTGCTTTCGGAAGTGCCTTTTTCGTGTAATTTAATGATAACGTAATCGTTTTGATTAGCCATTTCTACAATAATTCGTCGCCACCAGTAGTAAACTCGTTCTTTTTTAAAAAAGAACAATTTTGTAACCTTAATAATTTTGTACGATGAAGCAAAATATTCGTAATAGTTTTCGCCCGATAGATGTGTAAAACCTATTTCAACAACTGGTTTACGACTTTCGGGACTAAGAGATGCAACCTTGTTGATAAACCTAACCATTTCTTCGTGAAATGGTAGATATAAGCTTTGATTTTCTTTTTGTATTTCAGTTTTGTTGTGGCTGTTGGTAAAAACCGCTTTATTTAATTCGTGTTCTTTGTTTTCGGCATCTTCGATAAAATGTCCCATAGCTAACAAATAATACCTTTGAATGATTCGTGAATACCTTTATGTATTTCGTACCAGAATTCGAATGCTGCTTCATGTTTGTTTATATTGAAACGTTCGAACCAGTAATTGAGCTCGAGTGTATCCGACTTTTCTTCGAATTTCTTTTTAATAAAGGCATGTATAAAATCGATGTTTCGCTCCGATTCCCAAAAGGTAGATGAATTACGGCTGTTAATCCAGGCAGCAATATTACGTATCGATTCCTGATACTCGTATTTTTTGCCATAAATTTTTCCGAGTATTTCGGGCACCATGTCTTCTGCCCATGCTCGGTGAAAACGGCAGAATCCCATATTATCGAGCATAAGCTCTTTAATAAAGCGTTGGGCATTCTCGCGTCCCAGTTTTCGGGGCTCAATAAAATCTTTTCCGTAATACATGTAGTATTTTCCCATAATAGGCATGGGCGAGAGTGCACCCGGTGTCCAATATTGGTTGGGCACCATCCAACCTTTTCGACGAAAAGCGTTAAACACAAATTTGTCGATAATTCTTCGCCCGCGATCATAAGAAAGTTTGTGAGCTAAGATGCGTGCCCCATCGCTCAAATCGAGCATTTCGTATTTACGCAAAATTATATTGTCGATGATGTTAACTGCCAGTTGTGCATTATGCAACGAATCGTTGATGATATCGAACTGTTGAATATCGAATTTAGGTTTTGCCTTTAAGCCTATTTCTTTAGGTTTTATAAGTCCATCGTTGACACATTCCATAATCCATGCCAAAACACCACCTATAGATATGGCATCGAAGCCCATGGTATCGGCATAATGATTAACCATTTCGGCAGCACGTTGGTCGAATACACCAATCAGTGGACCCATGGTTTGATATGGCTCGTAGTCTTTTTTATACTTGCCATGCATTTTTTTGCAAACTGCTACACAAGGTTCGCCACAATTTTTGAATTGCTTGGTTTTAATAGTTTCTTCGTTAAACTGTTTTAAATAATGGTCAACAATAAATTTTTTGTGAAGCTCTTTGCGATCATTTTCGCTCCAGTATAAGGTTTTATAGTTAAAGGCAAGTATATTGCCACTCATGGTAGCAAAGTTAACACCGAAGGTACCTCCTGTTTCGAAGTTTTCGTCGAAACGATATTTAGTGGTTGCTTCTATGTCTTTTGCTGCCAGTTTTTTGTTGTATTTGTCTTCGAACCAAGTATCGGCCACTTTTCTGTCGCGGAAGTCTTCGTCGATGAATGTTCCACCGTAAATGATGGCAGCTATGCCGTGTTGTTGCAGAAGTTTGCTGCCAAATCCGCCACGCCCTGCCCATGTGTCCACAAAAGTTATTTCGTTATTGCGAATAGGAGCAGAGCCAATAGCACCAAAATCGGTAACCAGCGATGCCGGACCGGTAGCTAATATTCGTGGCTCGTTTTCGTATCGATAACCAAATTTGGAGTAAGTGTAATCCATTAAGGAGTAAATTCCTTTACGACCACTAGTCCAAACAGCATGAATATCGATAGGTTCTAATTCGACGTGAATTTCTTCGCCATGATTTCTATTAAGATAAAGTATAGAGGGAGTTTTTGCTTGTCCAACTATGGAAATCATGTTTATGCCAAGGTTGTCGAAAACAAGCCCTGCTCCACCCATAGAGGATATAAAAAAACCAGCCCATGCAGGCGAAAAACCGGTAAAAATCAATCGGTTTGAGCCGGGAAGTATAGAGCCAGCTAAAACCCCGGTACCTATTGTTAACGCATTATGTTGTGATGCTAAATGAAAGCCTATGTCGACCGGACCAAAGTATTTACCAACAGGGAAACGCGATAATTTATAAAAGCCAGTAGAGGCATCAATCATCAATACACGAATAGAACTTTCCATAACTTTCTTTTTTGCAAAGCTAAGTAAAAAGTCGAAAAGAATAGCTCTATAAAAAATTAAATTATCATATTAGTATATTTTTTTATAATCCCTAAATTGTAATAAGTACACAAAAATAAGAGAGATTCAAAATGATTGGTGTTCGTTCAAGGACCGATTAAACATTTTTTACGTTTCATGGCACGGAAAAGTTTTAGTATTCGTTGATGGTCGTTGTTGATAATTACCGAAACTAACGGTTGTATTACTTCATCCTGTCGGGTTATCTGGATATGCACAAATTTATTTGCTCCACATCATATAATGGCGATAAACTGTTTTATCAACTGTTGCGGATGGTAGCCTCGATTGCTGCCATATAATGGCAGAAGCAGGGATTGAAGCATTGAATCAAATGGCATCTTATTGAGCATTTTTATCCATAACAATATCCTCACCATCGGTTAATGATTTTGTTGGTAAACGATATTTTAAAATCCATAAAAGCTGGTAAGAGTTTCTTACGCTAAAAAAATGATTTTTTTATTCTTTTTTTCACATAGATAAAATTTATTTCAATAACTTATGGCTAAAATTTCCTGATGGTGGTCGTTAGAAAAAATTTCTATTAACAATTTGGGGTTAAAAGAACAGAACTTTGATTTAGCACTTCACTGCCCTGGAAGCACAGCCCCTACCACTTGCGTTGTAGGGACTGTTAGCACTGGTTTTACTTTTTTCTAAGTAGAAAATGTGTTCTTTCTAGATCTTTTATGTTTTCTGTTCGTTCTTCACAAATTTCTATTTCGAATTCATTATTTAATTTTTCAATCTCTATCCTTGAATAGAAATATTGTGTAGGAAATAAATCAAATAATTGGATTTCTTTTCCTGTTTCTGCTGTTTCAAACCAATCAAAATGAGATAGTGTGTCTATCAGTATATAGTCGCATTTATTTAATAGAAATTTAAAATTTTTCCATGTATTTTCCTGTAAGTTTCTGTCAATAATCCCGTTAATTACACCACCAAATAGAAATGCAATATCGAACTTCTCGGCCAAAAGTTCTTCGACTCTTTCAATAAATTCATTGCTGGAAATATCTGCTTGTAATATTTTCTCTTTGCATTTACTTTCATTTATTAGGTTTTCAAATTTTTCTATACCATAGAAGTTAAGATTTCGTTTAATCCATTCGGGGAAAGTTCTACGTCCTGTTCCACAACCAATATCTAGAATGTTTTTTTTAGCATATCTATCAATGAAATACCTTTCATTGTTAGATATTTTTGAACCACCACATAATTGTTCTTGTTGGGTTACGTTGGTTGTACAAACCCATTGATCGTATTCTCTTTGTCTCATATTTTATTAGTTTATTTGTTGTTTTAGTTTTTCTATTAAAATTAGTACTAGAATTTTTTTTACAAAATTACAAAATTTATTTAAATTTTGTACATTTGTAGTGTTAATTTTTTTTAAAAAATATTTACCCCAAACCGCATAGCCGTTATTAGCAGAAATAGCGCACGATATTATTTTACAATATTCCATGTTATATTAGTAATCATCTTTGACCATAGTTTACCTGGAAGAGTTCTAATGACCTCCATTTCTGGTTTATTGCCATTTAAGTTTCGGTATTTAACTAAAGCAGCTACGTCGCCAGATGCAAGGTTATATAAACCATCAGAAATAAATACCTTGCAATTAAGTCTTTTTAATACATTAAATAACCATATTCCACTTGACTTACTGCCGCCATATGCAGTGCCATAACGAACATGAATAATATGAGAAATATCAGATTTTGAAGGTAATAATATTTTAGAACAAAACGCTTCATTCTCGACAAATGCATATATTAGGGGGTATTGAAGTTCACCCAGTTCCTTTGATTTTACTTTTATTTCTAAAAATAATACTTTGCCGGTTAATTCGTTCCCTTCTGGAAACTCAACAATATCCTCATCTAATCGTAATCTTAGATTGGGTAATGCTTCGATATGCTCCACAGTGACAACGGTTCTTCTATCTTTATAAATAATAGATTTATTGAAAAATGTAAAATAGGGTAAATAATCAGTGTAAATAAAGAAGTTAGGGAATATATTTTCTTTTATTGAACCAGGATTTTTTTCAGAATATTTTGGGGACAAATACAACATAGGTCTGAAATCTATTCCTGCTGAAGGATACCAAGCAATATGGAGGGTGTCTTTTAATGAATCAAGATATGTTTTTAATCTACCATCCGTATTGCCATTAAGGTGATAAAGTAATTTTTTTGACATACTACCTCCTTTTATTATTTTAACTAACAATTTTTTTTACAATATTACAAAATTTTTTTGAATTTTGTACATTTGTAATGTTAATTTTATTAAAAATTTATCAACATTATGACATAGTACGACAATACGGCTACTATATTGAAAAAATAAAAATTAAATATTAGGCATTATATATTAACTTTTTAAAAATGTAAAAATGTAAATTTCTGCTTATCAATTTATTAAGTTTTAAAAAAGTAGCGAAGTCAGAATCAACATTGTGTTTAATGGTTGTTTCTTTTTTTTTAAAAAAAAGACGAGCAATGGATGTTGTGAGAACAATATTCAAATTTTCATAATTCATTACAGATAATGAATAGATGAATTTATAATTTATTAAACAAATCAGGTCGTATTTTTTTGGTGCGTTCTATGGCTTGTTCGAGTTTCCATTGTTCAATGGCTTTATCGTTGCCCGATAGCAAGATATCGGGAACTCTCCAGCCGTTAAACTCAGCGGGTCGTGTGTAAACTGGCGGTGCCAGCAAATTATCTTGAAATGAATCGCTTAGTGCCGACATTTCGTCGTTAATGGCACCGGGGAGTAATCGCACAATGCAATCGATCATGACGGCTGCAGCCAGTTCGCCACCTGTAAGCACATAGTCGCCAATGCTTATTTCGCGGGTTATTAAATGTTCCCGTACGCGATGGTCGACACCCTTATAATGTCCGCAAAGAATAAGAATATTTTTTTTTAGAGATAGTTCGTTAGCTAATTTCTGATTGAATAATTCACCATCGGGTGAGGTATATATTATTTCATCGTATGTTATTTGTGATGTTAAGTGTGTTATTGCCTGGTAAATAGGTTCTATCATGAGTACCATACCACCTTTTCCGGCATAGGGGTAGTCATCAACCTGACGGTGTTTGTATGGGCTATAGTTGCGTATATTGTGGATGTGTATCTCTACAATTTTGCGTTCTACTGCTCGTTTTACGATAGAGTGACTGAGAGGGCTTTGTAAAAGTTCGGGCAATATGGTTAGTACATCGAATCGCATGGTTATTGAACAATAGTCATTTCGTTTATGAGGTGTTTTGCATTGGCAAATTTGTCGATGATAAAAAGCATATAGCGAATGTCGAGGCAAATGTTTCGGCATCGATAGGGGTCGTAGTGCAGGTCGCTCATAGTGCTTTCCCACGTACGGTCGAAGTTGCAGCCAATGAGTTCGCCATTGGCATTTAATACGGGGCTTCCGCTGTTGCCACCTGTAGTGTGGTTGTTGGCTATAAAGCATACAGGGAGCGTTCCATTTTCGCCGTAGGGTCCGTAGTCTTTGTCTTTCCAAAGTTCTTTGAGTTTTTTAGGGACAATGTAGTCATATATGGTAGTGTCGTCTTTTTCGATGATGCCGTCGATGGTTGTTTGCCAGTGATAGTGTATACCGTCGCTGGGATTGTAACTGCTAATAGTGCCATACGATATGCGTAAGGTAAGATTGGCATCGGGGTAAAAATCTTTGTCGGACAGGAGTTCCATCTGTCCACGAATATAAATGCGGTTTAAACTGTCGATTTGTGTTTGATACCATTTCATGGGGGGCAAAATAGTATTATTGAATATGTTTTTGGCTTCAATCCAGATCTTGAAAAAAATGTCGTTTTGTAATATTTTGCGAATATTTTTTTCATCGGATGTTTTTAATGATTCTAGTTTCGAGGTATTTAACAAAATAGAATTGTTAAATACATATTCGGATACGTTTTTCCAGTTGTTTTTAAATTTTTTCTTAAGCTGTAAAAGTGTTTTGGGTGTATATTCTTTAGAAATAATTACGACAAACGCAGCCATCATTTTTTCAAATGTAAGTTTGTCTATGGCAGGCTGGTAGTTTTTAAAGAAACTTTTATGGCGGTTTAAGAAGTTTTCGTATGCGTTTGCAAAGTTTTTGCTTTCGAGGAGTTGATTTACATTTGAGCAAAATTGTATAATTTCGACGGCAAAAAGGGCTTCGAAGTAGTATGTTTCAATGAGTTGTAAGGGTTTTATTTGTTCATAGACGTTTTGAAAGGTAGGAAGAATTTTTTCGTACACCAGTGCGCGATCGGGATCCATAGCAGCCCAGTTTATAAATTGCTTTTCGAAATCTTGTTTTTTCTTTATTGTTTGTAATCGTTTTAATCCTTCGTTTTCGCCAATCCATTTTTTCCATGAATTGGCAATGCTGGCTTGTTTGTTGGCATATTGAATGCGAATAAGGCGGCTGGTGTCCATAGCCGATTTGATGATTTGCAGGCGAATATCGCGCAACTTGATTTGGTGAGGGTTTTCGATATTTTGAATCAAATCTATGGCATAGGATGGAATGTATTGTTGAGTTGTTCCCGGAAACCCGAATACCATAGTAAAATCGTTTTCTTTAACACCTTTTAGCGAAATAGGAAAATGTTTTTTTGGTTTGTAGGGGACATTATCGGGCGAGTATTCGGCAGGCTCGTTGTTTTTATTGGCGTAAACGCGAAACAAACTAAAATCGCCGGTATGACGTGGCCACATCCAGTTGTCGGTATCGCCGCCAAATTTACCAATGGAAGATGGAGGTGTACCTACTAAACGAACATCTTTAAAGACTTCGTAGATGTACATAAAATATTGATTTCCGTAGTAGAACGGTTTTATTTCGACCTGATAACGATTGTTTTCGGAATATTTTGCTTTAAGTTGCTGTATGGCAGCCTGAATGGTTTCTTCGCGTTTGGCTTCTGTTATTTGTGGTGTTACATTGTTTAATACGTAGTCGGTTACATCTTCCATACGAACAAGTAACGAAACCGTTAATCCGGGGTTGGGGAGTTCTTCTTGAAGCGATTTAGCCCAAAACCCATCGGAAAGGTAGTCGTGTTCGAGGGTGCTGTGTCGTTGAATAGAGCCGTATCCACAATGGTGATTGGTTAGTAAGAGTCCTTGATCGGAGATAAATTCACCCGTGCATCCACGACCAAATAGTACCACAGCATCTTTCATGCTGGCTTTGTTGATGCTATATATGTCTTCTGCCGATAATTTGAAGCCTTTTTCTTTCATTTTTTGAATGGTGGATTGATGTAGCAACATTGGTATCCACATGCCTTCATCGGCAGTAGTTTTGAAAAAGATGAACCATGCAATTATCAACGTCAAAATGGCTTTCATGATATTAAGTTTTCAAGTTCTACATACAATCTATGAACGGGCAAGCCCATAACATTGAAATACGAGCCTGCAATTTTTTTGATACCTATGTATCCTATCCATTCTTGCGCAGCATAACTACCAGCTTTGTCGTATGGCTTGTAGTGTGTGATGTAATATTGAATTTCATCGTCCGATAATGATTTAAAATAGACATCGGTTGAATCGAAAAACGAAATTTCTTTTTGTTGTGTTTTGAGACAAACCCCTGTGTAAACGATATGTTTTTTTCCTGATAGATGTTTGAGCATATTGGCGGCTTCGGTTGCATCGGAAGGTTTACCTAATATTTTCCCTTCCAGTGAAACAATAGTATCGGCTGTGATAATAATAATGTTAGGATGTATTAGAAAATCATTGTACAAAAGTGATTTTTGTTGTGCCAAATAAATGGCAATGTCTTGTTCTTTGAGTTTTTCGGGAAAATTTTCATTGGTATGTCGTTGAGGAAGAATATCGAAATGAATCCCCATACCTTGGAGTAATTGCTTACGACGGGGCGATTGAGAACCCAAATAAATAGTATATTTTGATAATTTATGGAGTAGCATCGGATTACAATGTAAACCACAAAATTACAACAAAACCCAATCCGAAAAACATGATGATTTTTAATTGCTGGCTTATTTTGTAAAATTCTTTGTTGCCGGTGGATTTGTGTAGTTTGTATTGCAAATAAGCGAGCGGAAGAATAACCGTTAAACTCAAATATACAATGGAGATAATATCCTGGAAAAACATTACGTAAATAGTCAGCAACGATGCGATAATGATTATCGATAGGACATGCACTACCCATTTTGTTTTTTGAATGCCAAATACCAATGGTAGCGTGTTTCGTTGTAGTTCGCTGTCGCCTTGCATGTCTTCCATATCTTTAACAATTTCGCGAATAAGTGTAAACATAAATGCAAAGTATGCATAGCCCAGTGCAAATATAAAAATAACTGAAACGGTCTTAGCTTCAACTGGTGGTCGGCCTTTTGTAATAACTTCGTTGAGCAATGGAATTTCGTAAATAACCGGAAGCAAAGGTATTAAAGCAGCAAACAGAGCTACAATCATATTGCCCCATAGAAGCATTCGTTTAAAAAACGATGAGTAGAACCACAAAATGCCCGAAATGAATAGGAAAAGAAAACCAAGTTTGGTTAAGTGAATGTAGTGCGAAACATAAAAGCCAAGTACGACACCGATAAAATTCAATATATTGTTGGCAGTTAGTGCTGTGCGACGCGAAAGTTTAGTGCCAACGATAACACTTTCGGGGTGATTCGACATATCGGAACGAATATCGAAATAGTCGTTGATGGCATAACCGGCAGCAGCAATGCAAACTGTGGCAAGTACCAGCAGTAAGAAGGGCAATTCGCCTAGTTGAAGCGAATAATTGATTTGATGCAAAAAAGGATAAATGATACCATAACGTATGGCATACATGGTTAGTACAATAATAATCAGGTTTTTGTATCGTACCAGTTGTAAAAAGTTGGCTATTTTCATATTTATTTTTTTACCATTCAAAAGCATCGGCATTGAACCATTTTCCTTGTGCCCGGAGTACTTGCTCAATGATATCGCGTACGCATCCTTCACCTCCCTTGTAGTTCGATATATAATCAGCAATTTCGATGATTTCTACGGCAGCATCGGCAGGACAAACCGAGATACCAGCCATTTTCATTACTTCGTAGTCGGGCAGGTCGTCACCCATATACAATACATCGTTTGGCTGTAACTGATATTTTTGCAGAAAGTCAGAAAATGCTTCTTTTTTATGGCTCGAACCTAAATAAATATCTTGTACTCCCAGTCCTTCGAAACGAATTTGTATTCCTTTGCACAAGCCACCTGTAATGATAGCAACCGGATAACCTTTTTTAACAGCGTATTGTATAGCGTATCCATCTTTAATATTCATCGAACGCCATTGCTCACCATTCGACGAAAGATAAATATTACCCGAAAATACGCCATCTACATCGAATGCAAAAGCACGAATGTAAACCAGTTTTTCTTTAAAGTTAAGACTTTTGTTCATTTTTATAAAATTCGATAATAGACTCCGTTACAAAACTATAAATTTTTTTTAATTCGGGGTTGTCTTTAAGTATTTCGAGATGTTTTCTAATAGTAATTTGGTCGTTTCGCATAGCCGGTCCTGTTTGTGCATGCTCGGCACCGAGTTCAATGGCATTTTGGAAAGTTTCAAGCAACAGTGGGACTAAAACATTTGTATTGATGTTGTTTTTTTTGGTTATTTGTTGTGCAAGTGTTATCATATAGTTTGAAAAGTTATTGGCAAAAACAGCAGCCAAATGAATACCTAAACGTTGTTCAGAGTTGACGGTGTATGGCTTACTTCCAATTTTTTTTGCCATGAAAGTTAATTGATTTTGTAAGCCCTCATGAGATGCTTCGATGAAAACCGGTATATCTTTAAAGTTTACCGCTTTATTTTTGTTAAAGGTTTGCAACGGATAAAAAACAGCTGCATATTGAGTATGGTTAAGCAATACATTTAAAGAGACAGAACCGGCACAATGAATTAATATTTTTGACGAAAGTTGTTGAGCAAGTGTTTCAATAGAAGAATCGTTGACGCACAAAAAAAATAGTCCGTCTTTGTTAAAAAAATCGCTTTGGGTTAATGCTGGAATATTTGTTAATTGAGCAAGTTCGCTGGCACTGTTTGTGTTTAAAGACCAGATGCCTTTCACGGGCAAATTGTTGCAAACAAAAGCACGAGTTAAATTCCATGCAAGGTTACCGCTTCCGGCAATGTATATGTTTGGTAGTTGCAGCATTTATGGTTTTATATTGGAATGAAAGTTTTTGGTAAATTGCTCCCATGTTTGCGTTTTGTAAGCTTCTTTGTAAAAAAAATGAAGAAGCATTTCCATTGCATTTAGCGGGAAATATCCGGGGACATACGAAATGAGTTGGTTGTTTTCGCTTAAAAAGACCATGCCCGGTATGTTAATTTGTGCATTGGTAAGTGTTACAGCAAGTTGATGAAAAGGATGTTGTTTTTGTTCGTTAATGTAAGCAATGTCGTTGAAACGTATGGTGTCGGTTGTAAGTACATCAAATGGTATGATGGTGAATTTGTCGTTGAGTAGATGGGCAATAGTATCGTGTTGAAAGATAACACGTTGCATTATGGCACAGTCGATACAGCCATTGAAATACATAAAGATAATTTTCTTTTTGTTTGATTTTAGTCCTTTATCGAAATGTTGCCATTGTATTTTATCGACAATTTTGGTGGTATCGCGAAAGGCTTTATCGAAATCTTTTTTAAATTGTTCAAAGGGATAAATTTTGTAGAAATTGCGGGCAAAAAATACCAGTACAGGCTCAATATCGGCAGGTGACATATAACCCGGGACAGCACTAATGCTATTTAATTGTTCGTCGAGATAAACCATGGTGGGATAGGAGGCACGATTGTTCATGAGTTCCAGAGCAAGACTATGTGTTGGTCTAAATCCAATGTTGGAATTGGTGTATTTCTTGCCTTTAAACTCAATAGTATCTTTGGTTTCGGCATTGAATTTTACCGGATAAAAGTGTTCGTTAATAAATGCAGCGATAGCAGGATGATTAAACGTTTCGGCATCCATTTTTTTACACCAGCCACACCAGTCGGTGTACATATCGATGATAAACTTTTTTGGTTGAATTTTGTTGAGCTCAACTGCTTCTTTTAAGGTTAGCCACTTAATAAGCTTATGTCCCTCTTGGGCATGAACGAATAAGAAAAATAATACATGCAAGAAAATGAATGTAAATGTTTTCATGATTTTTTAATTTTTTCGATAATATCTGTAAGTGAAAGCAAAAATTGTTCCCCCGTGTTCATGTTTTTGAGTTGATATTTGCCTTGTTGTAGTTCATCTTCTCCTACTATTAAGACCCAGGGTATTTTTTTCTGATGTGCAATGGTAAGTTGTTTTTTTAGTTTAACTGTGTTATCGTAAAATAAATCGGCTCGAATTTGATTTTTTCTTAGTTGTTGTGTGATTTCGATTAGTTGGTTTTCTATGTTGGGTAAAAAATTAGCAATAAAAACGTCAGTCGGTTGAGTTAAGTTTTCGGGGAATCGGTTAAGAGTTTCCATAATGTCGTAAATACGGTCGGCTCCGAACGACATCCCAACTCCCGACACATCGGGCAGGCCAAAGATACCGGTAAGGTTGTCGTAGCGTCCACCTCCGCAGATGCTTCCCATAGCTGTTTCGCTCGATTTGACTTCGAGAATGGTTCCTGTATAGTAGCTTAAGCCTCGTGCTAACAGGATATCGAATTTGATGTTGTGTTCTATGTTGAGTTGTTTGGCGTGATTGACTAAGAAATCTAATTCTTCCAGTCCTTTTAGTCCAATTTCGTTGTTGATAAATGACTTTGCAATTTGGATTTTTTGGGAATTGGAAGATAACGATAAAAATTGCTGCAAAAAGTTTTTTAATTCGTTTAAAATGTTTTGTTCTACAGGCAATAGGGCAAGTTCTATCATTACGGCATCTATACCTATTTTGTCGAGTTTATCGAGTATGGTTGTAAATGCAACAAAATGTTCGTTTAACGAGCATCGTTCGGCAAGTCCCTGTAATATTTTGCGATTGTTGAGTAATGTAATATATTTAAGCTGCAACGCATCGAATACGTTGTTGATGATGAGCAACAGTTCTGTTTCGGCAATTAATGAGTTGGTTCCGATTATATCTACATCGCACTGATAAAACTCTCGGTAGCGTCCTTTTTGTGGTCGATCGGCACGCCAAACAGGTTGTATCTGATAGCGTTTGAACGGAAAAACAATTTCGTTGCGGTGCATAACTACGTAGCGGGCAAATGGAACTGTTAAGTCGTATCTAAGACCTTTTTCACATATTTTGAGCGATAGTTTATGCGAATTACCTTCATTCCAATCATTATTGCTAATGTCTTTAATAAAATCACCCGAATTTAAAACTTTGAAAAGCAATTTATCTCCTTCTTCGCCATATTTACCAAGCAATGTAGAGAGTTGTTCCATTGCCGGAGTTTCGATAGGAGCAAATCCGTAAAGACTAAAAATACGTTTTAACGTATCAAAAATGTATTGACGTTTGCTAACTTGTTCGGGTGTAAAATCTCTGGTCCCTTTTGGTATAGATAATGGTTGATTCATAAACGGATTCATTTGATAATTTCAGTACTATTTTTAGCTCCTTTTTCTTTTAAAAGTTTTATGATTTTATCGTCGCTGGCAATGTCCAATACCGAACGTCCGTTCTGATTTATTGCGTTTACGTTGGCTCCGTGTAGTATCAGGAATTGAGTCATTTTAAAAAGGTTGTCTTTTACAGCCCACATTAGTGGTGTCATTCCAAGCAAATCGGGTTTATTTACGTCGGCTTTGTTTTTAACGAGATACTCTGCAATATGAAAATGTCCTTCGAGCAGGGCAACAGACAGAGGTGTTGAGCCAGTATTGACGGTTTCGTTAATATCAGCTCCGTTTTCGATTAAAAATTTTACTACATCTAAATGTCCATATTTACATGCATATCCTAAAGCAGTCCAACGGGCTCTGTTTTTTTGGTTGATATCGATACCTTTTTTTAGCAAGGTAGATATTTTGTTTACATCGCCTTTAGCAGCTGCATTTATTAGTTTATCTACAGGATTTTCGGGTAGAACAAGTGTGATAAATAGTAAAATACTTAATATTTTCATAATGATTATTTTATGAGTTTTTTGTATTTAATTCGTTTTGGTCCTTCGTCGCCCATGCGTTTCTTTTTGTTTTCGAGGTATTCGGAGTAGGTTCCTTCGAAATAATAAACTTGCGAGTTGCCTTCGAATGCGAGAATGTGTGTGGCAACACGATCGAGAAACCATCGGTCGTGCGATATAATGACGGCACATCCAGCAAAATTTTCCAATCCTTCTTCGAGTGCACGAAGTGTATTTACGTCGATATCGTTGGTTGGTTCGTCGAGTAGAAGAACATTAGCTTCAGATTTTAAGGTCAATGCTAGATGTAAACGATTGCGTTCTCCACCTGAAAGCACACCACATTTTTTTTCCTGGTCGGCACCGCTAAAGTTGAATCGAGCTACATAAGCACGTGCATTAAATTGCTTTCCCGACACGGTTATCCATTCACTGTTGTTTGAGATAACTTCAAAAACCGTTTTTTCAGGATCGATAGCGGTATGTGCTTGATCGACATATCCAATTTTAACCGTATCGCCGATAATAATTTCGCCGGAAGTTGGTTTTTCAAAGCCCATAATCATTCTAAAAAGGGTGGTTTTTCCTGCACCATTGGGTCCAATAATACCGACAATGCCAGCGGGTGGTAAGTCGAATGATAAGTTTTCGAACAGGATTTTATCGTCAAAAATTTTAGTAACATTTTTAAATTCAATAACTTTGTTGCCCAAACGTGGTCCGTTGGGAATAAAAATTTCGAGTCGTTCTTCTTTTTGTTTTACATCTTCGCTAATAAGTTTTTCGTATGCAGCTAAGCGTGCTTTGGGTTTTGCCTGACGTGCTTTAGGCGACATGCGAACCCATTCGAGCTCGCGTTGTAGAGTTTTCATGCGTTTGGTGGCTGCTTTTTCTTCCATTTCGAGTCGTTTTGCTTTTTGCTCGAGCCACGATGAGTAATTGCCTTTCCATGGTATGCCTTCGCCACGATCGAGTTCGAGTATCCATCCGGCAACATTGTCGAGGAAGTATCGGTCGTGTGTAACTGCAATAACTGTTCCTTTGTACTGTTGTAGATGTGTTTCGAGCCACTGTACCGATTCGGCATCGAGATGGTTGGTGGGTTCGTCGAGCAGGAGGATGTCGGGTTGCTTTAGTAATAGGCGGCAAAGGGCTACGCGTCGTAATTCCCCACCGCTTAGTATCGAAATGGGGGTATCGGGTGGTGGGCAACGAAGGGCATCCATTGCACGCTCTAGCTTATTGTCGAGTTCCCAACCATCGTGCTGTTCGATGAGTTCGGTAAGTTGTCCCTGACGTTCAAGTAGTTTGTTCATTTCCTGTTCAGACATGGGTTCGGCAAAACGCATGTTTATTTCGTCGTATTCATTAAGCAGAGTTACTATTTCTTGTACACCTTCTTCGATTATTTCGCGCACGGTTTTGCTTTTATCCAAAATAGGTTCTTGTGGCAAGTAGCCAATAGTATAGCCGGGCGAAAAAACAACTTCGCCTTCATAGCTACGGTCTTCGCCGGCAATGATTTTAAGCAACGACGATTTTCCAGATCCGTTTAAACCAATGATACCTATTTTGGCACCATAAAAAAAGCTGAGATAAATATTTTTTAAAACTTGCTTGTGGGGTGGATAAATTTTGTTTACCCCAACCATTGAAAAAATGATTTTTTTATCGTCGCTCATACGTTATTTTATTAGTTTTTTTAAATCGGTTTCCAAAAAAGCGTCTGGTTTATTTTCGCTAACTGTATGATAATCGAAATAATACAACTGGGCGTTTTGTGTATCGATAAGTATTTTATATGTTTTTGAACCGTTTTTAGGTGTTCCTACTTTGTGTAAAAAAACAACATCGGGGTTGCGATTATCGATGGCCGCTTCGATGTCGTCGTGTGTAACAAGTTTTATGTTATAAGGGTAAATGCTTTTTAAAAAAGTCTCATTGCGTAGTTTGGGTTCAACTTCATCTTTAACAAGCCACAAGGCTTTATTTTTAAGCGTGCCAAGATTTTGTTGATAGTATTCTATAATATTCGATTTTTTTAATTGAGGATTTTTTTGAACTGTTTGTATGTGTTGTTGCAAAAAAATAAGCAATGTTCCAATTTTGTGAGCATAGTTGGCTTCTTCTTCGTTGGTATAAGCCAGAGGAATGGTGGTTAATTGTGGCATATCGCTATCTGTTGCATAATTTCCGCCTAAGTAAAGACAAAGAAATTTGTATCGAACTGGGTTTTTGGTATTATCGAAATAAACTTCATCGATTGAAACAAAAGAGTATTTGGTTTGTTTTCTTCGTTTTTCGTATTCTTCAACACCAATAATTTCGTATGGTGTTAGTTTCCAGAATTTTTCAGCGGCCGATTTAAGTTGAATATTCGACTCGGAAAATGGGTTGTCGTCGAGCACAAAACATGTGGTGGTTTTATAAAATTTCTGAATAAGCTCGGCTGATGGCACTTCGAGTTGTGCCAGGGTTTTTATTACTAAAAGAAACAATGATAATGTTAGAATAGTTTTCATTGATATAAATAAAGTGGATGTTTTTCGTTATATTTTCGAATGTAGAGAAACATTAGTTCGCGTTTTTTCTTTTTTTTGAGCTGACTGTATTCGTTAAACAGTTCGTTGTCGTCGGAGATAAGAGCCAAAACAGATTCGGGGGTGAATGGATAAATTTTGCCTGTTTTAAAGTCGATAATGTTTTGTACTAATTGAGTTGTTTCGTACGAAGGAGTAGGGTATGGATAGTAATAACCATAATAGGGGTCGTAGGGGTTGACGTAATTTCTTATGGTTTGAGTTGAAATGAAATGGGCAATACTGCCCAGGTAGGAGACGCGAAAAAAATCTTTGTTGTAATAAACAAACAATGCGTTGTTGATCACATATCCCCATATCGAACGACTTTCGACTTCTTTGGTTAATCCAGAAAGATCGGTATAATAAAAAACTTTTTGTTTGAAGATGTTTTCTATGTTGGTTTCTTTATTGGCTGTTCGAATATTTTCTAGTGGGATAGGTTTTTGCTTAATGAAGTTGTCAAAGGTAAGATAAACGCCTTCTTTGAGTACCGAGGAAGATGTGTATCGAAACATTTGAGTGGTATCGATTTGTGCATGTAATATACTCTGAATTAGAACGAGTATGAATAATAGTTTTTTCATATTTTATAGTCTGATGCCAATAATTAAGATATCGTCCACTTGTTCGAGTTCACCTTTCCATGTTTCGAAAGTTTCGTTGAGAAAATCTTTTTGTTTGTTAAGTGGTAGTGAATGAATAGAGAGCAATAGGTGCTGAAAACGGCGATATTTAAATTTCTTTTGCATAGGTCCGCCTATTTGGTCGGCATATCCGTCGGAGAAGAGATAAATCATATCGTTGTTTTCGTATTCGAATGTATGCAGGTCGAATTTTTTGTGTTCGTTTCCTTCTATTTTGCCAATGGCAAAGCGGTTGCCTTTAATTTCGATGAGTTGCTTGTTGCGAATGATATAAAGTGGGATTAAGGCACCGGCGTATTGAATTTGTTTATTGATGCGGTCGATGACAAGCAGCCCCACATCCATACCATCTTTAATTTCGTAATCTGTCGATTGTTTACTGAAAGTATCGGAAACGCCTAAATTGAGGAGATTAAGAATTTCGGCAGGGTCTTCAATATTTTGCTCTCGTGTTATATTTTTGAGCAAATCGTAACCGATAATGCTCATAAATGCTCCCGGTACACCATGTCCGGTACAATCTACGGCAGCAACGAATATTTTGCTTTCTTTTTCTGTTATCCAGTAAAAATCGCCTGATACAATGTCGCGTGGTTTGTACAGAATAAATGAATCGGGTAGGAGTTTTCTAAACAAGTATTCCGATGGTAGTAATGCTTCTTGAATTCGTTTAGCATAGTTAATGCTGTCGGTAATGTTTTTGTTTTTAATCGAAAGTTCTTCTTTTTGGCGTGCAATTTCGAGTGCTGAAAGCTGTTTTTCGCGAAGTGCTTCGTTGGCAGCACGTAGTTTCTTTGTACGCGATTGAACATACGAGAAGCCAATAGAGCCTAAGATGAAAGCATACAACAAATAAGCATATATGGTTTTGTAAAAAGGAGGATGAACGATAATATTAATAACTGTTGGTTCTTCGTTCCATATTCCATCGTTATTGCTTCCTTTGATATAAAGTTTATATTCGCCGGGTGAAAGGACGCCAATTTCAAGCGTGTTCTTATTGCCAATGTTTACCCATTGGTTAGTTACTCCTTCGAGCATATACTTAAAGCTATTGTTTCTGGGTTTAGTGAACTCTAAGGCCGCAAATGAAAATATAATGGAATGATCGTTGTAATTCAATTCGATAAGTTGTTCATCGGTTATGTTAAAGACTTCTTTTTTGCCATTTCCATCAATTTTTTCTAACGTAGTAAATACAACATTGGGTAAAAATACATTCACTTTTTGCTGCGAAGGGTTAATAACGGTTATACCATTAATACCACCAAAGAAAATTTCGCCACTGGGTGCAATATACGATGCACCGTTGTTAAATTCGAGTCCCTGAATACCATCGTCGGTGTTGAATGAAGTAAAAGTTTTAGTTTGAGTATTAAACAATGCAATACCTCGGTTGGTACTCATCCATAGGTTGCCATTTTTATCTTGAACGAGTTCGTAGATAGTGCCATTGGGCAACCCATCTTCGATGGTGTATATTTCGAAAGTATGATTTTGTTTGTTGAATTTGTTTAAACCAGAGCCTGTTCCAATCCATAATATACTTTCGTCGAACATGTCTTCGCATAAATGATAAATGTATGGATTGCTGGGGGCTTCATAAATACGAACATTTTTTTTGGGTACAAATGTTTTTTTATAAGCAATTCGGAAAAATTTATTGGTATTATAGTCGTATCGATTTAATCCGGCTTTTGTACCTATCCAGATAAAACCATTTTTATCGCATAAGGTAAACAAAACAGTGTTGTCGTACAACGAAAGAGAGTCTTTCGGGTTTGAAAAAAAAGAATTGATGGTTTTGCTATCGAAATTGTAACGAAACAGTCCATTTTTTGTCGAAATCCATATATTCCCTTTAAAATCTTCTTTGATATCGTAAATACGTAAGTCATAAAGTTTGGAATTTATGTCTATTTTGAAATAATCGTTAGCACTGTACATTTTTTTAGTTTTTTTGTCGTAAATGGATATACCATTACGGGTGCCAATCCATATCAATCCTCTACTATCTCGAATTATTGAGTGAATGTTATTGCCGACAACTTTGTTGGGAGAGGATGTTGTATTTACTACTGTAACTTGATTGGTATTTCTATTAACAATATTTATGCCGTTTTCCCATGTCCCAATCCATAATATAGAATCATTTTCTAAATAAATTGAACCAATTGTATTTGAAGTTAGATGTAACCCTTCTTTGGTTTTAGATGAACGAATGGTATAGAATTTTTGTGGTTTCATATCGGCTTTATCGATTCCTTCGGCATCTAAACCTATCCATAAATTCAAGGATCGATCTTCGTACAACGAGAGAATGTAGTTTGAGAAAAGACAATTGTCGGTAGCCTCATCTTTTTTAAAATGATAAAAATAATGGTTGATAGGATCGTATGCAGAAAGACCACCACCGGAAGTAGCAATCCATAAAAATCCTTTTTTGCTCCAGTAAACATCGGTAATGTTATTGCTGGGCAAACTGGTATGATCGTTTTTTTCGTTTGCAAAGAATTGTGTAAATTTATTTTTTTTGCGGTCAAACCGATTTAATCCATTGCGAGTGGCTATCCAGAGATTACCTTTATCATCGAACGCAAGACCCGTTATATAATTATCTGATATTGAGTTTGAATCACCGTCAATGTGTTTGAAAGGTTTAAAAACTTCGAGTTTTTTTATAAAATAAAAAAGCCCAGATGCAGAGCCAATCCAAATACCATCGCCATCATCGATCATGGGATAGCCTTTGTCGGTTTTATTAGAAATAAAGTAATCGATATCGTGTTCGAAACGACTTACTATTCCTGTTGTAGTATCTAATTTAAACAAAGTCTTAGCCGTAATATACCAAATAACGCCTTCTTTACCAACTAAAACCCGGTAAACTTCTTCCGTTGGTTCGTTTTTATTGTTGGTTAAATAATAATGCTTGAATTTACCTGTTTTTGGATTAAATCGGTTCAATCCATTTTGTGTTGCTATCCAAAAATTACCATAGCTATCTTCGTCAATTCCATAAATCCAGTTCGATGAAATAGAGTTTGTATCTAACGGATTGTGTTGATATATAGTAAATGAGTATCCGTCAAATTTATTTAGTCCGTCTTGAGTAGAAAACCAAAGAAAGCCTTTTTTGTCTTGAAATATGTGATTAACAGAGCTTTGCGATAGTCCGTTGTCGACAGAATAATGTTCAAATTTAAGGATTGGTTTATGGTTGATTTGTGCAAAAGACAAAACAGTGTTCAATATGCATAATATCAAACAGATGACAACCGGTTTAATCATTACGAAATGATTTGCAATATCTCTTGCTAAAATACTGAAAGTTTTTTAATTCGATAACATTCTCAATATTTAAAATTCAACAAAGTATGTTTCACCAAAAAATAAACGTTGGTATTTTTCGGAAGGCGAGGTAATGAAAGGCAAGTTGAAGAATTGATTCCAACGTTGATTTACTTTTTCGATAATGGTATCTGACATTATGGTAGGGTTGGGTATCTTTTTGTTCTGAATTTTTTTTATTCGCCCATCAAAGATGAGAATGTCGAGATGGTTTAGCGATAAAACTTTTAAATCATTTGATGGGTCGAAGTTTGCTAAAAAATGCCATGCCCAATCAGTTGTAGATAGCCCGTATAATTCTTTTTGTAAAATAAAAATGCGAACTTCGCCTTCAATGTTGTTTTCATTAAGTAATGTAAGCAATTTGTTAAAATCGAAGGAAGATAGCTTGTTGGCAAAAACTATAAATATGTTGTATGAACGCTGACTGTACGTTATGTGATGCGGTTCGAAGAATCGTTTGAGTATTTGAAAAAGCTGATCATTATAACTAATTAAATGAGTGTTATTCATCGAAGTTGCATCCATCATTAACTTGCCTCCTTCTAAAGGTTTAAGTCCGGCATGCTCCAAAGCGTCCATAGGTCCGTAAGAAAGCATCAGACGATTTTTCCAGGATGTGTTTTTAATTCGCTCGAATAATGTATTATTGAGTTGCAGGTCTGTTATAATCAGAATTTTATTTAGCATCATTTGACCGATACCCCATAGTGCGTTTGCAACTTTGTTGGCATGTCGGGGATATAAATTTTTGATTTGTACCAATACTAAGTTATGAGCAACTCCATAAGCAGGCATTTGCATATCGATAACTTCGTGCAGGAGTGTGTGTTTCAAAAATGGTAAGAAAATTCGCTCCGATGCTTTGATAAACCAGTAATCTTCCTGAGGTGGTATGCCAACAATTGTTGTAGGATATATGGCTTTTTTTTGGTGAGTAATTGCCGTAACATGAAATAACGGATAATAGTCGGGCAGGGAATAAAAGCCAGTATGATCGCCAAAAGGACCTTCGCTAACAAGAGGTTCGTTTGGATCGACATAACCTTCGATAACAATATCGACATCTTCGGGTACATAAATATTTTGCGTAATGCAAGGTACTAAGTTAACAGCTTTTTGACGAAGTACACCAGCCAGAATATATTCGTTTATGCCATGTGGTAAGGGAGCTGTAGCACAATAGGTATAAACAGGGTCGCCTCCAAGGCATACGGCTATGGGAATTTTTCTGTCTTTTTGTTTGGCCTCGGTATAGTGAATAGCACCTGTTTTGTGAATATGCCAGTGCATGCCGGTTGTATTTTGCGAAAATACTTGCATTCGATACATGCCTATGTTGAGTTGTTTTTCTTCGGGTATGTATGTATGAACCATGGGCAACGTAATAAATCTACCGCCATCGTGTGGCCAGCATTTTAAAATGGGCAGAGTGCTTAAATCTGGATTTAGGTGAACCACTTCCTGGCACTTACCTTTACGCTTTGAGTACCTGGGTAGCCACGAACTTAATTTGATGGCTCTATGGGCAAGTCTCATTTTATCAGCTAATGTTGAGGGTAGATACATCCATTCGAAAATTTGTTCAATTTTTTGCTCTGCTTCAAGAAGCGATTGGCTATGTAAAGCAAGTGCCATGCGTTTTTCGCTACCAAAAGCATTGATGAGCAACGGAAAAGAAGTTCCATTGTTATAAAAAATAAGTGCTTTGTTGTGTTTTTCAGATTTTGATATCCGATCGGTTATTTCGCTGATTTCAAGTTCAGTGCTCACTGGGTTATGTATTTCAATAACCTCATTATGTTGTTTTAGAAGTTCGATAAAATGATTAAGGCTCATTTATCTTTTGTATTTAAAATACTGTCCATGATAGTTTGACGAATTACCCAAATTTTCTTCAATTCTGAGTACTTGATTGTATTTCGAAACACGCTCCATTCGTTGTGGTGCACCGCTTCGCAATATACCAGCATTGGTGGCAATGCAAAGCTCGGCAATAAAACTATCGTCGGTTTCGCCGCTGCGATGACTGATTACAGGATAATAACCATAATTGCTGGCTAACTGTATAATATTAAGAGCTTCTGTTACTGTGCCAATTTGATTAAGTTTAACGGAAATGCCATTGGCAATACCGTTGATGATTCCTTTTATAAACCGTTCTGTATTGGTAACAAACAAATCATCGCCAATGAGTAGAAGGTTGTCTGAAAGAACTTCGCTCAGGGCTTTCCATGTCTCCCAATCATCTTGACTCAATGGATCTTCTATTGCTATGATGGGGTATTTTTTTATTAGTTCGATGCAGTATTGAAGCCAGCTTTGTTTATCGAGTTCTTTTCCATGGTTTTTGAGTTGGTAAGTATTTTTTTCGGTTTGGTGTATATAACTTGCTGCAAAATCTAGTGCAATGGCTATGTCATCGCCGGGTTTATGCCCCGATGCTTCTATGGCTCGTAATACGTATTCAATGCCCTTTTCGTTCGATTCTAAGTTTGGAGCAAGTCCCCCGTCGTGTGAAACTTGTAGCCAGTATCCGTCTTTTTTGAGCAATAGTTGAAGATGATAATATACTTCAACTCCAATGCGAAATGCGTCGGAAAAACTGTTGGCTGAGAGTGGTAAAATCATGATATCTTGTATATCTATATGATTATTAGCGTTAATGCCGCCCGATATCATGTTCATCATAGGAATGGGCAATGTGTTGGCATTAACACCACCCAAATATCGGTACAGGGGTTGGTTGGTGGTATAAGCACCGGCACGGGCTACTGCCATCGAAACAGCTAGTATGGCATTAGCTCCAAGGTTTGATTTGTTTTCCGACCCATCGAGTTGATTCATGAGCATGTCGATACCTACCTGGTCGGTAACAAGTTGTCCTTTTAGTTCTTCGTTTAACACTTTATTAATGTTGTATATTGCTTTTGTTACACCTTTTCCAAGGTATCGACCTTTATCGTTGTCTCGTAGTTCCAGTGCCTCATACTTTCCCAGGCTGGATCCGCTTGGTACACTTGCTCTTCCTACAACACCTCTGTCGGTAAACACATCGGCTTCGATGGTGGGAATTCCTCTGGAATCGAGGATTTGTTTGGCTTGAATTTGTATTATTCTGCCCATGATATTTTTTTGTAAATATAATGCAAAAAGCTCGGTTAAAAAGTATTTTTTTTTGAAAATTTGAACGTTAAAACGAACAAATTTATTAACTTTGCGGTGATAAAAGCCTCTTTAGCTCAGTTGGTAGAGCAGCGGTTTCGTAAACCGCAGGTCGCGGGTTCAAGTCCCGTGAGAGGCTCACAAGCGGGAATAGCTCAGCTGGTAGAGCATTAGCTTCCCAAGCTAAGGGTCGCGGGTTCGAGTCCCGTTTCCCGCTCAGTGTAATCTGGTGCAAATTGTTTTGTTTATGGTTAATGTTTTTTATAAAGATACCGAGCGAGTTAAATTGCACCAGGGATTAGAAGGATTGTCTAATATTCCAAAAACGTCTATAATTTGGATAGATTTAATTCAACCATCGTATGATGAACGAATTGGCATTGAAGATTTGTGCAATGTAACATTGCAAACCCGGCAGGAAATTGAAGAAATAGAGGTATCGTCGAGGTATTCGGAAGAAGATGATCTTATTGTAAACAATTCGCACTTTTTATTACGATATGATGGCGAGTTTCGTCGCGAACCGGTTTCATTTATTATCAAAAATAATGTACTTATTTCTTACCGCAATGCCGAATTACGCACGTTTGCCGAAATGTATAAGCGTACTGAATACACTTCAAAAATACAGGATGCTTTTCATATTTTTCTAACCATTATAGAGATACGAATTGACCTTGATGCCGACTTGATTGAGTCGATTGTGAAAGAAATAGCATCGTTATCATCGGTAGTTGTCAATCACCAATTATCAGAAGAATTGCTGGTGCAAATATCGAAATATCAAGAAGAAACCATGCTTATTCGAGAAAATATAGTAGATAAACAACGGGTGTTGTCGAATATTTTAAAAAGCGATATTTTTCCTGCTGATTTGCACGACCGTGTACGTATTATGCTTAAAGATATTGGTTCGTTGCTCGATTATACTGTGTTTAGTTTTCAGCGTCTCGATTATTTGCAGAGTACTATTCTTGGTTTGATTAATGTTGAACAAAATAAGATTATTAAAATTTTTACAGTGGCAACTGTAGTCTTTATGCCTCCTACGTTAATTGCTAGTATTTATGGTATGAATTTTCATTACATGCCAGAGCTGGAATGGAAAGTAGGTTATCCATTGTCGATACTGCTTATGTTACTTTCTGCAAGCATTACGCTTATTATTTTCCGGAAAAAAAAGTGGTTATAGGAATCATTGTTTAAACCCCAATTATTGCATTAGAAAAATTTCTATTGCCATGTGAAAAATAAAACTTAAAATCCCCAAGTAAATATCGGTAGAAACTATTTAAAATCTTGTTTTAATAAAAGTCTTTTCAACGATAAGAGACCATTATTTATTCACTTTTTTAGATAAATGATAAAAATATACAAAAACGAAATTATGTCTTTAAATAGACTATACCTAAATTTATGAGCGGGTACTAACAACAAAACATACCTCAATGAATCGATGTGTCAAGCCAATAAGTTTTGCAAAACCTGTGGGGTTTTGAGACTTCTCGTAACAATCTTATCTCTATTAAAAATTCTTCCCGATAGGTTGTTTTATTTTTTTTGGCTTTCGCACAACAGCCCGATAGCAAGCGGGATTAAAGGGGAATACTATTCAAAAAAATGTAAAAAACAAATTTGTTCATAATACACCAAAATTATTTTCAAACCACTACTTGCTCTTGTAGAATTCAAATTTGTAAGTTTATATTTGCAGATTTTAGGTGATATTATTTATAGTTACACAATAAAAAAGGCTGTCGTTTTAAGACAGCCTTTAAAATGTTATGATTGTTTTATCCGAACCTATTCAATATAACATCTTTTATTGCATAATGTGATTATTTTACTTCTTCAAAATCGGCATCGGTTACTTCGGCATCGCTCGATGAGCCAGACGATGAACTACTTCCTGAGCTTTGTTGTTGTGTGTTTCCGGATGTGCTGGTATTCTTATACATTTCTTCACTTGCTTTGTGGAATATTTCGTTGAGTTCTGTCATGGCTTTGTCGATGCGACCTAAATCTTCCGATTTGTGAGCTTCTTTTAATTTTTGCAATGCCGATTCTATTTGCGAACGTTTATCGGACGGTAGTTTATCGCCGAATTCTTTAAGTTGTTTTTCGGTTTGGAATATTAAGCTATCAGCAGCATTAAGCTTGTCAACTTTTTCTTTAAACTTACGGTCGGCTTCGGCATTGGCTTCGGCTTCGGCCTTCATGCGTTTAATTTCTTCTTCGGTAAGCCCCGAAGAGGCTTCGATACGAATACTTTGTTGTTTACCGGTAGCTTTATCTTTTGCCGATACATTTAATATTCCATTGGCATCGATGTCGAAGGTAACTTCAATTTGAGGTACTCCACGTGGTGCAGGTGGAATACCATCGAGGTGGAAGCGTCCTATCGTTTTGTTTTGGCTTGCCATGGTTCGTTCGCCTTGTAATACATGTATTTCGACCGAAGTTTGATTGTCTGCGGCAGTAGTAAAAGTTTCGGTTTTGCGTGTAGGTATGGTGGTATTAGCTTCGATGAGCTTGGTCATAACGCCCCCAAGTGTTTCGATACCTAACGAGAGAGGTGTAACGTCGAGCAGGAGCACATCTTTTACTTCGCCCGTAAGAACTCCCCCCTGAATAGCAGCTCCAACAGCCACTACTTCGTCTGGATTGACTCCTTTGGAAGGAACTTTACCGAAAAATTCTTCAACGACTTTTTGTATAATAGGTACACGGGTAGAACCACCAACAAGTATTACTTCGTCGATGTCTTTTGGGGTTAAGCCAGCATCGGCAAGAGCTTTCTTACATGGTTCGATGGTTTTTTGTACCAGATCGTCGATGAGTTGTTCGAATTTAGCACGGGATAAGGTTTTAACAAGGTGCTTGGGTACACCATCGACAGGCATAATGTAGGGGAGATTGATTTCGGTAGTGGTTGAGCTCGAAAGTTCGATTTTGGCTTTTTCGGCAGCTTCTTTAAGGCGTTGTAGTGCCATGGGGTCTTTTCGCAAATCGACACCTTCTTCTTTCTTAAATTCTTCTGCTAGCCAGTCGATGATGCGTTGATCGAAATCGTCGCCACCAAGGTGGGTATCGCCGTTGGTGCTTTTTACTTCGAACACACCATCGCCCAACTCGAGTATGGAGATGTCGAATGTACCGCCGCCGAGGTCGTACACAGCAATTTTCATGTCTTTGTTACGTTTGTCGAGCCCGTATGCCAGAGCAGCTGCTGTAGGTTCGTTAATAATACGGCGAACGTTAAGACCGGCTATTTCTCCAGCTTCTTTTGTGGCTTGACGTTGAGCGTCGTTGAAGTATGCCGGAACAGTAATAACAGCTTCGGTAACTTCATGACCAAGATAATCTTCGGCAGTTTTTTTCATTTTTTGAAGTATCATTGCCGAAATTTCTTGGGGAGTGTATGTACGATCGTTAATTTTAATACGTGGTGTATTGTTGTCGCCACGTACAACTTCGTAAGGAACACGTGCAATTTCGTTGGTAACTTCGTCGTAGCGATTGCCCATAAAGCGTTTAATGGAGTATATTGTTTTTTTAGGATTGGTGATAGCCTGACGTTTAGCAGGATCGCCAACTTTGCGTTCTCCATTATCTAAAAAAGCTACAATCGAAGGAGTGGTTCGTTTACCTTCGTTGTTAGGTATAACTACCGGATCATTGCCTTCCATTACAGCAACGCACGAGTTTGTTGTGCCAAGATCTATGCCTATTATTTTTCCCATAATTTTAAAAATTTTTTATATCTGTAATACAATATCAATGCCAGCTAAATGAACACGTAGAAAAAGGAAAAAATGTCAGTTTTTTTTGAAGGATAAATGTCAGTATATTAAGGCAAATACTGCCATAATACAATAGAGTTGCTGTAATTAACAAATTTAAGGTGTTTAGTATATTGCCCACTGGCAATGGAGTCGATGGTACGTTGGGTAAGTTGTCGTACTTGATCGTATTTGGTATAACGGCTTGTAAACAAGCCTATTCCATTGGAAATGTTGCTATAGGTGGGTTTGTCCATCGAAAGGCTGGTGCTAGGTGCACTTACTTGCATGTAGGCGTACATCTCGTTGCTTCCGGCATGTATGATAACCTGTACAGCATATTGAGCCACTACTCGTTTTAAAACGGTATTGGAATCTTTTATTTTGCTGGCTATGTCGCTGTAAAATTTAATACCGGGATATTCGTAATTGACGATTTCGTTTCCGGCAATGGTGTTGGTAACGTATTTGCCGAATGGAATTTCGAGTGTTTTTTTGATAGTATCGGTGGCTGTGATGTCGTAATATATGAATCGAAGTATGGACTGAAAAATTCGTGCATTGGCAGGTGTTTTAAAGCTAAATTTAAAATTGCTGGTTGTGGAAAATGATATTAATCCGGGCATATTTATCAATGGGAAATCGCCAATCATATTGGTTTCGGAGCTGACAATTTTTCCGTCGATGTCGATAATTAGTTTGTATTTGGCAGATGAATTTAATGGTTCATTGGTTATGTAATAGTAATTTTTTTGATAAGCAAAAATTCCGCTATCGCGAGGTAAAACAGAATCTTTGGTTAATATAATTGTTTTTTGTAAATTGCCGTTGTTCCATTCTTCGAGTTTAACTGTTAGGGGTTTCTGATAGTATATAGAATCGACAACTTGTGCCATTTGATAAGCATTGCCATAGCCAAGGAAGGTTTTTGAAATTCGAATGATTTGTTGTTGGTCGGCAGGATTTAATAAACCATAAACAACGGTGTAATCTTTCCATTGTTCGTTTACATCTAAATCGTTGCTGCATTCCCACAGTATGAAAGGAAGAAAAAATATGCTGAAAAATAGTATTCTTTTCATAAAAAAAAATGAACTTTGTGGCAAAGATATAAATTTAGTTGCAATGAATTTCCCTACGGTAAAAAAAGTTACTACGCATGTTTTGGCCGAAATGAAACTTAGAGGTGAAAAAATCACTATGCTTACGGCTTACGATTATAGTATGGCAAAAATTCTTGATTATGCCGGTATTGATGTAATATTAGTTGGCGATTCGGCTTCGAATGTTATGGCTGGTTACGATACAACTCTTCCTATTACTTTAGATGAGATGATTTATCATGGAGCTTCAGTGGTAAGGGCAGTAAAAAGAGCATTGGTAGTTGTTGATTTGCCATTTGGAACGTATCAAGGAAATTCAAAGGAGGCTTTAAATTCGGCAATACGTATAATGAAAGAAACCGGAGCATCGGCTGTTAAACTTGAAGGAGGAGAAGAAATTAAGGAAAGTATTCAACGTATTCTTTCTGCTGGAATACCGGTAATGGGACATTTGGGGCTTACTCCACAGAGTATTCATAAATTTGGAACTTATGTGGTAAGAGCTCGTGATGATAAAGAAGCCCAGAAATTGATGAATGATGCTATATTGTTGAATGAATTAGGATGTTTTGCAGTGGTACTTGAAAAAATACCTGCTGCTTTAGCTGAAAAGGTTACAAAGAGTATTAAGATACCGACTATTGGTATAGGAGCAGGAAAAGCTGTTGATGGACAGGTGCTGGTTTTGCACGATATGCTCGGATTAACAACTGAGTTCTCACCACGTTTCTTGCGTCGTTATCACAATTTGTTCGAAGAGATAAAGAAAGCTGTGATACAATACATTCACGATGTAAAGACGATGGATTTCCCGAACGATAAAGAACAGTATTAATTAATATTGATAAACCATTTTGTAGTGTAAAATGTTTGCTTCGTAAAAAGGTTCGCCTTCTTCTTTAAAATTGTTTTTCAGATAAAACTTTTTGGCACTATCTTGTGCATGTAAGTATCGTTTTTTGTTTAAATGTTGTGTATCGTTTAATATGTAATCGAGTATTAATTTGCCGTAACCACGGTTTCTGTATTCAGGCAATACCGCAAAGCGTTCGAGTTTAATGCCCTCTTCGGTTATTCGCCATCGGGCAGTAGCCACATTAATAGCTGCAGAAGAAGCATCGTACAACGTAAGTAATACATGATATGCTTTATCGTCGAATTGGTCGGCTTCGAGTTCTTCGGGGATGTTTTGTTCAATTACAAATACCTGCCTGCGAATGTTTAAACACGACTGAAAATATGGCAGTTTTTTTCCAAAAAATCTGGTAATAAAAAATGCCCGTTTCATGGTACGTCGAACTTTTTGAGTTTTATATTATTGCCATCAAAAACTGCATAAGTAAAGTGATTGAGCCAATCGCCAAGGTTGATAAAAGTAGAGGTGTCGTTTAGCTTGATTTCGATAGGTATATGGCGATGTCCGAAAACAAAAAAGTCGTAATGTTGTTCGTTTAGTTTTCGATAAGCATACTGAATGAGTCGTTCGTTATCGGTTCCCATAAAAATTTGATGTTCGGGTTTTTCGTTATAGCGATTGTGTTGCGACCATCGCAATGCTATTTTAATAGCAATATTTGGGTGTATTCGAGCAAAGAACCATTGTGCTGTTTTGTTTTTAAATATTCTTTTTAAGATTTTGAAACCGAAGTCTTCAGGACCGAGTCCATCGCCATGAGCTATGAAAAAGCGTTTACCGTTTATTTCTCGTATTTGTCGGTTTCGGTGGAGTATGATGCCAGTTTCGGTGGGCAAATAATCAAAGATCCACATGTCGTGGTTGCCGGTAAAGAAATGAACCGGAATACCTTTATCGGAAAGTTCGCTTAATTTTCCTAAAAAGCGTGTAAAACCTCTGGGAACAACACGTTTGTATTCGAACCAAAAGTCGAACATATCGCCCAAAAGGTATATTTCGGTTGCGTCGTGTTGTATTTCGTTGAGCCATTGCACAAGTATCTTTTCGCGTTTAAGGCTTTCTGCATAATTGGGAAAGCCAAGATGTGCATCGCTAGCAAAGTAAATTTTAGTTGATTTACTGGAATAATTCATAAATATGTTTCGACTGTTCTAATGGGTTTAATAAATGAAAGCGAATCATAAAGCGTACTTTATCGAAGTAATGGCGCGCGTATAGGTCGGATAGTTGTTTGATATCGTTTGACATAACGACCGGAAAATATATGGCAAAGATATGTTTAATAAATCGAAATTCAATGCCCGATTCGTAAGGAATGCGTTTAGAGCCAATCCATGCACTTCCTGCTTTGTGATACGATGCTGCCGTAATGTACCAATATATGGGTGGTGGAATAGGAAAAGCGATGCTTGTTCGAATTGACGTCATCCAGCGGTTCGATTGAATGGGCGTGTATGTAGCAAACATTCCTTCCGAAAGTACAAACTGGTGTGCCCAAAGTTGTTGTGAAGCAATATGCGAAAAGCGGGCTACATAGGCATCGTTGTATGTGTAATCAGTTATGCCATTTCGACCTGATAAGAAAAAGTTGTAAACATACATTCGGCTGTTGTTGTATAAAAATGTACCGTAAAAATATTCAAATAAAATACCTTTTTTCTTTTTATTGTATGGAATAAATAATTCGGTGTGGAACGACAAGCGGTTAAAATCGTGATGCCATTCGTTTGTAATACTATAATTTATGGGATAAACAAACAACTTGTTGTGAACTTTTGTGCCAATTTTTATATATTGTTCTAAACGGTAGGGGTAATACGGATAAGTGCAAGAAATATATTCTGCAAATGGAACAATTCGAATATTTTTAATGTCTTTTAGAATCGAAAAAGGTAATTCAAAACCGATGAGATATTTGTTCCAGTGTTGTTGATTGTTGTTTTCGGGCAATAGAAATTGTTTATACTTACCGTAAATACGAATGTTTTTTAAAGATTGGTTAACAGGATAAAAATACTCAGTTGCGATATCAAGGTTTAATACGTTTTTGTTGAAGCTGTATAGAGGTAAAACTCGTATTTGAAGAGGAGCATAGGGTAAAATGGGTGAATAAAAAAGTATCCCAGTCATGAGTTTGTCGGTTTCGGTAAAAGTTTTAATGGGCAAAAGAAGTATGTCGTATTTGTCGGGATGATTGATAATACCTCCGATTCTGGGTGAAATATTTTTTGCACGAGGCAAAAAACGACGATTTCGATAAAGGTTGTTTTGGTAATTATGTTCAAAAAAGTACCATGGTAAGTGTTGGTCGTTTAAAACAATTTTATCAAACTTTTGCAAAACGCTTATGGTGTCGAGTTTCGTTCCTTCGCGAATAGTGTTTAGTATGGGTTGTTTTTTTTCGTAAAGTGTGAGTGTATAGGGCGTTGTAATGCTCCGTTTGTTTTTAATGATGATGAACGACGAATCTTGTTGATGAACGATTTTCTTTACTTTGTAATCGCTACGTTTGGTAGAATAAAGATAGTGTTTGAAAAACCAGTCGGTATTTTTTGTGCTATACGATGTTAGATGGTTTTTAAAATTTTCGGGATAGATATGTTTAAATTGATATTCACGAAAAAACGAT
>CALGPK010000072.1 GCA_937960415.1 uncultured Bacteroidales bacterium | reverse complement strand
AACATTAAGCAACTTTTGCAAGCCGAATCAAAAAGCAAATCATTTGTTGCAGGCAAACAAATGGCAAAGCTGCCGGTAGTTAAAGATGCTTTTTTGTACATAGAATCGGGACGAATAATAGACTTTGGCAAAATGATCGATTTGAACATAGGACGCGAGCGTTATTTCAGTATGTCCAATAAAATTATTGATGCCAGCGATCGCTTAATATTACCAACCTGGTGTGATTCACATACACACCTTGTTTATGCCGGTAGTCGCGAAAAAGAATTTGTAGATAAAATTCGTGGTCTAAGTTACGAAGAGATTGCTAAACGTGGTGGTGGTATATTAAATAGCGCAGCACTACTTCGCCAAACTGATGAAGAAGATTTATACGTACAGTCGGTCGAGCGAATAAAAGAAATTATTGCATTGGGAACAGGTGCAGTAGAAATAAAAAGTGGCTATGGTCTAAATCCCGAAGCAGAAATAAAAATGCTTCGTGTAATTAAACGAATAAAAGAAACGTTTCCTATTAAAGTTAAATCTACTTTTTTGGGAGCACATGCCATACCACCCGAATACAAAGACAATCCAGACGACTACGTGGATATCATCATCAACGAAATGTTGCCCGTAATAGCTGCCGAAGAACTTGCCGACTATATCGATGTATTTTGCGATAAAGGATTCTTTACGCCCGATCAAACCGAGCGAATACTTATGGCAGGTATGAAGTATGGCTTGCGAGCCAAACTTCATGCCAACGAACTCGATTATTCGGGAGGGATAGAAGTGGGCGTCAAATATGGTGCCCTTTCGGTCGATCATCTAGAATATGTTTCGGACGAAGAAATAGAACTATTAAAAGACTCCGATACCATGCCAACTGTTTTACCAGGTTCGGCTTTCTTTTTGAACTTGCCGTTGTCGCCAGCTCGTAAAATGATTGATGCAGGATTACCGGTGGCTTTTGCATCGGACTATAATCCCGGTTCATGCCCCTCGGGGAACATGAATCTGGTACTTTCGATGGCATGTATCCGCTACAAACTAATACCCGAAGAAGCTATTAATGCTTGTACCATCAATTCGGCCTATGCTATGGGCATCTCTGATACTCATGGTTCAATTTCAATTGGCAAATCGGCATCGTTCATCATTACGAAGCCCATTTCATCGTACGAATTTATACCGTATAGTTTTGGTAATCACGTTATTGAATCGGTTTATATCAATGGCGAACTACAAAAATCGTATGTTTAGAGTTTTGTTATATATAAGTTGCTTTTTTTTACTTTTCTCGTGTAAATCAACTAAAAATTCGGTTGATAAACGCACCTCCGACTTGAATTATGCCGAGGAAAGGGGTTTTTTTCGTATTGTATCGTACAATGTTGAAAATTATTTCGATCCGTTTAACGATAGTTTAAAAAAAGACGATGAATTTACGCCCGAAGGTCCACGCCATTGGACATGGGAAAAATTTAAAGATAAACAAAAAAAAATCTATAAAGTAATAGCAGCCATTGGTGGTTGGGAATTACCCGAAATTATTGGTTTTTGCGAAATAGAAAACCGCTTTGTAATGGAAGATTTAATCAAGAGTACTCCGCTAAAATGGCGCAACTATGGTTTGATTCATAAAGAATCGCCCGACGAGAGGGGAATAGATGTAGCTATTTTATATAGAAAAGATAAATTTCGTGTTTTATCAGAAACTTTTTACTCAATAGAGTTTCCATGGGACATTAACCGAAAAACTCGCGATGTTTTATATGTAAAAGGTGTAACACATTCGCACGATACACTTCATGTTTTTATGAATCACTGGCCCTCACGATTGGGTGGGCAAAGCGAATCAGACAAAAATCGTCAGTTTGTGGCAAGTATTGTCCGCTCAAAAGTAGATTCCATTTTTAGAACAAATTGGTATGCCAATATTATTATCATGGGAGATTTTAATGATGAACCCGACAATTTAAGTATCTCAGACGTGCTGCGTGCTCATACAAAATTCGATAATCCTCAAGCAGGCGAATTATACAACCTTGCTTGGTATATGAAAGAAATCAAAGGTATGGGAAGTTTAAAATTTCAAGGACAATGGGGACTTATCGATCAGTTTATTGTATCGGGCAGTTTGCTTATGAAAACGAATTCTATTTATACAACTCCCGATAACGCCAAGGTTTTTAATGCCGACTTTCTTTCAGAAAAAGACGATGCTTTTGTTGGTGTAAAACCATTTCGTATGTATGTAGGCTTCAAATATAATGGGGGCTTTAGCGACCATTATCCCATTTTTTTAGATTTATTTAAAAATTAAGTACTTGTTTTTTGTCAAAACTTTCTTTAACTTTATCACTTCATGTTCGATGTTAGTCAAAATGTTAATCAAGAGATTTATATACAAATTCCCTTTGTGCTTATGCATTCTATTGCACTATTTAAGTGCTTTTTCATATTCCTTTGATACATTATCGTACAAAATATACATCGATTCAGTAAAATTTTATGCCAGTCGTAATTCCGAAAAAGCAATAAAACTTGGCAAAGAATTATTGTTGTTTTTAGAAAAGAAAGCTAAAGAAGAAGATTTAAATAAACTATACGAATCCATTGCCTTAGCTTATTATTACGCAGGAGATCGTAAGGAAGCATTGACTTTTTTGAATATACAGCGTCAGTTACTTCATAAAACTGGCGATCTTGTGGCTTTGTCTTCAAATTACAATCGTATTGGAGCTATATATCACGAATGGTCGCTTTACTCCGATGCTTTGACTTATTACAATAAAGCCTATCAGTATGCCATTAAGGCAAACAACCCCTCTGTTTTGGGACAAACCTACAACAATTTAGGTCTAATATCCAAAGATCAGGGTAACTTCGATAAAGCTTTCGATTATTTTATTAAAGCCAAAGAAATATATCAGCAGCAAAATGATTTACGAAATCTTGCATACACACTGAATAATATAGGTATTGTTTACAAAAAAATAAATAGCTACGATAAATCCTTAAACTATTTTTTCGAATCACTCGAAATAAAAAAGAAACTTGGCGATACAAAAACAATGGCAAATACTTATGGCAACATAGCCGAAGTATATTTGTTGATGAAAAATTATCCTAAAGCTGAGCAATACTTCAATGAAGCATTGGTTATTCATACTCAATATAACGACAAAGAAAATATCATAAAAGATATTATTGCACTTGCGAAGATAAATGCTCTTACCAATCAGCTTGATAAATCAAATCACTATCTTTCGAATGCAAAACAGTTAATCGATAGTAAAACTTCAAAAGAAATAAAGACTTATTTTTACGAAATACAAGCTCTGTACTTCGAAAAAACAAATAATTATAAAGAAGCCGCCAAATTATACAAGCTATTAAAAGATTTGAACGATTCCATATTCAACGAACAATATCTTCAAAAATCGATAGAAATAGAATATCTGATTAATCAAGGAGTTAAAGAACTAGAATTAAATAATTTACGAATCGAACATCAGTATGCACTCGAGAAACTCAGAAAAAACCTTACGTTTAAGTATGTATTGTTTATCGCTCTTATTATTATATTCTTCGTAATGCTAATCGCTTTTGTTCGCTTAAGAATTGGTCAAAAATCGAAATTGGCTATTAAAGAAAAGAATCTTGAGATAGAAAAAATCAACGAAGAACTGATTTCTACAAATGAAGAGCTGGAAAATAGAGTACAGGAACGAACAGTACAACTGCTCAACGAGATTAAAGAAAAAGAAGCAACGCTTAAGAAACTAGAAGAAGCTTTGAAAAAAATGGAAGAAGCCAATTATTTAAAAGATGCTTTCCTGTCGAATATCAATCACGAAATACGTACACCATTGAGCTCAATTATTGGCTTGTCGGAGGTACTAAAAAATAAGATTAATCTTAAAGAAAATCCTAAACTGATAAAGTATATTGATGGAATTCTTCAGAGTAGTCATCGCTTGCTAAATTTACTCAATAATATTCTAGATATCAGTCGTGTCGAGGCAAACGATATTGAACCTCATTTTGAAGCATGTAACCCTAATAAACTTGTTAAAAAAGTTGGCGATTTATTTGTTTTCAGAATCAACGAAATGAAACTCGAATTGGAATATTTGCTGGGCGAAGTACCAAATATTCGTTGCGATAAAGATTTGTTATTTAAAGTTTTGGTTGAGGTTCTGGATAATGCTGTTAAATATACAAATAAAGGTAAAATAACCATATCTACCGTACATATCCCGGCTAGTAACGAAGTAAAAATATCGGTATCCGATACCGGTATAGGTATCGAAGAAAGTTATTTGACCAATATTTTCGAAACATTTCGTCAGGAGAAGATGGGATTGGATCGACCCTATCAAGGAGCTGGCTTAGGTTTACCATTAGCCAAACGTTTGATAAAGTTAATGGGAGGTACTCTAGAAATATCCAGTAAAAAGGGGGTTGGAACCACTGTCAATATTATTTTGCCTATCTCTGACGAATCCCCCAAAAACGAAATGGTTGAAAAAGAACTTAATGCAATAGTGAATAAGAAAAAAAGCAAAATTTTGCTTGTAGAAGACGACGATTTTAATGCATTGTTCCTATGTACCATACTGGAACCCCTTTCTAATGTGGTATTGGCAAAAACCGGTGCCGAAGCCTTGCAAGTCATCGAAGAAAACCTAAGCTCCCCATTCGATTTGGTAATTTTAGATATTAACCTGCCCCATCATTGGGAGGGAAGCACTTTACTGAAAATGATAAAAGAAAAATATCCTCCTTATTTGCACGTACCTTTTATAGCACAAACAGCTTATTCGCTGCCTTCGGATAAAGAAAAAATAAAAGAAAGTGGCTTTGTTGAATATTTTTCAAAGCCCATTGATACCGAACATTTCTTAAATACTGTAAAGTTCTTTCTTATTAACAAATAAACCTAAATTATGCATTGAAAACTTTCGAATACATAAAACAATTGTTATTTGGTTTATTTTTATCTCGATTCAGAAAAAATTACTTTTCTAATATAGCCCCTACAAACCAGAAAAAGTTAATTTTTTCTTACTCATATTACATTGTAAATTTAATTCCTTATACAAAATTATTGGGATAAAAACATTTGTTACATTATTTAAAATAAAATATAGAAAAATATTTTTACATCAATTAATTATGTATATTTTTTAATTAATATTTTCAATAAAAATGAAGAGAGTTTTTCGCTAATCAAGAATCAAAAGTTTTTTGTATAAGCCAGCTATCGGCCAGTACACAAGCTGTTAGTGCCTCAACAACTACCGGTATTCGGAGAGCTATACAGGCATCGTGTCGTCCGCCAATTTGAAGTTCTTCTATTTGACCATTTGTCCAGTTATAGGTTTGTTGAGGTCTTCCAATACTGGACGGGGGTTTTACAGCTACTCTAAATATTATATCGTTGCCCGATGAAATTCCTCCCAATATTCCTCCATGATGGTTGGTTTGGGTTTTTCCGCTAGCATCCATAAAAACATCGTTGGCTATACTGCCTTTCATTCGAGCCAACTTAAATCCACTACCAAATTCTATCCCTTTGATGCCCGGTATAGCAAACATGGCATGTGCAATGAGTGACTCAAGAGAATCGAAAAAAGGTTCACCCAGTCCTGCCGGTACCGATGTTGTTTTACACTCTACTATGCCACCTATACTATCGTTTTCGTTTAATGCATGGTTTATGGCTTTATCTAAGTTTTTTTGTCCACCTATTTCGGTAACGTATGCCGAAACGTTTATTGGATGAATAATTTTTTTTGCAACAACTCCCGCTGCTACGAGTGGAAGGGTCAAACGACCCGAGAAATGTCCGCCACCTCTAAAATCGTTGTACCCTTTATACTTTATATATGCTGTAAAATCGGCATGTCCCGGACGAAAATGTTTTGTAAGGTGACTATAATCTTCGCTCTTTTGTTGTTCGTTATTAAAAATGATGCAAATAGGGCTACCCGATGTGCGGTTGTGGTAAACACCGCTAATTAAAATAGGCACATCGCTTTCTTTTCGATCTGTTGTACCTTTTTGTGCAGGCTTGCGGCGGTTGATATCTGTTTTGAAATCGGCAACAGAAAGTTCAATACCCGGCGGTACCCCATCTATACAAACTCCAACATGACTTCCGTGTGATTCTCCAAAAATGCTTATACGGAATATCCTTCCGAAACTATTCATGAACGATAAGCTTAAAGCCTTTGGAGTGTATATTCATAATCTCGATACGTGGATCTTCGCTTAAATGTTTACGAAGTCGTGTAATGTATACGTCCATACTGCGGGCGTTGTAATAACTTTCATCAAGCCATATCTTTTTAAGTGCAAAGTTACGATCTAGCACGTTATTCATGTTTTGACATAACAATAAAAGCAATTCCGATTCTTTGGTGGTAAGCTTAATAATTCTTCCGTGAATACTTAATTCTTGGGTTTCGGCGTTAAAGATATAATTACCAATGTTGTAAATAGTCTTTTCTTCAATAAAATTGCTTTTGGTTCTACGTAAAATAGCCTCAACTCTAAATATCAGCTCTTCCATACTGAAAGGTTTGGTAATATAATCGTCGGCACCGGATTTAAAGCCTTCTACAACATCATTTTTTAAGGTTTTGGCAGTAAGGAAAATAATAGGAATTTTTGTATCAATAATGCGAATTTCTTTGGCAAGCGTAAAACCATCCATTTGAGGCATCATTACGTCGAAAATACAAAGATCGTATGAGCGATTTTTAAATGCTTTTAAGGCCGACTCACCGTTGGTAAATAAATCGCACTTATACCCTTTAACATCAAGGTATTCTTTTAATAAAATTCCGAGGTTGTCATCATCCTCGGCCAACAAAATGTGTGCTTTTACTATTTCCATATATTTTCATTTTTAATGGTAAAACAACTTGAAATTCCGAACCCTTGCCTGGTTCGCTGAATACTTTAACCTGACCTTGATGAGCATCGGTTATTATTTTTACATAGCTTAGACCTAACCCAAAGCCTTTTACGTTATGTATATTACCTGTATGAACTCGATAAAATTTCTCGAAAATGTGTTTTTGGTCTTGTTTGCTAATACCTATTCCATTATCTTTAATACTAATGACAACATGATGATTTTGGTTAAAAGTTGTAACAACGATAACAGGTTCTTTTTCGGTATATTTAAGAGCATTTTCAAGAAGATTAATAATAGCATTAGATAAGTGCAGTTCATCGGCTTCTACCTCGTCGTCTATGGCTTCAAAATTAACTAAGAGTTTTCCATTACGTTTGTTAACATGCAGTTCAAATGTTGAGCAAATGTTCTCTATTAGAACATTTACTGAGAGCAATCTTTTATTAAAGCGATATTCGCCACGTTCAAATATAGCCATTTGAAGCACTTTTTCGACCTGAAAAGCCAAACGTTTCGATTCTTGTGTAATAATATTGGTTACGCGAGACATTTGTTCGCCATCTTTGCAAATAGAACGATCGTTGAGCATTTGAGCTGCCAACGAAATAGTAGAGATGGGAGTTTTTAGTTCATGCGTCATATTGTTTATAAAATCGTTTTTCATTTCCGAAAGTTTCTTTTGGCGGAGAATAATATAAAGCGTTAATGAGTAAGAGAATATAATGATAATGATAAGCGCTATAGTAATCAGGCCCAGTAATCCTAATGAGTGAGCTATGAAATTTTGCTTTTCAGGAAAATAAAGAATTAAATAAAACGAAGGTGAGAATATATCGTTTGGAAAAAGTTGTACTTTATATACATCGGCAAAATTACGATCGAAATTTTTTGTTTGATAAATTACCTTGCTTTCGTTGTTTTTAACAGCAAATTCGAATTTTAAAAAGATTTGATGATTTCTCAGTTGTTTAAAAATAATGTTATACAAAGTGTAAAAATCAACGCGTTTAGAGAAATCTTCGTTATAATTAAGCATTTTGTTAATAATTTTTTCTACAAACAACGTTTTGTCGGTTAATCGATTGGCTATTTCTTTGTTTATATCGAAGTCGCTGATGTTTTTGTAGTAATTGTCGGGTTTAGATTTTACCAATGTTTTGCTAAACAACAGAGAATCTCCTTTTAGTATTTCAATGCGAGTATTCGTAATGAAGTTTGTGGTATCATTTATAGTAAATAAATTTTTTCTAAAAGTTAAGGCATTATTTTGATTATGTGTTGTTTGATATATAATATTGGTTGGTAAATCTTCTATTTTATACCTTAACGAAAATGCTTCATTCGAAATTTCTACAACTGTTTCTTTCGCTTCTAGATCTTTATTTATGGCATTAAAAACGTATGTTATTTGCCGGTTAAATTGCTCTTCTTTAAGCCTAAACTCCTGTTGAATCCAAAAGGTTTGCAACGAAATGAGCCCTATAAGTGCAATACTCATAACTACAATAATAAACCATATTAACTTTCGGCTCATAAAACAAAACAGCGTATATATTGCAAATATACGCTGTTTTATATATTATATAAAAATCTTAACAAACTTTAAGAATAACAAATACTTACAGCAATGTATTACCTTTACTTGGTTTAACAGGAATATATCGTAAGGAAAATTCCATACCTCCCCTACCATAAGTTACGGTAGTAAGTTGAGAAAGATTGATGTCGTAGCTCATCCCAAAAGCAAATTGATCGAATTCGAGTTGCAGAATGGTTACAAAGGAGTCTCCAAGTCGATAAAAAACTCCGGCATTTAACGAACGAGTTAATAAGTTTCCTGTATATTTTGAAGATTCTTGTAAACGATACTTAATATAGGTTCCGCCATAAAACATGCGGGCAGGACCTTGCTTTTGAATAATAATCACAGGATTTAATTGCAAGGGAGTATTTTTAATTCCATAAGAAAAACTTCCATGTACTAAAAAACGCACATAACGGCGGTCGTCATCTTCGTGAAAACCAGTATTGGGCATATTTACATGGTAGGCAGCAAAGCCAAGTTGTGCTCCTACGGCATCGTTCGAAGATAGAGTAGCTGCTCCACGACCATAGCTCCATTGCATTCCTACTCCAACATCGGGTGCCATGCGTTTTTCTGAACTAAACGTTTCGCCATGCGAGATGCCTGGATCATAATTAGTCCCGTTGAATTGATCTGTCCAGGTAAGTGCATCTAAATTTAGTTTACGTTGCATCAAACCACCAATAATACCTGCCGATAATGACTGCTGTTCGTTCAACATCACTTTCCCCATCAACGCAAGATTGGCATTCAAGGTGTTGAGTTTGCTGGTACCCGCTTCGTCATTAACAACTAATAAGCCTAATCCCAGAGAAGATCCTGATCTGCCCTGCGAAAGAATTTTGGCATCACCCGATGCAATGATTGTATTAAATGGCTTGCTAATGCTACGCCATTGCTGACGATAGTTTAAATTTAAGCGAATAGGATAAGTAAGACCTGTATTCGCAGGGTTTAGCAGTATGGGCGATTCATTCATCTGAGACAACGAATAGTCTTGACTGTTGGCAAATTGGCTAAACAGTACTACTGCTATCAATATATTGGCTATCTTTTTCATACTTGTCTACATTTAAAGGTTATTTCATTAAAGTTATATCGCCTTTAATAGTTTTAGTTGTTCCATCTTGCATGGTTATTTTAGCAATGTAAACAAACACATCGGTATCGAGTGGTTTTCCGCGGAAAGTTCCATCCCATGACTGCGATTGATCGTATGCTTCAAATACTTTTTCGCCCCAACGATTGAATATCTTGAGTTCCATTTCTTTAATACAACGACCCTGTATTTTCCACACATCGTTTTTGCCATCGCCATTAGGACTAAATGCAAGGGGGAAGAAAAGTTCGCCGCATTCGGAATCAACATGTATGGTTATACAGGCTGTATCGGAGCAACCATGCACAGTAGAACCAATAACACAGTATGTAGTTGTTGTCAATGGTGAAGCTACCGGGGTGCTACAATCGGAGCAGCTTAAGTTGCTGGTAGGATTCCATGAATAGGAAGTAACACTATTACCATTGACTGTTAATGTTGTAGAGTTGTAGATTACAATACTTGTATCCCCTGTGATGGTAATTTGTGGTTTCGGATGTACCGTCAGTTGCAGTGTCATAATACTGTCACAGCCTTGTGTAGTGGTAAGATTCAACGTATATGTTCCACTGCTGGTGTATGTATTTCCATTCCATAGATAGGACTCACCCTCACAGATAGCAGCATTTTGTGTTTGGTTATATGTAGGTAATAAGCTTATAGTTATATTTGCGGTATTCGTACAATTGTTTGCATCGGTGCCAGTTACAGTATACATGGTGGTTACCGATGGACTTACGGTTATAGGATTGGTTGTTGAACCGTTGCTCCACAAATACGAAATTCCACCTGTGGCAGTCAATGTAGCTGTACTACCCGGGCAAATACTATTAGAATTGGCTGTAATAGCAATCTGTGGCAACGGATTGACGGTAATGGTAATCATAGCTGTATCGCTACATCCGTTAGTAGTACCTGTTACTGAAAAGATAGTTGTTGCAGAGGGTGTAACCGTAATGGTAGGTGTTGTTTGATTGGTGCTCCATAGATAAGTATCGGCACCAGAAGCTGTTAGATTGACACTGCCACCTTCGCATATACTCAACTCGCTAGCTTGAATAGTAACCGTGGGCAACGGTTGTACGGTTAAATTTAGTACCAGCATACTATCACAACCAGTAGATGCTGTTAATGTGTGATAATATACGCCTGTCGCATTCAGATTTTGGTTGTACCAGTTATATGTTTCGCCCTGACAGATAGTGTGAGTTAAGTTGGTGGTGTATGTGGGATTTACATTTAACTGTAATACAAATACACTATCGCATCCCAAACTTGTTGTTAAACTATCATAGTAAATTCCTGCTTGCGTAAGTGTTTGCCCATGCCATACAATACTTGTCCCATCGCAAATGGTTTGTACTTCGTTAAACACATAGGAAGGATTAACAGTTAAATTCAACACATAAATACTATCGCAACCTCCTACTGTTAGTAAACTATCGTAATATGTGCCAGCAGTGGTATAAATATTGCCATGCCAGCTATATTGTTGTCCTTGACAGATTGTAAAGTTATTGGTAAACAGATAAGTTTGTGAAATGCTGAGATTCAAAACAAATATACTATCACATCCATTTACTGTCGTTAAACTATCATAATAAGTACCCGAGGTAGTGTATGTATTACCATGCCACGTAAATCCACTACCATCGCAAACGACTTGTGCTTCTGTAAACAGATAAGTAGGATTTACATTAATAGTTATTTGGTCGGTAGATGAGCATCCATTAGCATCAGTTCCTGTTACCGTATATATTGTTGTTGTATGAATGGTAAATGGTATATTGTCAGTTATACCATTGTCCCATACATAATTAGTTGCTGTGCCACTTCCGAATAATGTAATTTGTGTACCCTGACAAACCGTTGTTTGACTTGCATTAGCAACCACTGTTGGTAAAGAATTAACGGTTACCATAACCTGTGCTGTATTAGTACAACCGTTGATATCGGTTCCAGTAACAGTATATGTAGTGGTTGAAACAGGAACAAACGGAACATTATCGGTTACTCCATTATCCCAAATATACGTTGATGCTCCAGAACCATATAGAGTAACTTGTTCTCCTGCACAAACTGCGTTAGCAGAAGTATTGGCTACCACATTCGGCAATGGATTTACGGTAATAGTTACAGATCCAGTAATGTCGTTAAATCCATCGTTAACCGTTACGTAATAGGTAGTCGTTTGTGTCGGGTTATCGGTAGGATTGGCAAGGTTGCTGCTAAATCCAGCTGGGTTAGATGCCCAGTTGTAGGTATAGGTCCCGCTTCCTCCGCTAGCTGTTGCTTGCAACTGTATGGTTTCGCCTAAGCATATTGTATAATCGTTCGACGTCACGTTTACAGTTAAAGGACCTCCCTGAATGGTAACTACAACAGTATCGTATCCTTTACATCCCGTGTTATCATCTGTTACCATCAGGACAAAAGTTGTAGTAGCTTCGAGATTGACGGTTGTTGGATTTTGAACATTAGCATTAACCAGAGAATCGATAGGTTGCCAGTTGTATGTATAGAGACCACTGCCGCCGCTTGCCGAGCCACTAAGCGAGGTGCTGGTACCATACGGTATAGTTTGATCGGCACCGGCATTGGCTGTTGGAGTTTCATTAACCGTAACATTTACACTTGCACTATTGGTACAGTTGTTGGCATCGGTTATAGTAACAAAATATGTACCGCTATGGCTGGTTTGAGCATTAAATATAGTTGGATTTTGAACATTATCAGTCCAGCCATTAGGACCCGACCAGGACCAGCTAACAGCATTGCTCGAAGTTAACTGAATATCTTGTCCCGAACATACAGGACTATTTGAGGTTACTGTAAGTTCAGGAATAGAATTAACTACAACCGTTGTTTGACCAGTTTGTGAACAATTGTTGGCATCAATTACGGTTACATAATACGTTCCTGCATTTAATCCAGAAGGATTATTAATGGAAGGGTTATCTTGATTGCTCGTAAATCCATTAGGACCGCTCCAGCTATAGCTTGTACCTCCAGTAGCATTTAGCTGTAAGGTTTGGTTGCCGCAAACAGGACTATTACTTGAAACCGAAATGTTCGGTAATGGATTGACTGTAATAGTTACGGTTGTTGACGGACTTTCGCAACCCGATACGGTCTCAGTAACATAAAAGTTATTTGTTCCAACATTTATATAGCTATTGGGATTAAATGTTGTTCCTGTTCCAACAACATTAGTTAATCCAGGATTATTATACCATGTAAGAGTACCACCATAACCAGCAGTTGCCGTTAAATTCGAAGCAGTTTGCCCCTGACATAGAGTTTGGTTGTTGCCTGCAGTAGGTGCTGGAGGTGCACCACCATTTTGTACTTGAACAGTAGGTCCGGTAGCTGTGCAACCATTACCATCGGATACTACAACAGGATAGTTACCGGCTGTTAAACCGGTAAAGTTTCCTCCATTTTGTGCATAATTTAGTCCTCCGTTAATAGAATATGATAACGGATTAGTTCCACTGGCAGTAATATTAATAGTACCGTCGCTACCACCACAAATTGTAACATCAGTATGGGTTACATTAGAGATTATAGGTAGTGGTGTAACAGTGATAGTTCCGTTAGCAGTAACGGTTCCGCAACCTCCCGTAAGTGTTACAGTATAGTTAAATGTTCCGCTGGCGGTAGGTGTGCCGCTGATGGTGATATTCCCAGCGTTATAGTTTCCTGTAACTCCAGCAGGTAATCCTGTAAATGTAGCTCCTGTTGCTCCTGTTGTGGAGTATGTTATATTGGTAATAGGTGTGTTAATACAAACGGTTTGATTGGTAGTACTGGGTGCTGATGTTAGGGTAATGGTATTGGTGGGGTTAACTGTAACTGCGACCGATGCAGTTGCAGTACAATTAAGTTCGTCAGTAATCGTTACGTTGTAAGTGCCACTATTAGCAGGAGTTGCGTTTGAAATAGTTGGGTTTTGTGCAGAGCTTGTAAAACCGTTTGGACCACTCCAGTTATATATTAATGTGCCATAACCGCCGGTAACTGTGACAGTTAAATTGAGCATAGAGCCCTCGCAAATAGGACTATTGCTTCCGGCCGATGCCGTCATGTTACACGGGCTTTTTGCTAATGTTATCTTAATGTATGTTAGCGAGTTTGCTGCAGTATTACTTACTAATTGATTGGTTGTTGTATTTAAACTGGTCAATGGTCGTAATTGCCAGTAGTTCGAAGAGTTATATAATTGCAGCATTCTTAAATCACTTTCAGGGGTTATTCCGTGTAATTCGGCATCGAAGTATGTAAAAGGATTTACCGTAAGCGTTGCATAAGTGGTGGGTTGAAGTTCGAAATGACGGAATATGCTCGTGGTAAGATTTGCTCCGGTTTGATTATTATGCCCACGATAAATAACAGTACTACCCATATTGGTAGAAGGCGTAAAGGTTAGTCCCAAACCAGCCACA
>CALGPK010000071.1 GCA_937960415.1 uncultured Bacteroidales bacterium | reverse complement strand
ATCAACTTGCTTTAGTCGGTAATAGTTAAAGCCAACAACAGGATTATAATCATATTCGATATATAAATGTGGGGTATATGAAGTCCCCGAGCCTTCAACTTTTTTAATAGGAAACCAATTTTGAGCATCTATTGATTTTTCGATTATAAAATAATCGTTATTAATTTCTGTAGCAGTTTCCCATAATAATTCAATATAATGATGTATTAGCTTGGCATTAAAATAAAGTAAACGAATGGGTAAAGGATTCTCATCTATCTTTTTTGATGCAAGAGTAAAAGGACTAAATGTATTGACAGGCCCAGAGGATTTTATAGTACCTTTATATATATCTCCTGTTGTTCCACCATTACCATGATCTATCCATGTTGTACCATTCCATCTTACGACACTCAAATCGGGTAAAGAGGTTACACCACAACTTCTCGGCTCAGAATTATTAGGAGAATACCAGCTTAAAGTAACAGATACTGATGAAGTACCAACAAGTCTATTCAAAATCCAGTATTCACAACTAGAAACGTGATCGATGGTTACATCATGGAAAGAAATATCATAACCATCTAAACCCGGATTATTGGGAAAATATTCAGCAACAAACTGAGATGTGTAAGTTGCAGGAGCTGAAATTTCTATAGGGGCATACATTACTTTGTTTAACGACGGGATCCTTTTCCCCACAGGAAAAACAAAAGCATCATTTCCCTCTTTAATTATAGAACCAATAACGCATGATGTATCGCTTGCACCTGTAGTTATTGCATTATCTTTAATAATCAGATTCGAAGAATTGTACGAGTTAGTAATAAGATAACCTTTTATAAAGTTCAAACTTTTAACTATTATTGTTGGAGTAGGTCTTAAAATCTGTACACCTGAATTGAAGTCAGAATTATTTATAGTAAGTTTAAAAAATTGACAGGTATTATCAGGTCCCCAATCAATAGTTTGATGTGTATTGCCTGCAAATTCCACTTCTCCGTTTGTGTTTCTTTCATTGAAATGATCTGCCACTTGAGCTGTTGGATCTATAATCCAATCTCCGTACAAGGTAATTTTGTAATTATTTCCACCTACCAGATTGCAATCCAGTACAGCACTGCCCGATATGGTCAGGTTTTTTTGAACTAAAATAGGTCCTTGTAATAATTTTGTGCCGCTGTTTGCAAATTCTATATTATAGTACGCCGAGGGAGCTGGTCCATTTAATCCTCTAATATTTTGGTTACCTCCTCTTGCAAACCTTATTAATCCTCCAGTTATATTGTAAATTCCTGTAAGAGAAGGAACTGGTGTTGTTGAACTTGAAATTATATATGTTGCGTTATTACTCATAATTAAACCACCACTTCCTGTTAAACTTAAGCCATTATCCGACAAAGTGGCATTATCCTGAATGATAAGATTACCTGTAACAGATGTGTTTGCATTTAACCGCCTATTATCATTATTTGAAATCATCAGGGTATGATAATTATCAGATGGTGTTTTAATAATAGCCCATGGTGCATTGGAACCATTGTAATTAACTACATTAGGGTTAGCAGATGCATTAAGTAAACCTGTTGTCATTAAATTACCGGTTATGTTTAATTGAGAGTTAGAAGCATTGATCCATCTAGAGTTACCTGCCGTACCATTTACACTGCCTTTTACAGTTACTGTTCCATTATTAGTAATGGTAAATGTTCCGTTAATAATAATAGCATTGTTTACATCCGAAGCGGTGAGAATGTTAAGGTTGCTCCCTGACAAAATACTACGATTATTATACACTCGTAATACAGGATTAGGATTATTTGCATTGATAGTACCTGTTCCTGCAATATTTACGCCTGCCGCTGAAGATTGAAGGTTAATAGCATAATTACCACTATTAATGAGTCCATTTAGCATGAAATTTCCATACACTGTCATAGCATTGTTCAGAGTTAAAACAGCTGCAGGATCGGTCATACTAAAATGTCTATTTATTACAAATACAGATGATGGCGAGGTAGAGGAATTAGTATTTCCTGTAATGTTCAGGTCTCTATTAATTAGCCATGTGCCGCCTGTTGGTGCAAAACTTCCATTACCACGCACTTCCATATCATAGTTTATGGTTATATTTTGAGTTCCTACCAAATTACCACCATTTTCTATTACCAGATAATCAATTGGACCATTAGGATTTGCAGTTACAGGAATATCCAGCGTAACCACATGACCGGTTTTGATAAAGACAAGCGACCCGGGTGTGGGTTTACAGTCGCAACTTGCTAAAGTATTATGATCGATACTCCACGTACCATCTCCAGGAGTAACGTCGCTCCAATTACCACTTTTTCTTGAATAATAAGGTTGCCTTAATGGTGTTCCTGCAATGGGATCTTTATTAATAGTACCTACGGCCCAAGTTTTAACGATATCGGTAATTGCAAGTCCTGTTCTTCTAACCGTTGGATTTGAAACTGTGCCTATAGCAACCAAATGAGTGCCTACACCTGCAGCTAAATAGGGCATCAATCTCATGTCAGTAAGAGTGCCTACTGAAGAAAGCGAAGTAAAAGAAACATCTAGATTATATGTTCCACCTCCTACACCAATATTAGAAAGTGTAGAGCGTTCATCGTGCATTCTTTGTACTGTGCTTCCAAAACCGTCATTAGCAGCCCAGCTGCCATCCGTAGCGGTGAATGCATCTGTGTGATAAGCACCAATATACCCCGCAGTTGTAGGTGCAACAGTAGAATTAATTTGCACAGGTCTATATTCAGTAGCAGTGCCTATGGGAAAAAGCCCGTAATAATTTCCGCTGTTACTTGTTATTGCCGTACCTGCGAGCCAATATCTTCTGAACTCACCATTATAAATAATTCCTCCTGTCCTATTCAGAGAAGATGGACCCCCATTACCCAATATTAAAATTTTTCCATTGACATCCCAGTTGCCGGCTATCATAGTTAAATTATTCAAAACGATCACATTATCATTGAGCACAATAGGTCCTGTACAATTAGAAGTGACATCATAAAACATTTCTCCACCTGTTTTGGAGATATATTGGGTAGAAGCACCTACAAAAGAGACTCTTTTGTTGTTGTGAATAAAAGTTCCGCCTAAATTTATCCAATTATTAGCCACCGAAAAATCGCCCAAAGGAGTAACATCCACACCCGAATTGATTTGAAAATTTCCAAATGTGATAGGAGCATTTGGGGTAATATTTCCATTACCAGTAAATATTTGATAAGAACCGCTGGCAAAAATTATTGGCACCTGGCTATTAGTAAAGCCTTTGGCAAATGTAACGGTGCAATTAGCTACCGTATTGAACTGAGCAGGGTTAACTCCGCCTGTGTTATTTAGATTGAGAGATTCAGAAGTGTTTCCGTTAAAATTAATTACTCCCGGACCAATTAAATTTATTACACCAGAATTGTATGGCATATTTAAATCTTGTTGAATATTTAATGTGCCGCTATTTACTTCCAGCACTTCAGATAAAACAGAATTATTAGACATCCAGTTGATATTGCCATTAATTTGAGCAAGGCCAGAATTAACCAATAGTTTTCCAATTCGATTATCGAAATTCGCACTACCTACAAAATTTAAATTGCCAGTTACATTTAATATTCCTCCATTAATTGCTAAAAGATTCGTATTGGCATTTTGTGGTTGATAGATAATAAGATTATTATTGACCTGTACGCTACAAGAATTGATAAACACACTCCGGCCAGAATTATCATCGTCTATAATCAGGTCGTTGCAGGTAATATTTTGATTAATTTGATAATTGACATTATTCAAAGTATTTCCAAATTGAATATCAGGGAAAGTAGTAGGAGAAGTACCACCTACAAAATTTCCAATACCTTCGAACCTTATTTTGGTTGGAGGTGTAGCATTCAATAAACCACCATTATTGATCCAATTACCCGTTAGTTGTATATATGAAACACTACCTGCTATATTTAGGTTTGAACCGCTATTTAGTATCACATCATTGATACTTCTTACTACACTTACATTACCTGGTATATTTTTACTTACATTAAATGTGCTGTTGTCGTTCAGTATGAGATTCCCTGTAATATTCAAATTTCCTCCTCCAGCGGTACTTACTACAGCATTATCATAAATGATTACATCACCAAAATCCACACGAGAAGTATTATTGATAAGGCAACCAATACAATCAAAATATACAATTGGAAATTGTGTTTGCCCCATAGTAAAATCTATAGTGTTAGTAGTTTGAGTATAATTGCCTCTGAACCAAATTTGAGCGTTATTTACTGTTTGAAATCGAGCTTGTGTTCGAGTACAACTAAAACCATTGTTAAAGAATACCTTACCAGCATCGTAAAAATGAATCATCTGAAAATTAGTTGTTAAATTCACAGCAGGGTTAAATACAAGAGTTCCCGCTCCTATAGAGAATTCACTACTACCATTCCATGGTCCCCAAAGTGAAAATGTTCCGTTTACATTAACTTGACCTTGACCAACATCAAGTTTAAATGTCTTATTTGCATTACCTGCATTAAACTTTAAATCTCCATTAATATTTAAGGTATGAGTACTTGAAACGATTAAAAAACAATGATTATTACCTGTACCAATTGTTAAGTCTTGTATAGTAAAGTTACCATCTACAATTACCGAAACATCGCCACCGCTATTACTATTACAAATTACCACATTGTCCATCGGACCAGGAATTGAGGTAGCTGGTGCTCCGTTACAGCCTGCTGTACTCCATGTACCAGGATTACTCCAGTTGCCTCCAGAACCTCTCGTATAATACGTGTTCTGGGCTACATTCTGGTTTATTACTAACAAAAAAATTACTATAACTCGAAAGTACATAGAGATTTTTTTATCTTTTACGCAATAAATACATTATGGTTGCGTAAATTTACCTAATTACGTCAAATAAATACTTGTCTTAATCTATAAAAAAATACATTTAATCAAAAATTTATGGTATGGTTTAAAAAAGAAGATGCGATATCAGTCCCATTGCGCAACCAGGATATTTACCAGTAGTTTTTTTGGAAAAAAGTTTGGGGCACTATTGAAACCATAACTAACAGATTTACAGCACCATTCACTCGTTGTGCAAAAGTTCTATGGCATCTTGAATATTAATACGTTCGTTGTAGTTAAAAGCAACGATAAACGCATCGGCAAATCCTTTTTGTTTTATTTTATCGAGTTCTATCAGTGCTTGTTCTAATGAACGGTAATTGCCCGTTGTATATTTATACAATTGATTATGAACATACATTTGGACTTTTAATCCTTTAAAGTGAGGTTCTTTGCCACTGTACTTTTTCGACGAAGTGAGTATCTGAATTTTAAATGAAATGTTCGATTTGACTTCGATGCTTGTGTCTGTTGTTGGTAAAGGTGATGTTTGTGCTAAAACAGGATTTTCATCGTAAATATGCGATACAATAAGAGGATAGTTGGCTCGGGCAAACTTACGAGAACAAGAATTGAAATGCCACCACTCGGTTTCGATGGGCATAAAACCTGCGGCAGTCATAGCTTTCCGCAAAATGCGTCGGTTATTAACCTGTTCGACGGTCAACTTGCCTTTTTTTATCAGTGCATCTTCGTTTACCGTATACGCTAATTCAGAAAACGTGTCGTAGGGTGTACCCATGTCGAGCAGTGTGCCGTCGGATTTTGCGAGCGTAACATCCACGGCTGCACCAAAATTGTGCAACGACCCTAAATCGGGATTGGCTACAAACTTTTCTTTTTCGCCGTTGGGAAGTGTAACATCGACCCACATCTGTTTCTGAATGCTGAGTGGACGGGCTGCATCAAGTACCACCAAACGAAGATCGGGATGCCACGAACGCAATAACGCCGATGCACGAGCCAGCTTTTCGGCAGCATCTTTTTGTAAATAGGCTGTTCGAATATCGCCGTACAAATTGCGTTTAAGAAAATTGTCGGTTTGAGCATATTTTAGACTAACCATGATGGTTGAATCGAGCTGTTGTACGTTAATCAATCCGTAAGCTAAGTAAATACGCTCTAACTCCGGAGTTGAACCATCTCGATTAACTATAAAAACTATTTTATGTTTAGCCTCTTTGCCTTCAGAAACCAATGGTTCTAATTTAAACGAATGATTTGTATAATATGGCTTCATTAGCGTTCCAAGAACGATGCTTAGCAACGGTATAATTTGAAAAAAATAATATATCTTTGACAGCCACATAAAAACATACAAATATATGAAGAAAATTATTTTAATGACGATAGTTTTAATAACCATTGTTATAAACACATATACATGGGCCCAAGAAAAACTAATGTCTATCGACGAAGCGGTGCAAGGTTTGTATCGTACTATGTATTCCCAACAGATTTATTATGTTCAATGGCGAAATAATCAGTTATTTACATACGTTAAAGGTGATAAGCTATATCAGCAAAGTATTTCGCAAGCAAAGGAAGAAGTAGTTTTAACCGGTCAGCGTCTTTTTGAGATAACTAAAGACAGTGTATTTAACGATATACGCTTGTTTCCTGCATACGAATGGATATCGGACAATACCATCTGGATTAAAAACAATCATGTTTTTTGCGAACTAGATATAAAAAGAAATTTGGTAAATACCAGGATTCTATGCCCCGATAGTGCCGACAATTTCGATGTGAATACAAACAACAAATCGGTTGCATACACCATTCAAAACAATTTATATGTAAGCACATCGAACGGAAAAACTTTGTGCATTGGTTCGGACAATAACAAAGGTATTGTTTACGGTAAAAGTGTTCATCGCAACGAGTTTGGAATAAACAAAGGCACATTCTGGAGCAATACTGGTCGTTATTTAGCATTTTACAGGATGGACGAAACTATGGTTACCGAATATCCGCTGGTAGATATTCTACAGCGAATAGCTGAAACAAAACCCATACGTTACCCGATGGCAGGTATGAAAAGCCACGAGGTTAGCATTGGTGTTTACGATATGCAAACCAACAAAACCATTTATCTTAACACCGGTGAACCAAAAGAGCAATATTTAACCAATATAGCGTGGTCGTATAATGATGAATATATTTTAGTTGCAGTGCTTAATAGAGAACAAAACCATCTGAAAATGAATATGTATAACCCTCAAACAGGTGAATTTATCAAAACCCTTTTCGAAGAGAAAAACGAACGATACGTAGAACCTTTAAATCCTGTAGTTTATGTAACTCCCGAATCATTTATCTGGCAAAGTCAACGCGATGGTTTCAATCATTTATATCTGTTCGATACTAAAACCAATTTATTTAAACAGATATCCAGAGGAACGTGGGTAATAACCTCATACATTGGCATAGATACAAAAAAAGAATGGATATATGCCGAAGCAGCCTATCCTACGGCATTGGAACGTCAAATATTAAAGTTTAATATCCACACAGGCGATATGAAAGTAGTATCGACGGGCAATGGCACTCATAAAGGTATCTTTAATACAAGTTTTACTCACTACATTGATGTTTTTGAAAATAAAACTACGCCTCCAACGTATTTTGTAGCAAACAACGAAGGGAAACAAATGCGAAAAATTCACCATTTGCCCGATGTGTTAAAAGACTATAAACCGGTTTCTATAGAAATGGTAACCATAAAAGCGGCCGACGGAAAAACCGATTTGTATGGTCGAATTGTTAAACCTGCTCCATTAGAACCAAACAAAAAATATCCGCTAATACTGTATGTGTACGGAGGTCCACATGCTCAACTTGTTCAGGATGAATGGCTGGGTGGTGCAACATTTTGGGATTACTATATGGCTCAGCGCGGGTACATCGTGGCTACTGTAGATAATAGAGGTTCGGCCAATCGTGGTTTTGAGTTCGAAAGTTGTATTTATCGACAACTGGGTGTTAACGAAGCTCACGATCAAATGGAGTTTGTAAAATATTTGCTTCGTCAGGGGTATGTTGACGAAAATCGCGTTGGCGTTTATGGATGGAGCTATGGAGGCTTTATGACCCTTACGCTCATGACTACTTTTCCCGATGTGTTTAAGGTAGGTGTTGCCGGCGGACCGGTTATCGATTGGAAATACTACGAAGTAATGTATGGAGAACGTTATATGGACACTCCTCAAGAAAACCCCGACGGATACGACAAGACTAGCCTCTTAAACAAGGTCAAAAATTTAAAAGGCAAAGCCTTGATTATTCACGGATATTTAGATGATACTGTCGTATTGCAGCATAGTCTTGCATTTTTAGAAAAATGTATAAAAAACGGAATTCTGGTCGATTATTTTGTTTATCCTACGCATGCTCATAATGTTAGAGGAAAAGACCGAATACACCTTATGAAAAAAGTTACCCAATATTTTGATGATTATTTGAAGTAGTTAAGAACCAAGCAAAAGCAAGCTTTATTATATAATCCCAATTATTTTATCAGAATTATCAAGTTTTCCGGTTTTGATAGCAATGTACCACAAAAGTAATTTTTTACAATGGGGAAGTCCATTGCTTCGCTCTAATCTGAGAGCTCACAATGAATCATTTGAACTAATATGACTTAAAACTTCATTTCGCAAATAAGTACTTTATCTACTTTAATATTAACGTTTTGATAAAAAAATTCGACATTTTCTGCATTTAAATACAAATATGGTGGTTGTATGTAATAACAAAGCAGCCCTCTGATTGCTTTAGAATAATGTTCCAGCTCTTCTATAATGAAAGGAAGATCTTCAGATTCTGGAGTGCTTATGTCGTCTTGAATTAAGAAAACTATTGATTCGTTTTGCATTTCGTTAAGGCTAATACAATAAAACTGCTCGCTCTTTTTATTTCGTAATAGTATTTTAAAAAACAAATATCGTTTGTTTCCGAGTGGCTTCCAAATATACAATGTGTCGTTTTGATAAAACACTCGGTTGTAAGTTGATTTGAAGGCTTGTTGGCACTGTTCTATCAATACAGAAGCTTGTTGTTTAACGAGTTTAATGTGAATACTATCCTGTGCGTTATATTGTACAGTGCTTTCGTAGTTGTTTACAACGATTTGATTCATAGATTCTTTTTGGTTATTCCCTTTTTTCTTGTTGTATTTTAATTTTGATTGTAAGGCATACAAATTAATACCGATACCAATGTTGGACGCTATATGCCAGCTTGTGTTGTAGAAAGGATGTTTTTTGGGCCAAAAGGTTAGACGTCCGGGATCGATACCCATACCTATTTCGAAATTGAGTAATTCTTCGCGTATTTCTATGCCGGTATGCATGGCTATTCCATACACATTGTATTGATACGAATTTTCGCCAATGTCTGGATGGTAATAATTCGAAAGCCACCCTCCATGCAATCCTATAAAATACTGCCAATTGCCATCACGTTTCGACAAATAATATCGAATATCGCTCGAAATATTCCACGATGAAGGAATGAGGTGTTCGTAAACCAACTGCTCGCTCTGATAGCCAAAACTGCCCAAAACACTCACTTTCTTATAGCGATATTCGACAGCAATGCCCATGCCCCCAAAAGAAAACCCTTGCCCTATTTTAATATTTACATAACGATCGTAAAAAACCTGACACCATGAGCTTTGTGTTAGAATTAAAAAGAGCAATATACTATAAAACCTTGTTTTCATTGATAGGAATTTCGATTTCGAAAATAACTCCTTTTTCAGGTCTTGAAAAATAAATTTTTCCATCAAGGCTTTTTATTCGATGAATAATACTAAACAAACCCATCTCGTTGTTTTTTCGATAAAGCTTGTCGGCATCAAATTCAAAACCAATCCCATAGTCTTTATATAAAAGCTTTAAAACCTTGTTTTCTTCGCAAATAGATAATTCTATATTACTTGATTGACTATGTTTAATCCCGTTGTTAACTAGCTCGATACAGGTTCTGTAAACAATATTTTCCAGAAAAGCAGGATAACGCTCGTTAGTTGTTTGAAATGAAAAATGGATGACAGGAAATTCGCTCCCTTTAAAACGTTGTAAATAATACATAAGAGATTTTTCGAGTCCAAATTCGGTTAATACATTGCTTATCATGTCGTTCGAAATATTTCGAATTTTTTGCACTGCATCGTCGATAATTTGAATAGTTTCCTGTATAAGTTGTTTTTTTTCGTCAGCTGTTTTGTTCTCATCCAGAGCACGCGACAATTGGATTTTGGCTACCGACAACAGCGGAGCTACAAAATCGTGCAGGTTTTCCGATAATTTAGTTCTTTCGCGTTCTTCTATCAATGTGGTAACTTGCAAAAGTTCCTGTTGTAAACGTTTTATTTCGGTAATATCGCGAAGCGTAACAATGACTACACGTTGATTGTAATAATCTACAAGACGGGCATTAACATAACATATTTTCTTAATTTTTTTTGTTTTGTTATAAATTTGTAGTTCATAATTTTCAGCATAGCCATCATTCTTAAGTTTTTTGTATAATTCTTTCCATTCTTTTTTTTGGGGAATAAGGTAAAAGAATGTTTTATTGATAAGCATACCTGCTGGAATATTCAAAAGATTGAAGACCGATGGACTTATTTCTATAATTTTAAAATGATGGTCGATTATAGCATAAACATCGGTAATGTTGTTAAAGATGAGTTGATATTTGTATTCTTTTTCGGCTATAATCTTTTGCTGATATTCATTTTGTTTCTGCAGTGTAATTTTTTGCAATACATTGTCAATAGAGGTATTAAAATGTTCTAAAAATCCAAAGTCCTTTACAATATAGTCCAATGCACCTAAACGCAAAAATTGGCTGGCTATTTTTTCGCTTCCTGCACCTGTTATAGCTATAAAAGGAATTTGCGGAAACGTTTTTTTTACTTCTTCTATAAGCGTCAATCCGTTGGTATCGGGCAATTCGTAATCGACTACCAACAAAATATGGTCGGCATGTTGGCAAATGTATGGCAGTGCCTGATTTCCTAAAACAAACGAAATAAATTCTAAATTTTTTTCTTCTACCTTAAATCGAATAAGCGAAGTCAATGCAAGGTCGTCTTCTATGAGTACAATGGTCTTAATGTAATTAAACAACAATGAGTTCATCCTCGAAAAATTTCTTTTCTTATACGAGCAAAATTGAAAAAAAGGTACATTACAGATAATCGTGTTCTATGTTTTTTACAAATGGCTTAATAGCCCTATGATATACGCCTTGAATATAAGCGATGGTCATGCCATAATTAGTAACAGGAATACCTGCATCTATGGCAGGTTTTAATCGATTAAACAGTTGTTTACGAGTTATCATACAACCACCACACTGAATTACAAGAGCATAATCGTTTATGGGACGGCTTAATAAACTTAATCCGGCAATTACATCAAATTCAAGCTTTTTGCCGGTAAACTGGCTAATCCATCGGGGTATTTTTACGCGTCCAATGTCGTCGCACGAAACATGATGCGAACACGATTCAAGCAGCAATACTCTATCGCCGTCTTTTAAATCCGAAATTTTTGGGGTGCCCTTAAGATATTCGTCAAATGGTCCTTTGTAACGGGCAAACAACACACTAAATCCGGTAAGGGGAATATCATCGGGAATCATGGCATTCGCTTTCAGAAATATCTGGCTATCGGTAATAGCCAGTGCAGGTTTTATTTTTGTATGTCGCAAAAAAGCATCTACTTCTCGCTCTTTAAGCACAATGCAAACTCCGTCGTGATCCAGCACATCGCGTATAACCTGAACCTGGGGCAAAATAAGGCGTCCTTCGGGAGCTTCAACATCAATGGGAGTAATGAGCATAACCATGTCGCCTGCTTGTATCAAATCTCCAACCAATGCAGGTGTTCGGTAAGCCGATTCGGGTATCGATTCCTTAATCAAAGCAAGCAATTCGTCGATATTGTTTTTTAGTACAGTGCTAAATAAAAATAGTTTTTTCTTTAAGAATTCTTCGGTTTGCTTAATGAAATCGGTTTTTGGAGGAAAAGCATCTATTTTATTGTACACCACAATAAAAGGCAAATCCCATTTTTCAAATTCTTTTATCAGTTTTTTTTCGAAATCGTCGAATGTATTTTGTGTAATGATTAAAATGGCTAAATCGACAATAGAAAGTGTATCTAAAGTTTTCTTGATGCGTTTTTGACCAATTTCTCCTTCGTCATCTAAGCCGGCTGTGTCGATTAACACCACAGGACCAAAACCGGTTATTTCGTACGATTTTTTTACCGGATCGGTAGTGGTTCCCGCAACTTCCGATACAATAGCAACATCCTGTCCGGTAATACTATTGATAAAACTGCTTTTACCATAATTTCTACGTCCGTATATCCCAATGTGAGGTTTTAATTGGCGTCCTTTTTGCATAATGGTTCTTTTTTAAAAACAAATAATACCGTTCCCGATTGTTGATTCAACGAATCAATTATATCTAACAATACAAAAAAAGGTAAACTTAAAGCAAAAAACAAAAAGTGTAACCACAGTACTTTAAAATGAGATTGAGTATATGCCTTATGACCTTTAAAGGCTTCGAATAATAGTTCGCGTTTGCTTGAACACATATTTAAAATGCTTTGAATATAGCCAAATGGGTTTTGTTCAAGCGATGTGTATTGTGTTGTAAGCAAACAAAAACCAAACATTTGCATTTTGGAAATAAAATCTTGTGGTTCCATGAAATTTAAATGTCGTGGCGGATCGAGATGTAGCCAATGCCCTTTAAACCATCGGGCTTGTTGCGATGCAATATTGGGGAAAGAAATTACCAATACTCCATCGTCTTTTAACCATCGGCCAATAAGTTGCAAAGCCATGTTGGGATCGGGTAGATGCTCAAAAACATGAAACAGTGTGATGGCATCGAACATTTTTTCGTTAAACGAAACAGAATAAATATCGGTTATATGAAGCTTAATAAATGGATATTGGGCTGCACGTTGAGCACTATAGCCCGGCAGTTCGACACCATACAAATGATAAAAACCTTTTTTGTAAAGGTATTCTAAAAAACGCCCGCTACCACATCCTATATCTAAAATATATGCTTGAGTTTTCTTGTTTAGCAAACGATAAAGCAATTTAGCACGTTTTTTTCGGTATATGTTTATGAAGTTTTCGAGTAGTGGAAAAGAGAATTTTTTTGCTCCTTTGCCATAATATTCAAAATGATACGATTGTTGTAGTTGCTCTTTTGTAGGAAAGGGATATAGAAAATAGTATCGACATGAATAACATTTGTAAACAGTCCAGTTTTGCTGCAATAAATCGTATGTCGGAAAAATATATTTTGTTTGATTCGATTGGCAAAAGGGGCATCTCGGGGTCATAGGTTTTGATTTAAGAATATAGAATACTTCGCTAATTTCCATTTATGAAAACGATACTGTAAGGAAGTTTTAATAACACCAAATCCGTATTTAATACTTCGGGCAAAGTTTATCGATGATGCGTCTTCGAAATACTTTGTTGGACAGGTTATTTCGGCAATTTCGTATCCTGCCATGAATATTTGAGCCAGAATTTGATTGTCGAATATAAAATCGTTAGAGTTGGCGTGGTAGTTAATATTTAAAAGCACCTGACGAGTATAAGATCTGTATCCGGTATGGTACTCCGAAAGTTTTTTGCCCATGATGAAATTTTGCATGAATGTAAGCATTCGATTGAAGATGTATTTGTACAAAGGCATTCCACCTTTTAAAGCGCCATTTCCTAAAATTCTCGAACCGAGTACAACGGGATATAGTCCACTTGCTAACAACGAAACCATGGCTGGTATAAGGCGTGGAGTATACTGGTAATCGGGATGAAGCATAACAATAAAATCGGCTTGAAGTTCGAGTGCCTTGTCGTAACAGGTTTTTTGATTACCACCATATCCCAGGTTTCTTTGATGACGTATGATATGACGAATGCCCAATTCGTATGCTATTTCAACTGTTCGGTCGCTGCTGGCATCGTCAACTAAAATCACTTCGTCTACAATATCGAAAGGAATTTCGGCATACGTAGCACGTAACGTCTTTTCTGCATTGTATGCAGGCATCACAACAACGACTTTCTTACCGAAATACATGCTTTATTGAAATTTAATGAAAAAATTATCGCCCAAGGCTGCTTCTTTTGCAGGAGACCATAAATAAACTTGAATTAATACATTGGGAGGTAAATTTTGCGGAATATCTGCTCTGATAACGATATTGTTCCATTGAGCAACCTTGCCATTGCTTATTTTTTCCGATTTCCAGAAAATGGTTGTGTCATTTTCTTTCATTTCAACAACCAGTTGAACCTGATTAGGTAAATTGTAAGGGTAAACATTGCACGAGGCTTCTACTTTTTTCGGATTTTTGGGGCGTATGTCTTTGTAATAAGCTCTAAATCCGTAGCTAAATTCTCTTGTGGTATCGACAAAAACTGCATACGGATGTGCGGGGTGGTTTATTTCTTTAATTCCGCTTTTGTCTATCCAGGGCAAAAGTTCTTCCATGTTGCCCAGGTAACTGTATTCAGTCTTTTTTGATGAACAAGATATGAGAAACCCAAAGACAATCATTAAAACGATACGTACCATAAAAAATGTTTTGTTGATTACAAAAATACAAGAATATTCGGTAAATTTAATTCAATTCTTGCATTAGAACAGATTTTAAATAGAAAAATTCATGGATTAGATCCATATAAAAACTACTCATGAATAACTTGGATTAAAACACCTTGATTCAGATATTTCTACTGACTTTGTATTTTTTTTTGAAAAATTCTGTTTTTTGAAAATTTAACAAAATGACAAACAGTAAAAAAACAGGTTTGTAGTGTCTGAATTGTTTTGCATATATTTGTATATCAGTAAATTAAGTATAAAAAGTGCCGAAGTCGGGAGGAGGATAACAAAACGGATGCTTTAAAATTTATTCTTTTGTTGTATAATTTCTGTATGTTTCTGAGATTCATTTCTTTAATTTTATTGTATTCTTAACAACAGATAAGATATACCACCATGCTGTAATAAGCCAGGCTTTGAAGTAGTAATATTGCATCCGAAAGCCGTATTTAGGATGGGTTTTGCCTTCTTTGTAAGTTAATATTTCATACTCACGTGCTATGGTAAAATAAATTTTATTTTTATGGTGTTTGTAAAACGTGTCTTTTTTGAACCAATGCAGCAATCGAATATTGTTTAAAGTAAACTGTTCGGACAATATTTTTTTGCTTATCCCTTCGGCATGGTCGTAGTAAACCGACCAACATTCGTTGAAATAGTAAAACTTGCTATTGCGTATAATATAAAGTTGAAATGCCCAACTAAACGAATAAGGAGGGAGTGAATATGAATCGAAAAAGTAATTGAAATTCAAATTTCTAAAAACCAAAGAAGCCGTTGGAATAATGGTTCGTTGAATTAAATGATAAGGATAAAAATCGGGTTCGTAATGATTAAACTGACTATAATACTTGTATTTTTGTAATGATTGACGTTGGGCAATTGTAGATTCGCTGTTTATGGACGAGACGATTTGAGCATCGTGAAAGCAACCCACGTATTCTGGATGTTGTTCAAGAAAGTCTATTTGTTTTTGCAGTTTATATTCATACGTCCAGTAATCGTCTGCATCAAGCCAGGTTAGATACTTGCTTTTTGAGTTTTGGTAAATTTGTTTGGCTCTTACTACCGGACCTTCGTTTTGGCTAAAAAGAAAAAGCTGTATGGTATTCGGATAGAGTTCATGGTATTTCTTTAGTATTTCTTGTGTTCCGTCTGTGCTGGCATCGTCAAATAAAAGAAGTGTATAAGTAGAGTTCAGTTTTTGAGATAATACGCTTTGTATGGCACGTTCAACGGTATGAGCATGATTATGCGAAAGTATGGCTATAGTAATATCAATCATAAATATAGCGTCCGTTATTGTTTTCTCTGTATTCTTTAAAATTAACAGGACATTGACCCGTGAACTGTTTTTTAAAAAAACGCCGATAGTCTTTTTTTATCCGCGGCAATATTTTTTCAAAAGGTTCTTGCAAAACATTTTCATAAAAGTAGGGTACCGGATGGCAAAAGGTAGCTTCGCCATTGGGCATTACGTTGATATGTTCGTTGTCTCCACCACGACATACAGAATGTTCGTAAGGAAATTCGAGCATAATTTCTTTTAGGTTGTTGTATTTATTCCGAATAGCTTCGCGTTCTTCTGATGTAAAATTTTCTTCAAAAGCATTAAATAAATGACCTGATAATAGAGGAAAAACGACAAAAACAGGTTGCTTGGCTACTTTTTTGCTGAGTTCGGATAGTGCTTTAAGATGGTGATGGTTCGACTTACTTGTAAAAGTCCATATTTGAGTTTTTATTCCTTTTTGGGTGGCTATTTTTAACCCTTCCATAGCACGATTAAACAGTCTTTCGATACCGCGATTCGAGTCGTGTATAGTTGAATCTGTATTATCTATGGATACCATTAAACGGTTTAAATCAACTTCTTTAAGTTTATCAATCCATTCATCATTTAAAAGAAGTCCATTGGTTACAACACTAACTAATATAGATTTTTTTCTTGCATAAGCAATAAGTTCTATGGCATCCTTACGCGATAAAAATTCACCGCTACAGAGGTATATTAAAATGCCGTTCATAAAAAATCATCAATAATCGATTTAACTTGTTCTGTGGTTAAATGGGAGTTTTTTTCGCCTCAAATTTTTCGTAGCAATGTTTACAGTTTGCATTACATTCGTGCCACGTAGAAATAAAAATATATTTTAAGGTAGGTAAACCTAAATAATGTTTGATATGATACAAGCAAAAACGAAAACCGAAGCGACGATAATATTTAAAAAGTTTAAGCATTACACCATTTTGATTTTTGTTTCAATCAGGTGTACAATATCGTTCAGATAAACCAATTTTTTTAACGATTCGTTTTCGATTTCGATATTGAATTTTTCTTCCATATCAATAACAATATCAACCAATCGGGCAGAGTTAATTTTTAAATCGTTGGTAATATGAGGATTTTCCGGTAAATTGTCGAATATTTTTTTGTCAATAGCATATTTTTTTAAAATTTCGATAATTTCGTTACGTAATACAGTTTCATTCATAATTATATTGCTTTTAAGATTAGAACAGCATTTGTATCGCCAAAACCAAAACTTGATTTGGCTGCATAATGCAAAGATACATTTTTTTGAATTTGATGGGGTATTTTTTGGGGAATGATGTTTTTTTCGATATCGGGGTGAAGGTCCTCGCAATTTAAACTGGCATGAACAAATTGATGTTTTAGCTGCAATACGGCAGCAATAGTTTCGATAGATCCGGCTGCACCAATACAATGTCCGGTAAGTGATTTTAGCGAATTGATATAAGGAAACACTTGTTTATCAACGGCTAATGCTTTTTTCCAGTTTTCTATCTCTAACACATCGGCCATAGTCGAACTCAGATGTCCGGCAATAAGGTCTATCTGATGACCACTTAAACCGGCTTCGTGTAAAGCGGCTTGTATGCATTGTACAACACCTTCAGAAGCGGGTGCTGTCATGGTTCCTCCCTTGCGTTGTCCTCCGCTATTAACGTGTCCTCCTACAATTTCGGCAAAAATAGGAGCATCTCGTTTTATGGCTTCTTCGTAGTCTTCCAGCACAAGCATACCACAGCCTTCGGCAGGCACAAAACCCGACGCCGATGCACTCATCGGACGACTTGCTTTTTGTGGTTCTTCATTGTGCAATCGGGTAGTAACCCGCATGGAATCAAACCCAGCCCAACCGGCAGGAGTAAACATATCGACACCCCCAGCAAGCATACGTTTTGCCTTACCTTGTTTTATATGATGATAAGCAAGTACAATAGCCTCTGTACCGGTAGAACACGCCGATGAGTTAAACCCAATCCAATTTCCAAGCCCCAAAATGCCGGCTAAATTGGCTGATGGAGCACTTAACATGCTGTGTTCTACAATGGTGCTACGCAAACGACGTAAAGTTTTGTTGTGAACGTTTGGTAAAATTTTATTTTCGTAAATATCAACCGTACCAATGGCACTGCCTACAATAATTCCCGTATCATAATCAGGTTCGTTATCTAAATTCTCCGGTATTGCCAGTGCTGCATTTTTCCATGCTTCTAATCCGGCACATACGGCATATTTAACTACGCTACTGGCATCGGACAATAAAAATTTTTCTATGTACGAAAAACAGGGAGATTTTTCTAAATTGACCAATCCGCCTACCTTACATCCAAAACCCAATTCTTCGAGCTGCCTAATTTTTTGTATTCCACTTTTCGACTCCAGTAGCGATGTTAAAAATGCATTAACCTCATTCCCAATGGGCGATAAAACGCCCATTCCTGTAATAACCACCCGTTTATTTGTCATAAATAATAAAATTGCATTGAATTTTAGCCATACTTATTAAGGTTTGCTTAGAGTCGTATAAGTGAATGATAGAAGAAATGTAATTATTTCGTAAATATTGCAATTCTGATTCAATGGTTACAAACGAATGAGGAGGAAGTGGGTTGAAAAAATTTCCTTCCATTAAACCCAACACGGGCTCGAAAGAAACGGACTGTTCGTATAGTTTTAATAAATAAATACCATGTAATACACATCCAACCTGCCCCATGCACTCAAGCATAATAGCACCGGGTGTAACAGGTTTGTGCGTAAAATGTCCTTTGTAAAAGAAAGAATCCTCGTGAAAAAAATAAGACGCAATGACTTTTTTCTCGTCGATTTCTATAATGTTATCGATAAATAAAAAGGGATTCTGATAAGGCAATCGTTTCAAAAGCTTTTGATGAAGTTCGTTAGAATACATGTTGTTCTCCTCCATCGATATGTATCATTTCGCCGGTAAGCCAGTTTGAATTGATTTCAGCAAGAGCCACTAACAATTGAGCCACCTCTTCGGGTGTAGTTAATTTGTGTTGAGGATTTTTTTGTGTAACCTGTTCTATAAAGTTAGCAGCATCAGGGAATACTCGAATTGCTTTGGTATTTACTACACCCGGACAAAGTAAATTGACAGATATACCATGACTAGCGAGTTCAACAGCCATGTAGCGGCATAATGTTTCTAAAACAGCTTTGGCTGCTCCTACAGCTCCATAGTGTTTAATAACCTTACGACAGCCATCGCTTGTAAAACCAAATACTTTAGCATGATTCGAGAACAAATTATTTTTAAAAAGCCATTGTGTCCATGTTGCAAAACTCACACCCATGGAGTTTATCGTGTACAAAAGATCTTCTTCGGAAAGAGCATTTTCGCTATCAAAAAATGGTTTTATATGACCATCGGCAACAGAGTGTATAAAGATTCTTAAGCTTTTTTGTGGTATTTTTAGCAGTGTGTTTTTTAGTTCTTCTTTTCCTTCGTCTGTATTAATGTTTGTATTTACTCTTAGTATTTCTATATTAAATCCATTTTTCCATTTTAATATATGTTCTTCTAATGTTCGACTGCCAATTTTACCATCTCTATGAACAATTATTAAGTTATATTTTTTTTTCGCAAGTTCTCTGGCGCAAGCTAATCCAATTCCTGAAGAACCACCCAATATAAGTGCCCAATTTGTTAAATTCATGTTTTTTATGCAAACATAACATTTTTTATGTAAAAAAAAAAGTTATGTTACAAAGCGAGCTTCGGTACAATGTGTTTCAAAACAAATTATGCAACAGTGTTCTGTTGCATAATTTGTGATAATTACAGTTAACAATAGTTTATTCCACCATCATTTGATAAGTATTAGTACCCTTTTCGTGATCGACTTTTATAAGGTAAACTCCTTTTTTAAGGGCTGAAACATTAAGCATGTAAGTATTTTGTAGAACATTTTCGCTCATTACTACCTGTCCTATTGTATTGAATATGGTTATTTGGAATATAGGCTTTTCTGATATAATATTCAGTACATCGCTGGTTGGATTTGGATAAAGTTTTATTTGTGCGTTTTCGTTCAAAGGTTTGACCTGTGTAGAAGCATCCCATTTAAAAATACCGCTTGTAGTAGCATTGATGCTAAATCCGCCAGCCCATCCAATCATATCGTTGTAAAATTCTACACAGATGTATTGTACTCCGGTATCAATATGTGTCCATGTTGCACCATAATCTAAACTATAAGAGCTTCCATATTTAGCTGAACCTGATGCTCCTCCGTCGGTCCCTACCGAAAAATATTTGCCAGGAACGCCCGGTACAGCAGCCCAATCCGATTTCCATACAGGTCCGCTTGGTGTTACGGTTGTCCAGTTGGCTCCACCATCGTTTGTTTTCTTTACGCTAAAGGTGGTGATTGCACCTGTACTGGTGTTATATACTTTTTGTAAAGCAACGCCGTTCATTTCGTTGTTGAAGTTGATATCACTTATATCAGTAAGTCCTGTATTATAAACTGTCCATGTTACGCCTTTATCGGTGGTTTTGTAAATTCTGCCTTTGTTTGTACCAAACCATGCAGTATTGTTATATGTGGCATAAACTCCTGTCCATCCCATTTCGCCCGATTGTGCATTTGGATTGTTGGCAGCATTAACAGCTGTCCATGTTTGACCACCATCGCTGGTATAATAAAGTTCAAATTTCCCACTGACAGGATCGCCCATGCAAAAGCCCTCATTTTCGTTGAAGAAATGTACTACATTTAAAAAGCTAGCCGAATTGGAAAACATCGAAGCATTGTTTTGGTTTACCCAAGTTTGTCCACCATCGGACGTAAAATAAACTTTTCCTCCTGCACCCGAGGTTGGATACATAGCTACCCATGCTTTTAAATCGCTAACAGCCGAGATATTTGCAGGAGCAAGTGCACCGGTAGCACTAATTGTACCGGGTGTCCATGTTGTACCACCATTCGTTGTCCGAGTAAATTCTTTCACGGGTTGCCCATTGGTACCATCAACAGCAATTCCCCATGCAACATTTTCGTTAACAATAGATATGTGATAAACCCCCCTATACATCGATGTAAAACCACTGGCTTGTTCTATCCAGGCCGATTGAACAGGTTGCATAACCGTAATGTATGCTGTTTTAGTTTCGGTGCTTGAATGTGTTCCATCCGATACGGTTAAAGTTACAGGATAAGTTCCTGGTGTATCGTAAACAATGTTTTGTGGATTTTGTTGCGTTGATGTTGATGGATTCCCTCCTGGAAATGACCAATTCCATGATGTGATATTACCCACCGACAAATCGCTAAAGTTTACATATCCGCCGGCATTTATAAAATTACCCGAACAAGTGAAGTTTGCAACAATTGGTTGTATACTATCCTGTGCCATTTTAACTGCTTTAAAAGCATTGATTCGTCCTGCTCCAACTTTACCTTGATGAGCTGCATCTTGAAGTGATTCGATATTATCGCACGAAGCCTTTAATAAATAAGTTAACCGGTCGGGTGTTAAATTAGGGTCTACCGATTTCATCAAACCACATAATCCTGCAACAATGGGGGATGCCATTGATGTACCTACCATTTTACCATAACTATTCCCTGCAGTGGTACTATGTACACCTCTATTTAACAAAATATCGAGCAAGCCTCCATCATTTTTGTATCCTCCGGGTGCCATCACATCTATCCATGTACCATATTCTGAAAACGAAGCAGCTACATCATTGCCATTGGTAGCTCCCACAGCAATAACGTGATTACAGGCAGCCGGATAACCAACATAATTAACATTGTTTGGGTCTTCTGAACCATCTCCATTATTGCCTGCAGCAGCTACAAGTACACAGCCTTTATTATATGCATAATCAATTATCATTTGCATGGTTTGAAAGTATGAAGGTCCTCCAAACGACATATTGATTACATGTGCTCCATTATCGGCAGCCCAGGTAATTCCCTCGAACATAGCCGAAACACCCTGTCCACCATCAGCATCGGCACCTGCTTTAATGGCAATAAGCTTACAATTAAAACCTATTGAAGAGATTCCGGTACCATTATTGGTTGCTGCTACCGCCAAGCCAGAAGTATGGGTACCGTGCGACCATATAGTAGTATTTTGAGGAGGTTTAGGGTCATTATCACCATCACCCAAGTCTATTGCAAGGTGTACTTTGGGAGCAATATCCGGATGACTAATATCTATAGCATTATCTATAACGGCAACATAAATATTGGGGTTTCCTTGTGTTATATCCCATGCCTGTTTGGCACTAATTTTATCTAAATGCCATGTGTTGTCGGTATTTGTACCATAGTCGTTCGGTGTAAAACGAATCGGAAAATAAGGTGCTTTTTCGGCATATTCTATTTCAGGAACATTCGATAAATCGCGAATAAATTCGTTTATCATTTCTTTTTTGTCAAAATGAACCCTAAAAATGCGATGCAATCGTGGATCTGTTGTTTGCCAGAAAGTATTACGTACTGATGAAATGCCATATTTATCTTTTAATGCGTTTAAAAATGGAATGTTCTCGGGCAAAACTTTTCCCGCTTTAATTGGATAGTTTAACTCTACATTGTCTTTAAATTTAAAATACAAAGCACCATCCACCGCATATTTGTCAATGGTTTGTGCTATCAAGGCAATGTTAAAAACAAACAAAGCCAGTAAGCTAAGACATAAATTTTTGATTTTCATAAACATTTTTTTTGGTTTTACATAGCTTTAAAGTTAGATAATTATTTTTAATTATCGAATATTTTGTTAAATATTTTCAATCTTCAATTCATCCCAATACTCAACGGCTCTTCGCATGTGGGGTATTACAATAGTTCCACCTACCAAACAAGCAATAGACAGGACTTCAAAAAACTCCTGTTCGGTCAATCCGGCTTTATATGCCTGTTCTATATGATATTTAACACAATCGTCGCAACGCAGCACAAGCGACGAAACCAATCCAAGCATTTCTTTTGTTTTTGCATCGAGCGTTCCTGGCTCATAAGCCAATGTATCTAAGCTATAAATGCGTTTAATTACGGTATTATTGGAGCGTAAAATTCGCTCATTCATTTTTTGACGATATTGTCTGAAATCTTCTGTTTTACTCATATATTTTACCTATTAACGTTGCAGATGTAAACGATTCGACCTTTACTTTTACAACATCACCGATACAAGTATTATGATGTGCATCAAATACAATTACTTTGTTTTGCGAATTTCGTCCCATCATTTGTTTTTTCGATTTTTTTGAATAGCCCTCGACGAGCACATCAAAAACTTTACCTACATCGTGTTTTTTCGATTCGTAGCTTAATTCGTTTTGCAGGGCTATAACTTCGTTTAACCGTCGTATTTTTTCTTTTTCAGGTACGTTATCATTTAAATGTTTTGCCGCATAAGTTCCACTTCTTTCACTATATTTAAACATAAATGCAAAATCATAGCCAACTTCTTTCATTAATGATAGGGTTTGCGAATGATCTGCTAATGTTTCATCACAAAAACCAACCATGATATCTGTTGATATAGCAACATCTGGAATATGCTTGTAAATAGAAGCAATTCGCTGTAAATATTGTTCACGAGTATATCCACGATTCATTAGTTTCAATATTTTATTACTTCCCGACTGAACTGGTAAATGAATATGTTTACAAATATTATCGTACGATGCAACTACCCGTAGCAACTGATCTGTCATATCTTTAGGATGATTGGTGCTAAAACGAATTCGAAGCGCAGGAAATTGTCGGGCTACTAATTCCAGTAAATCGGCAAAAGAGAAATTGTTGTACCGGTACGAATCAACATTCTGACCAATGAGTGTTACTTCTTTGAATGCTTGTTCCTTTAAGCCGTTGATTTCTTGAATGATAGATTCGGGGCTACGGCTACGCTCTGCACCTCTTACATACGGCACAATACAATACGAGCAGAAATTCTGACAGCCACGTGTAATAGAAACAAAAGCCGATATTCCGTTGCTCTCGGTACGATACGGCAATATTTCTTCGTATGTCTCTTCGTCCGAGAGAGTAGTTTCTACAACTTTCTCAACATCTAACTTGTGAATTGTGTTTGGCAATAGACGATACGAATCGGGACCAACGACCATATCTACCATTACTTCCTGTTTAAGTAATTCTTCTTTAAGTCGCTCGCCCATGCAACCCAATACACCAATCTTTATGGTTGGCTTTTGTTTTTTTATTTGTTGAAAAACTTTTAAACGTCCACGTACACGTGTTTCTGCATTCTCGCGTATGCTACACGTATTTACCAAAATAATATCGGCCTCATCGATGTTTTTGGTATGAATAAATCCGTGCTCTATTAAAATAGATGCTACCACCTCGCTATCGGCAACGTTCATCTGACATCCATAAGTTTCGATATAAAATTTCATGCTTTTTTAGCTCAAAAATAATCGAAATAAATTGTTTATTGCAATGACTTAAAAATTAAATAAAACGTTGCATAGCATAAGTCAAAATATATTCTGTAAAAAGGTCGTGTCCATGAGGATAAAATTTTAAAATTTCATCAGCACTCGATCGATCACTTTCGGGATAATAAACACTACAATTAGGATTTAACTCCAAAAAATATATCTCTCCGTTTTTATCGATGCGATAATCGAAACGAGCATAACCATTTCCTTGCATTTGCTTAAAAATGTTTATGCTTATCATTTTCAATACATTATTTAACGTTTCCGTATCTGCTTTTTTGTATTTCATTGCTCTATGGTGCAACCATTTTAATTCAAAATGTTTAAAATGTTCACCTTCTGGAAAAATAATTTCTGCTGCATCAAATGCTACCACCTTTTCTTTGTCTACCGAAACAACTAACACGGTAAATTCTCTGCCTTTTATGTATTCTTCTATCAAAGCTCCCCCAAATTTTTCAATCTTTATTTGTACCTGTTTTTTTAATTGTATTGAGTTTTCAACAACAGAATCTTTTGTTAATCCTATACTACTATAACTTTGTGGATGCTTAACGATGCAAGGAAATATATTCCATGTATGACTAATATCATCTACTCTTTTTGCATAAAATGCTGCTGGTACGTTAACTTTGCAAACAACAGCTGCACGTTTCATTTCGCTACGCAAAGGATCGTAAAAAGAACTGCTGGCACCGGTAAAGGGCAAACGATATTTTTCTAAAAAATGTACAACCTCTATACCTGCTCTGTCATCGTCTGCTGCACCATCGCATAAATTTATATAACAATCGTAACCGCCAAGTTTTTGCAGGAGTGATACTTCGCTTTCGTTTTTAGATAAAGATATTACTTGCACAATATGATCTCGCAAAAAAGGCAATGGATCTACTACTGGCTCGTATTTACTGATTTCGGACAAACTGTTCGTTCTTTCGGGCTGTAAAACAGCAATTTTCACAATACTTTTTTTAGCATAAATTTTATATCGAATGTACATTAAATTTTTCAATTACACAACAAACGAATTAAAATCCAATCCAACTTACTTTGCCACAGCATGTTCGAAGGGCAGTATATTTGCCAAAGCCATTTTTACTTTTTGGT
>CALGPK010000070.1 GCA_937960415.1 uncultured Bacteroidales bacterium | reverse complement strand
AGAAAATAGACCGCAATGCAGTTATTGAGGCTGTTTAAAGCCTCCAGACTTCGTCATTTTTTTAAAAATTTCGGTTTTTGAAAAATTTAACAAATTGACATACATCAATTTATGTTTTTCTGGTTTTAAAAACTGTTTTGTAGTGTCTAATTAACGGTATCTGTTAATAACTTTTTGAATAAATATGTTTTAATTAAGATAAATTGAATGATCTTAGCCTCATGTTTGTAAGAGTAAAAACATCGCCGAATTCGCCCAAAAAAGCCGTTCAAATAGTTGAGAAGCTATTTGGGAATAAAGTCAAGCTACTTATCGTACTCCATGGTTCAACATATTCTAAAAAAGAGTATATTAAGCAAAACCAGTTTAAAATTAAATGAAATCCCTTTTTTAATAAAATAACCTATTGAAATATAATTACATACCATATCGTGTAGTGCTTGCATGATTTTTTTTATGTATTTGTATATCAGTAAATTAAGTATAAAAAGTAACGAAGTCGGGGGCTTACTGCTTAGCCAAAAAAATAATGGCAAAATGGATGTTGCTTAATCCCCTACTCCTATTAGGACAGCCATCGATTTTCTAAAAAAAGAAGCTACTCAGCTTTTTTAAAAAAATGTTCTGATGTAAATAAAATTTTTTTACTTTTACATAAAATTTGGTGAAAAATAAATTTTGGCATTAAATTTGAAAATAAAAACCGACTTAATAATTTAAATCTACATGAATATGAAAACGTATCTTATGCTTTTATTATGTGTTATGTTGACTTTATCGTTTCATGCACAAAACAGAAAAAAATCAAAAAAAACTAAAGACTCTCAGCAGGAACAAATAGTTATACCTTCAACATCGAAAGAAGTTAGCCCCCAAATGGAGGCTAAACCTGTTAACAACATACCCACTCAATCCAATAATACTATCGAAAGACGTCCATCAGAGAGCAAACCTGCTGTTGCAGAAGAAGTTAAACCAATTAATATTGAACAAATTATTGAGCAATCAAAGCCCATTATTCAGGAAAAGCCCAATGGTCAGATAAACTGGACAGATCAGTACATCGAAGCAAAAGGACAGTCGGTAATAGATAACGAACGTTTTAAAAATCTGGCTCAGGCAAAACTTATGGCTCAACGCGGTGCAATTGTTGATGCTCAACGCAATTTGCTGGAAATCATTAAAGGAGTTAATGTTACTAGCGAAACAACTGTGCAAGACATGATTACAAGCCGAGACTATATTTATACACGGGTAGATGGTATCATTAAAGGAGCAAAAATGGTGGGTGAACCTATTGAGAAGGATGGAATTATTGAGGTGAGAATGAGAGTTCCATTGTACGAACAAGATGGTTTAGCTGCTGCTATTCATTCTGATATCCCTACACTTAAAAAAGTTACCACACTGAGTGATATTGTAAATCAGGTACCCGACAATGTTAAAGACCAGACAATACAAGCCCTTGCATTTAACTTGGGCGGTAAAAAATTCGATCCTTCAATGTTTCCTATTATTGTTGATGAAAACAACAACCTCGTACTCGATTTATCGAAAATATATGATCCAAAAACCGGAAAATTTCCGAAAATTTTATCTGCCAGCGAAGAAATAATGAAAGAAATAGGCTACAAAAAAGGTGTCGAAGTATTGGATGTTTTACGCACCGAACCCGGCAAAATGGTTATCGATAATAAGAGCTTAAAAAAAGTAAACTGGCAAAAAATTGGACAGGTTGCTGGTAAAATTGGTAAGTTTTTAATGATGTTGATTTAAAATGTAGAGCGTATGAATTATCAAATCATGTTATTAGCATTTGTTTTTTGCTTTTTTGTATTTGACGCAAATGCCCAAAAAAAGAAAAACAAATCGAATAAGCAAACAGAGCAAATGGCTCAACCTTCGCAACCATCCATTTCGACCGTTGCAGAACCTACTATAATAACGGTCAATAGCAACCTTCAAAACGATAATAGCCTAAAAGATGTTGAAGCAAAAGGCGTTGGCTTAAAACGCGACGATGCTTTACAGGATGCTTTGCGAAATGCAGTTGGACAAGCCGCTGGTGTAGCCATAAGCTCCGAAACTAATATGGAAAATTTTGTTGTGGTAAAAGATGCTATTTCGGCCAAAACAGAAGGATATGTTGCATCGTACAGTGTCTTGAAGGAAGTTCCTTTCCCCGACCGTTACGAAATAACTATTCGTGCAAAGGTGAGCTTGAATCCGCTTAAGGCCGATATGCAGTTATTGGCAAAAGCCATAGGGGGAGTACGATTTTTGGTTATGTACGATGCTCGAAAAGTGAAGCCTGAAGACAAAGCCATTTACGATTTTGCTGTAGAACGAATTAACGAATATCTGGCCGAACGTAAATATCGTTATATTGAAAAAGAACGCTCAGTTGCTTTGCTCAAAGAAGCACAAGGTATTTTTCAATCCGAGGGCAATCAGGAGTCTTATGTACAACACATTGGCATGAAAGCCGATGCTCAGTTTGTTATCCTCATATCCAATATTATTACTTCTTCTCGAAGCGAAGCTTTCGATACACGTACAGCTCAGAAGGTTATTATAGAAGCCAAAGCGTACGATAATTGTACTGCCGAAGGCTTGGGAACCATTGCACTCGAAAGCGACTGGAAATCGGGTATGGATAGGCAATCGGTTTTGTATGAAGGAGTTCGCGAAGCTGTAAATAAAGGTATAACAAAACTACTTTATTTATTTAACTCATACATTGGAGGATGGGTCAACAATGGTACACCATTCGAGCTTCGCTTCTATTCTATTGGCACATTTCGTGATTTTCGAACACTACGCGATAAGCTACTTAGCGATGGCCGTTTTGGTGGTAATATCGAAATTGTAAGTTTCGAAAACTATACCAAGCTAAATCTAACATACAAGGATCGTCCCGACGAATTGGCATATAAAGTTCTCGAATATGCCGATGCTATTCCAGAATTCAAAAGTAAAGTTCTCGATGTAAAACTTATTTACGGACGACAAATTAATTTTGCTCCACAAAAAGTTAAAGTCCCCGAATTAGAAAACCTTAAAAATAAATAGTTATGAAAACAATTAGCCTAATTTTTTCAATCCTGATTGCCGTTGATTTTACCTATTCGCAAGGAATGCTCAGTTTTTTTACCAAAGAGGGAGAAAAATTCTGGGTCATTGTTGACGGAAAAAAAATTAATCAGGAAGCCAGTTATTTAGTCGAAAATATACCCGTAAACATGAAGTGGGGTAAAGTGAAAATTATTTTCGAAGACCCTAAACTAGGTAGTGTAGATAAAACTTATCAGGTTGTGGATGTAGATGGAAACTGGTGTCATGTAAAATACATGATTCGCAAAAATCCTAAAAAAGGTAATTATGAAATCCGAGACATAGATGCATCATTTACTATTTTACCCTCATCCAATCCTTCCATTCAGTCCACTTCTATGCAACCTCAAGTTACTCAACAGACTTCTCAACCAGTAGTTACTACTACACCCGCCAATAATAACTCAGATGAAATCAATATGAACATTAATATCAACGAAACACCAACCGGCATACAAGTTCAAACTGCTGTAAGCGGAGTTCAACAATCTACCGTTGTAACTCATCAAACAACAACTACCACCAGTCAAACACATACCATACCCATAACACAAGCAGTAATTCAACCAGCTCAATCGAATGCAACAGGTTGTCAGCGTCCCATGAATGATGTAGATTTTCAATCTGCTCTAACATCAATAAAATCAAAATCGTTTGAAGATGCAAAACTTACACTGGCAAAGCAAATAAGCAGTTCAAACTGCCTGCTTTCTGTACAAGTAAGAGACATTATGAAAACATTTGGTTTTGAAAACAGTCGCCTCGAATTTGCTAAATATGCATATAAATACACTTACGACAAAAATAACTACTTTAAGGTAAACGATGCATTTAGCTTCGAAAGTTCGATAGATGAGCTAAACGAATACATTCAATCTGTCAAATAAAATCAATGAAAATAATCTATTGAATAATATTTTTTATTAACTTTGCAACACTTTTTGAGGGGAAATTGACAGGGGACATTTAGTCCCCTGTTTTTTTAAAAAATAGTATGCTCAAAGAAAAATTGATACATATTGCTCAAACAGCCAATATTGGCAAAGACTTCGAAATAATAGAGGTTGCTGAAAAAAATCAGCAACAAGTAACTATATATATTGAAAGTCTTGCCGGTATAACAATTGACGACTGCACAAAAGTTTTAAAACACATTTTGCAATATATGCCCGAAGCATCCGATCTGGAACTTACTGTTTCATCTGCCGGAATAGACAAACCACTTCGTGCTCCCATTCAATTTCAAAAACATATTGGAAAAAAGGTAGAAGTAAAAACCCGAGATGGTAAAAAGCACATAGGCATTTTACAGGAATACACACCACTTAGTACCACTATTGTAGTCGAAAATAAAAAAGAAAAACGCGAAATAGTAATGCTTAACGAGTATATACAACAAGTTAAACTAGTTATTTTTTAATTAAGTTACGCTTATGAAGAATTTGAACTTAATGGAGTTTTTTACCGAGTTTAAAGAACAAAAAAACATCGATCGTCCTACATTAATGAAAATATTGGAAGAGGTCTTGCTAAATGCTATCAAACGCGAATATGGAACAAGCGAGAATTTTGATATTATTCTTAACCCCGATAAGAATGACCTTGAAATATGGCACAATCGCATCGTAGTTCCCGACGAAAAGTTTGTTAATCCTGTTTCGCAAATTCCTTTATCGGAAGCAAAAAAAATAGACGAAGACTTTGAAGTGGATGAAGAAATATCAGAAAAAATAGAAATAACAAAATTTAATCGTCGCACTATACTTGCCATGCGTCAGAATTTTCAATCGAAAATTCTCGAATACGAAAAGAGCAATGTATTTAATAAATATAAAGAAAAGATAGGCGAAATAGTTGTTGGCGAAGTATATCAGGTGTGGAAAAAAGAAATACTTTTGCTCGACGACGAAGGTAATGAACTTATTTTGCCACGAAGCGAACAGATTCCAACCGACTTTTTCAAAAAGGGTGACGTAGTTCGCGGAGTTTTAATTAAAGTAGAAATGAAAAATAGTATCCCTAATATTATTGTTTCTCGCACTTCTCCGGTTTTTCTTGAGCGTTTGTTTGAGCAAGAAGTACCCGAAATCTATGACGGGCTCATTACTATTAAAAAAATAGTTCGTATTCCGGGCGAACGTGCCAAAGTTGCCGTAGAATCGTACGACGACCGAATAGACCCGGTGGGAGCTTGTGTGGGTGTTAAAGGATCTAGAATTCATGGTATCGTCAGAGAATTACGCAACGAAAACATCGACGTTATTAACTATACAAACAATACTGCTCTATATATTCAACGTGCATTAAGTCCGGCTAAGATATCGGAAATTAAAATTATTGAAAGCGAAAAACGAGCCGAAGTGTATCTCGACCCCGATCAGGTCTCGCTTGCCATAGGAAAAGGTGGATATAATATTAAATTAGCCAGTCAACTTACAGGATACGAAATTGATGTTTACAGGAACCTTATTGAGGGTGAAGAAGAAGACATCGACCTTGACGAATTTGCCGATGAAATAGACGAATGGATTATAGATGAATTGAAAAAAATCGGCTGCGATACAGCTAAAAGCGTCCTCAAATACTCTATCGAAGACTTAGCTCGTTTAACAGACCTTGAAGAAGAAACCATTCAAAATGTTATGGATGTGTTAAAAGCCGAATTCGAATAATTTTTATGCCATTCTATAATAAAATACCAGAGCTATGAGCGATGCAAAAACACCACGACTGCCAAAAGTAGCAAAAGAGCTAAATGTATCTGTCGAAACCATTATTAATTTTTTACAAAGCAAAAAATACGACACTTCTGAGCTCAAAAAGAATCCGAACTCAAAGATTACTGAGGAAATGTATCAGGACTTGCTTAAAGAATTTAGTTCCGATAAAAATCTAAAAATCAAAGCCGAAAATGTTAATATATCTACCAAAAATACACAAAGCATCAGTATTGATGACGTATCGGCTAAAAAAACTCAAGATCCTGAAACTGATGATGAGGAAGAAGAAATTCCTCTTACCAGGCCTATTATTACCGGACCAAAAATTCTTGGCAAAGTTGACCTAACGGAAACTAAAAAATCGGAACCAGCAAAGAAAGAAGAACCTGTTAAACAAGAAGCAACAAAAAAAGAAGAATCTACTCCTGTTGAAGAAAAAAAAGACCAGCCTATTGTTGAAGAAATTAAAATTTCTGTTCCTAAACTAGAAACTCCTAAAGTCATTACAAAAATTGATTTAGAAAAAAGAAAGAAAGAAAAAAAAGAACAATCTACACCTGTTGTAGAAGAACCTCAACAAGCTAAAAAAGAACAAGTCGACAAAGAACAGGTTGTAAGTGAAACACCAGCTGAAAAAGATGAGCTTAAAAAGGAACATAAGGAAGAAGAAATTTTTCGTACCGAAAAAATCAAGCTCGAAGGACCTAATGTAATTGGTAAAATTGATGTAAATCAGTTTCAAAAACAACATGCTAAACCCAAAGATTCGTCAGACTCCAAAAAAGGCAATACAGAAAAAAGTGCAAAGCCTGTATTTTCAACTTCGAGCGATAAAGACGACAAAAAACGTAAACGCAAACGAATCAAAATCTCCAAAGTTGCTCCCAACACAGATTCAACTGAAGCTCCTTCAAAAAAAGAATTAGAAAAACCGAGCAAAAAGTTTTTCAAAAAAGAAAAGAAGAAAAAACACCGTTTCGAAGTTGACGACGAAGAAGTAGAACGCTCTATCAAGTTTACTATCTCCATGATGGAGAATCGTTCAAAATCGCAAGCCGTTAAATACCGCAAAGAAAAACGCGATGCCATTAGCCAAAAAATGCAAGAAGAATTGGCACAACAAGAAAAAGAAAAGCATATACTAAAAATTACCGAATTTATATCGGTAAATGAGCTTGCAAGCCTCATGGATGTGCCTGTCAATGAGGTTATAGCTACCTGTATGAGTCTAGGACTATTTGTATCCATTAATCAGCGTCTCGATGCAGATACCATCACAATCATTGCCGACGAATTTGGATTTAAAACTGAATTTATCACTGTTGACGTTCAAACCGACTACGAAGATAATCAAGTTGATAACGAAGAAGACCTGGTGCCACGTCCTCCCATTGTTACTGTGATGGGACACGTTGATCATGGAAAAACTAAGCTGCTCGACCATATCCGAAATACCAACGTTATAGCAGGTGAAGCAGGAGGTATAACTCAACACATAGGTGCATATAGCGTTACACTCGACAATGGACGAGTAATCACCTTTTTGGACACACCCGGTCATGAAGCATTTACAGCCATGCGTGCACGCGGAGCTCAAGTTACAGATATTGCCATTATTGTTATAGCGGCCGACGATGGAATTAAACCGCAAACTATAGAAGCTATCAACCATGCTCAGGCGGCTGGAGTGCCTATGATTTTTGCCATTAATAAAATAGATAAGCCAGAAGCTAATCCAGACCGAATACGCGAACAATTGGCCAACATGAATTTGTTGGTCGAAGAATGGGGAGGCAAATACCAATCGCAGGAAATATCGGCAAAACAAGGATTGAATGTAAATTTGTTGCTCGAAAAAGTGTTGCTCGAAGCTGACTTGCTTGAGTTAAAAGCCAATCCTAAACGTCGTGCATCAGGTGTTGTTATCGAATCGTCGCTCGATAAAGGGAAAGGTTATGTAACCAATGTACTGGTAAAAAATGGAACACTCAAAGTAGGCGATATTGTTTTAGCCGGGACATACTATGGCAAAGTAAAAGCTATGTTTAACGAACGTAATCAACGATTGAATGAAGCCGGTCCGTCAACTCCAGTACAAATTCTTGGTTTAAACGGAGCACCACAAGCCGGTGATAAGTTTAACGTACTTACTTCGGAACAAGAAGCAAAAGATATTGCTAATAAACGTTCTCAAATAATACGCGAACAAGGCTTGCGAACCAAGAAACACATTACGCTCGAAGAAATTGGCCGTCGCTTAAAACTTGGTCATTTCAAAGAGCTTAATATCATAATCAAAGGCGACGTAGATGGCTCTATCGAAGCACTCAGCGATTCGCTCATTAAGTTAAGCAACGAAGAAATACAAGTCAATGTAATACACAAGGCTGTTGGACAAATTTCCGAATCGGACGTTATGCTGGCCACAGCATCCGATGCTCTGATTATTGGTTTTCAGGTACGTCCATCTTTGGCTGCACGAAAACTTGCCGAACAGGAGCAAATTGAAATACGCCTTTATTCGATTATTTACGATGCTATAGAAGAAATTAAACAGGCTATAGAAGGAATGTTGTCGCCTGTTATTAAAGAAGAAATACTTGGCTCGGCCGAGGTTAAAGAAATATTCAAAATTGCCAAAGTGGGAACAGTAGCCGGATGCCTTGTTCATGAAGGAAAAATTGTGCGTAATGCTAAAATCCGACTTATACGCGATGGCATTGTTGTTTATACCGGCGAACTCAACTCACTTAAGCGATTTAAAGATGATGTAAGAGAAGTGCAAGCCGGATTAGAATGCGGATTAGGTATCGATAAATTCAACGACATTAAAGTAGGCGATATCATTGAGTGTTTTAATGAAGTAGAAATGAAAAAGAAATTATAATTCATGAAAATTGTTGTAACGGGAACTGCCGGTTTTATAGGTTTTCATCTTACCAAAATTTTACAAAAAAATAACTATATTATTTTAGGTATCGACAACATTAACGATTATTACGATACTAATTTAAAACATCGTCGCCTTGAAGAGTTGGGCTTTGAAAGAAAAAATATTGTCGAAAACGAGGCAATAAAAAGCACAAAATATTCGAATCTTTTTTTTGCAAAGTTATCGATTGAAAATAAAGAAGTTGTTTCACTGTTAAACAATTTTTCGCCCGACATTATTATTCATCTGGCAGCTCAAGCCGGTGTTCGTTATAGTTTCGAAAATCCTTATACATATATATCATCAAACATCGATGCCTTTTTGAACATTCTCGAATATTGTCGTTTTTATCCGGTAAAACATCTTATTTATGCAAGTAGTAGTAGTGTTTATGGTTTAAATAAAGAAATTCCCTTCTCCGAAAAACATGTGGTTGACTATCCTGTAAGCTTATATGCTACTTCAAAAAAGACAAACGAGCTGATGGCTCATACCTATTCGTACCTATTTAACATTCCTACAACCGGTTTACGATTTTTTACCGTATATGGTCCATGGGGCAGACCCGATATGGCTTTGTTTAAATTTACTAAAAACATTCTGGAAAATAAACCAATTGAAGTTTATAACAACGGCAATATGCAACGCGATTTTACCTATGTTGACGATATAATAAAAGCAATTACGTTGCTTATACCCAAAGCTCCAGAAGCAAACATTTCCGAAACAACCCCTGCCCCTTATCGTCTTTTTAACATTGGCAATGGAAGTCCCGTGAAACTTATGGACTTTGTAGCAGCTATTGAACAAGAATTGCAATGTAAGGCTAAAATAACATTTTTACCACTACAACCCGGTGACGTTGTAAGCACCCACGCCGATACCACCGCATTGTACAAACTCATCCATTTTAAGCCTCAAACATCTATTCAGATGGGTATAAAAAAGTTTATTGAATGGTACCGCTGGTATTATCAAGTATAATGTTTACCACGCAAATAGCGGAAATTTCGACATCATATCTTGTACTTCATTTCCTATACGTGCAATTATATCTTCATTGTTGATATTTGATATAATAGTATCGATAAAATCGACTATTACAGGCATGTGTTCTTCTTTCAAACCACGCGTGGTAATAGCTGGTGTCCCCACACGAATACCCGATGTAAGGAAAGGCGAACGACTATCAAACGGTACCATATTTTTGTTGATGGTAATATGAGCTTTTACCAGTGTATTTTCCACTTGTTTACCAGTTATATCGGGAAATTTGGTACGTAAGTCAATCAACATCAGGTGATTGTCTGTCCCTCCCGAAATAATTTTGTAGCCTTTTGTTAAAAAGGCTTCGGCCATTGCCTGAGCATTTTTTCGAACTTGTTTGATATATTCTTTGTAGCTCGGTGTAAGAGCTTCACCAAATGCAACAGCTTTAGCAGCAATAACATGTTCTAGTGGACCTCCTTGTGTGCCAGGGAAAACCGCCGAATCGAGAATTGCCGACATCATTTTTACTTCGCCTTTGGGTGTGGTGAGCCCCCAAGGATTGGGAAAATCTTTCCCCATAATGATAATACCTCCTCTTGGTCCACGAAGCGTCTTGTGAGTTGTGGATGTTACTATATGACAGTGTGGAAATGGATTGTTAAGTTCTTTAGCAGCAATAAGGCCTGCTGGATGTGCGATATCTGCCATAAGTAAAGCACCAATTTTGTCGGCAATGGCACGCATACGTGCATAATCCCAATCACGACTATAGGCCGATGCACCGGCAACAATAAGTTTGGGCTTGTGTTCCAATGCCAGTTTTTCCATCTGGTCGTAATCGACCATACCTGTATCTTCTCTAACCTGATAAGCTATGGGCTGATAAAGAATACCAGAATAATTAACTGCTGAGCCATGTGTTAAGTGTCCGCCATGAGCTAAATCGAGACCCAAAAACTTGTCGCCGGGTTTTAGAACGGCAAGCATAACGGCAGCATTTGCTTGAGCACCAGAGTGAGGTTGTACATTGGCATATTCGGCTCCAAACAACTGTTTTAAACGATCTATTGCTAGCTGCTCAGATTTATCAACTACTTCGCAGCCTCCATAGTAACGTTTGCCCGGATATCCTTCGGCATATTTATTCGTCATAACCGAACCCATTGCCTGTAGGACATAAGGGCTAACGAAATTTTCGGAGGCTATTAGCTCTATACCATTTAATTGACGCTGATATTCTTCTTCAATCAGATTAAATATTGCATGATCTTTTTCCATAATTTATAATTGGTTAAGTTTCGAAACAAAAATACACTTTTTTAAAAACATGTTCAAACTTTTTTAACCCAAGAGTTAAGATGTTTTTTTATTCTTTTTTTTATGTAATAGAAAATTTTCTATGGTATATCCATTAAAAAATAAACATTTAAGACAGCATTTAACATTTCCGATAATTTTTATTAAATCATTAGGGTTAGATTAAAAACCAATGGTTTAGCAAAATGATATGATAAATATCATATATCGATAATTTTCCTTCAAAAAAATTATATGTTTATCTTTGTATTCGAAAAATAAAAAATATGTATGCCACAAACTATTAAGCTAAAAAAAGGTCTCGATATTAGGCTAAAAGGCAAACCGCAAGAAATAATACTCCCAACTGTATCTTACCAAAAAATAGGTCTTTGCCCCGACGATTGGGTAGGATTTATTCCTAAGCCGTCTGTTAAGGAAGGAGACCATGTAAAAGTTGGTTCGCCGGTTTTTTATCACAAAGATAACCCCGATATAGTTGTAGTTTCCCCCGTAAGTGGTGTGCTAAAGCAAGTTGTAAGAGGCGAAAAACGTAAGATTCTCTCGTTTATCATAGACCCAGATGGCAATCAAACACATGCTTCAAATACCATAGACATTTCAAAATTAAGTGGCGATGATCTTCAAAAGGCACTGTTATCGGTTGGTTTGTGGGCTTTTATTCGTCAACGTCCGTACAATATAATAGCTGTTCCGGGTTCAAAACCTAAAGCTATTTTTTTAAGCGGATTTGATACAGCTCCGTTAGCTCCTAATATAGAATTCATTTTGAAAGACGAAAAAAACGCTTTGCAAGCAGGCATAAACATTCTAAAAAAACTAGCAAACGTTCCTATTCATGTGGGTTTAAAAGCCAATATGCCATCGATATTCGAACAAATCGAAGGCATTGAAATAACCTACTTTTCAGGTCCACATCCTGCTGGAAACGTTGGTGTACAAATACATCATGTTAATCCGATAAACAAAGGTGAAGTGGTTTGGGTTATTCGCCCCGAAGATGTGGTAATAATTGGACGTTATGCACTTACGGGCAAATATGATGTGCGTCGAAAAATTGCTATTGCTGGAAGTCAAGTACAACAGCCTGCTTATACAGAAACCATGTTAGGAGCTGATATTGTTAGCATTACTCAAGGGAACATCACTGGCGAAAACAATCGCTTTATCAGCGGCAATGTACTAACCGGCAGAAATGTTACTATCAATGGCTTTTTGGGCTTTTTCGATCGAATGATTTCTGTTATTCCCGAAGGGAATTATTACGAGTTTTTTGGCTGGGCTAAGCCCGGTTTCAAGAAGTTTAGTTTGTCGCGTACTTTCTTTTCGTGGCTCTTTCCAAATAAAGAATACATTATTGATACCAACTATCATGGTGGTGAGCGTGCTTATGTAATAACCGGACAATACGAAAAAGTGTTGCCCATGGATATTTTGCCTCAACATCTTGTGAAAGCAGCTATAATAAAAGATATAGATTTGCTCGAAAAACTAGGTATTTATGAAGTAGTGGAGGAGGATCTTGCACTGTGCGAATTTGTATGCACTTCCAAAATAGAAGTACAGAAAATTATTCGTGAAACATTAGATTATATTCGTTCCGAAATGAGTTAATGCAACAATTATGAAATGGCTAAGAAATAAACTTGATTCAATAAAACCGCATTTTGAAAAAGGAGGAAAGTTTAATTTTCTCCATTCTACTTTTGATGCGTTCGAAACGTTTTTATTTGTTCCCAATAAAGTTACTCATGTGGGTTCGCATATACGCGATGCCATCGATTTAAAACGAACGATGAGCGTAGTCATTATATCGCTTTTGCCAGCTCTTTTATTTGGTATGTTTAATGTTGGATATCAATATTACAAGGCAATAGGTCAGGATGTTACATGGTTAGAGATGTTCTGGTTTGGCTTTTTAAAGGTTCTTCCTATTGTGGTTGTTAGTTATGTATCGGGTTTAACCGTTGAGTTTATATTTGCACAAGTTCGTCATCACGAGGTAAACGAAGGCTTTTTAGTAAGCGGTATGCTTATTCCGCTCATTATGCCTGTTAACATTCCGTTGTGGATGGTTTCGGTAGCAACCATTTTTGCCGTGTTGCTGGGTAAAGAGGTTTTTGGTGGTACCGGTATGAATATTTTTAATGTTGCTTTATTGGCACGAGCTTTTGTGTTTTTTTCTTATCCGAAACAAATATCGGGCGATCTTCCATGGACTTATGGTCTTACTCATGGTATTCAAACAGTTGATGGTTTTTCGGGAGCTACACCATTGGCAAATGCGGCCGCTTATGCCATTGAAAAAATTCCCGACAACTGGACATTGTTCGTTGGTTTGATACCAGGCTCGATAGGCGAAACTTCTAAATTAGCTATACTGCTGGGGGCTGCTATTTTGTTGTTTACAGGTGTAGCCAATTGGAAAGTCATGATCAGCACCATATTCGGTGGCCTGTTTATGGCTTTTGTATTAAATTTGTTTGCTGTTAATCCTTTTATGGAGATATCGCCGCTGAAGCAAATGCTCATGGGTGGATTTTTATTTGGTGCCGTATTTATGGCTACCGATCCGGTAACGGCTGCTCAAACCGAAACAGGCAAGTACATATATGGCTTTTTAATCGGACTACTGGCTATATTGCTTCGTGTACTCAATCCGGCATATCCCGAAGGCATGATGCTGGCTATATTATTTATGAATGCTATGGCTCCACTGATCGATCATTATGTGGTACATGCAAATATCAAAAGACGTCTAAAACGTTGGAATCAATCAACCATTAAATTGTAAAACTATGCATAGCAATAGATATATACTGATTTATTCAACCGTTATGGTTGTTTTGGTAGCAACCTTCCTAACATTGGTAGCTATTGGGTTAAAACCTAAACAAGATTACAACCGCAGGGTTGAAAAAATGCAAAACATATTAGCTGCAGTTCATGTCAACACAACTACACAAAATGCCGAAGACCTTTTTAAACGATACATTGTTGATCAATATGTTATCAACGAGAATAACGAAAAACAGACTCATATCAATGCTTTTGAACTGAATATAGAAAAAGAAAGTAAAAAGCCCAGAGAAAAACGTTTGTTGCCTATTTTTGTAAGCAAAATTGAAAATGAGGGAACCAAATATATTTTGCCCGTGTTTGGTAAAGGGTTGTGGGGTCCTATATGGGGCTATGTAGCTCTAAACGAAGATAAAAATACCATTTACGGCGTTTTTTTCGATCACAAAGGCGAAACCCCCGGACTAGGAGCTGAAATTTCGACATTGGAATTTCAACATCAGTTTAAAGGGAAAAAAATTTTTGATAAGAATGGTGATTTTATTTCAGTAAAAACTATTAAAGGAGGCGCAAACAACGATGATATACATGGGGTAGATGCCATATCGGGAGGAACAATTACCAGCAATGGATTAACCCAAATGTTGCACGATGATTTAAAATTGTACGAACGTTTTTTAAAAAGTAAAAATTAGCGTTTATGGAAAATAAAGAATCCATTTTTTCGCCTAAAATAATTAAAACCTTTTTGGGACCGTTAAATCAAAACAATCCTATTTCGGTTCAAGTATTGGGTATTTGTTCGGCACTGGCAGTTACAGTTCAGCTTAAACCTGCTCTGGTTATGGCTTTGTCGGTAACCATCGTTACCGGATTTGCCAGTCTCATAATTTCATTATTGCGTAATACGATACCTTCGCGAATTCGTATTATTGTTCAATTAGTAGTTATTGCTACATTAGTTATTATCGTCGATCAACTCTTGAAAGCTTATGTTTACGATGTAAGCAAAAAATTGTCGGTTTTTGTAGGGCTTATTATTACTAACTGCATTATTATGGGGCGTTTAGAAGCATTCGCCTTAGGAAATAAGCCATGGCCTTCGTTTGTAGATGGTATAGCTAATGGTTTTGGTTATGGTATAATATTGGTAATCGTGGGCTTTGTTAGAGAACTATTTGGAAGTGGAAAGATAATGGGTTTGAGTGTTATTCCCCAATCGTTCTATCAGATGGGTTACGAAAATAATGGTTTAATGATCTTGCCTCCTATGGCATTGATCATTATTGGTATTGTTATATGGATACATAGAAGCTGGAATAAATCATTAATAGAAAAATAAACAACTATGGAACATTTGTTCAATATATTTATCAAATCTATCTTTATTGAGAACATGATATTTGCCTTCTTTTTGGGCATGTGTTCGTATTTGGCTGTATCTAAAACCGTTAAAACCAGTATGGGACTTGGCATTGCCGTTATATTTGTTTTGATTATTACAGCTCCTCTCAATTATTTGTTAAATACTTATGTACTCAAGGAAGGTGCACTAGCATGGCTCGATACGGCTTATGCAGAGATTGATTTAAGTTATTTAAGCTTTATCGTATTTATAGCTACGATAGCTGCTATGGTTCAATTAGTCGAAATGATAGTTGAAAAATTTTCTCCTTCATTGTATAATGCGTTGGGTATATTCTTGCCTCTTATTGCCGTGAATTGTGCTATTTTGGGTACATCGTTGTTTATGCAAGAACGTAATTATTCTTCTATTGCCGAGGTTATTGCTTTTGCTTTAGGCTCGGGTGTGGGTTGGTGGCTTGCTATCGTATCATTAGCGGCAATACGCGAAAAAATGCGTTATTCGGACGTGCCTAAACCACTTAAAGGCTTAGGGATTACATTTATTCTTACCGGATTAATGGCTATTGCATTTATGAGTTTCATGGGTATTCATCTTTAAAAACAAATTATGTTATGATTGTCGTTAATGTTTTGTTTACCACAACGTTGATATTCGGAATAGTCTTCTTTTTTGTACTAATTACTTCACTGGTACTGATGTTGCTTTATGCAAAATCGAAACTAACGCATAGCGGTCCAGTAAAAATAACTATCAACAACGAAAAAATTGTAGAAACTACAGCAGGTAGTACATTATTAGCAACCCTGTCGAATCAGAAAATATTTTTGCCTTCGGCATGTGGTGGTGGTGGAACCTGCGGTATGTGTAAATGTCAGGTTATAGAAGGTGGCGGCGAAATTTTGCCAACAGAAGTTGGCTTTTTTACTCGTAAACAAATTTTGCAAAATTGGCGTCTGGGTTGCCAGGTAAAAGTGAAAAGCGATATGAAGATTATTGTGCCCGAAGAAGTATTGGGCATAAAAAAATGGGAATGCGAAGTGGTTTCGAATCGCAATGTAGCTACTTTTATCAAAGAATTTGTGGTAAAACTACCCGAAGGCGAAAAATTGCACTTCAAATCGGGCGGATACATACAAATCGATGTCCCTAAATGCGAAGTCGATTTTTCGAAAGACATTTATGTAGAAGAAGAATATCGCGATGAATGGGATAAATATAACATGTGGAATTTAAAAATGGTAAATAAGGAGGAAACGTTTAGAGCTTATTCGATGGCAAATCACCCATCTGAGAACGATATTATTATGCTTAATGTGCGTATTGCTACACCACCATGGGATAAGAATACCAATTCGTTTATGAAGGTAAATCCGGGTGTATGTAGTTCGTACATATTTAGTCGCAAGCCAGGTGATAAGGTTTGGATTAGCGGACCTTATGGTGAATTTTTTGTTAAAGACACTAATCGTGAAATGATGTTTATTGGTGGAGGTGCAGGTATGGCTCCGATGCGTTCGCATATTTTCGATCAATTTTTAACTAAACGTACTACACGTAAAACAACATTCTGGTACGGTGCACGCTCCAAACGCGAAATTTTTTACGAAGAAGAATTTAGAAAAATAGAAAAGGAATTTCCGAATTTTAAGTTTATCATAGCTTTATCGGAGCCGAAACCAGAAGATAATTGGACGGGATTTACCGGCTTCATACATCAGGTTATCTACGATCAATATCTGAGCAAACACGAAGCACCCGAAGATATAGAATACTACCTTTGCGGACCACCGGTTATGAACGCAGCTGTGTTAAAAATGCTCGACGACTTGGGCGTTCCTAACGAAATGATAGCATTTGACGATTTTGGAGGATAGAGTATTATATCCTCCACCCAATAATGGTAATATCGTCGGTTTGTGGGTAAGGTTCGGGGGTTGATGTTTGCCAAATGTTGAGTGTCTGAATTAATTTTTCCTTTTGTATGTCTATATTTTCTTGTGAAATTTGCAATAAAGTGTTCTTCAGTCGTTTGCGGAGAAATTTTTTGCCTTGCTCCCCGCCAAATTGGTCGCCAAAGCCATCGGTGGTAAAGTAGAGCACATCGCCTGCTCGAAGAGTTATTTGCTCTTTTTTAAAAGGCCTTATGTTGGGATGAAACCCTACTGGCATTTTATCGGGAACCAGTTCAATCAATTCAAGCTTAACGTCATCGTTTTTTCGAACAATGTACAATGGATTATTGGCTGCCGAAAAAGACAGTTGGTTTGTTTTTTTATTAAACGTTACAAATATCATGTCAAGTCCGTCTTTCATTTTACCCGGCTGCTCATTTAAATGAAACGATTGTATAAGGTGTGCACGCAAAGTTTCGAGTACTTCAGCCGTGTCGTTCAAACGGTTCTTGTGAAACTGCTCATTTAAAAACGAAACCGCCATCATACTCATTAAAGCGCCTGGTACACCATGTCCTGTACAGTCGGCTACCACAAGGTAAATAATGTTGCTTTGTTCTTGTATCCAATAAAAGTCGCCGGAAACAATGTCGCGAGGAATAAACAAAACAAAACACGAATGCAGTATATTTTTTACAAATGCTTCGCCGGGGATGACTGCTTTTTGTATGTTCTTGGCATAATAAATGCTGTCTTTGAGTGCTTTATGGTAGGCCTCGATTTGTATTTTCTGATGCAACAATAAATCGCGTTGAGCAGCAATTTCTTCTTTTTGTTTCGATATTTGATAATTTTTTATTGTCAACTGCCGATTGTGTATTTGATTGATTCGTAAAAAGTAAGCAACAACGGATAAGAGCATTACCAGTAAAACCGAAACCGAAATAGCTGCATAAATAGTTGTTTTTTGTCGTTTATTTTCGGCTTGCTGTGCTTCAATGGTTTTTAAGTTTAGTTGTTTTTCGTGATGGAGTTTTTCGATGAGGCGTTGTTGTTTTTCGGTTTGATATAAAGCTTCAGCCTCGGCTATAGCTTTCGATTTTTCTTCCGAAAAAAGGCTATCGCGGGTTTGCACATAAATGATGGAATATTCTATAGCTTTGTCGTATTGTTTTAGCAGGCGATAAATTTCCATTAACTTCATTGCCGCACCATTTTTCGAATTTAACGAACCCATACGTTCGTTTAAACGGTAAGCTGTTTCGCAGTTGCCTAATGCTTTCAACAGCCATTTATGGTTTTTAGTTTCTTGGTAAAATTTAATATAACAATCCGATGAATTAACCAAGGTAATTATTATTCCGTTTGTGTCTTTTAATGTTTGATGAATTTTTAATCCCCTTTCGTAATATGTTAAAGCTTCGTTGTATTGCTTCTGTTCGACCAGTAATATGCCGAGGTTTACCAGTGTATAGGCAAGGCTCGGCGAATCGCCGTGTTTTTCAAAGATAGATAATGCTTTTTTGTAATAATCTTTGGACAGTTGATAATTTTTTTGATCTTTGTACAATATGGCTAAGTTATTGTAAATTTTTGCTGCATGATAATATTCCTTTTCTTTTTCGAAATATTGCATCGATTTTTGAAAAGCCTCTATGGCTTTTTTATATTCTTTTTGAATAGTATATATGTTTGCTAAATTGAGATGTATATTGGCTATAGCATTATTGTCGTTAATGGCTTCAGCAATCTTTAATGCTTCTATTTGACAAATAAGTGCCTGATCGTATAATGATTTTTGAAAATAATATACACCAAGATTGATATAACACGACGCCTGTGCTTTTAAGTTCTTACTAATGCGGGCATAAGCAAGCGAGTGGTTAAGAAGCATCTCAATGGGCTTGCTAAAGATGTTGTGGTTGATGTATAAAACTGCACGATATCGTAATACTCTCGACAATAAGTTGATATAGGCAAGTATTTCGGCTTTGCTCAGTTTCGATTTGTTTTGCAAATGTGCTTGAGCTATTTTTTCGGCTTTGATATAATAATAATCGGCCGAATCGGGATTACTTAGTTCGTAAAAATCACCACATTCGAGATAGAACATACAAGTTAATGTATCGTGTTTTGCAGTTTGAGCTAAATGTAGTAGTGAATCAATCGATGAAAAAACGTTGAAGGAATTAAGTAAGAGTAAACCACAAAGAAAAACAACAATTTTTTTCATATACGGACTTATACGCTGTCGTCCGAAATTATGTTACCATCTCCGAGAATATTTTTTGCTTCTGTTTCGGGAAGTTCCATTACGTTTTTAAGCTTACTATTAATAACACGTGTGCGTTTTCCAACAAGCATGTCAATTTCTTCGCCGGCTTTGTTGATTTTTTCCTTAGCTCTTATCAGTACTTCTTCAAACTTTCCGAATTCGGTTTTAACGGCTTGTAAGGTTTTCCACACTTCGCTGCTTCGCTTTTCGATGGCAAGTGTACGAAAACCCATTTGCAAGCTGTTGAGTAGTGCAGCCAGGGTAGTTGGTCCAGCAACAATGATTTTGTATGTGCGGCTAAGTTCTTCGAGCAAAGATGGTTGACGCACTACTTCGGCGTATAAGCCTTCGACGGGCAAAAACATAATACCAAAATCGGTGGTGTTGGGTGGGTTAAGATATTTATCGTGAATATCTTTGGCCGATTTTTTTATAGCATTTTGAAGTTGGTTAGTGCACAATTTAATTTCTTCGGCATTAGAACGCTCGTATGCATCTACCAAACGTAAATAATCCTCCATAGGAAACTTGGCATCAATGGGCAAATAGACAGGTTTGCTGTAATCGTCTTTGCCGGGAAGTACAATAGCGTATTCTACCACATCCTGAGAATCGCGTTTAGTACGAACATTTTTTTCGTATTGTCCGGGCGAAAGGATGTTTTCGAGTATTGCTCCGAGTTGAATTTCGCCTAATATGCCTCTTTGTTTAACGTTGCTTAGCACTTTTTTTAAGTCGCCAACATCGGAAGCCAGGTTTTGCATTTCGCCAAGCCCTTTGTGAACTTGTTCAAGACGTTCGCTAACCAGCTTAAACGATTCACTCAAACGCTTTTCGAGAGTGCTTTGCAGCTTTTCGTCAACGGTAGCACGCATTTCTTCGAGTTTTTTGCTATTTTCGTTTTGAATGTATTCGAGCTTTTTTTCTACCGATTCGCGAATTTTTTCGAGCTTTTGTTCGGTATCGCTACGCATTTGCTCCTGACTACGTATAAGATCACCAAACTTTTGTGCTTGATATTCGTTAAAATCTTTTATGCTTTGACTTAAAACGTCTTGAAACGATTTTAACTGGCGATTTATATCTTCTTTGTTTTGCAAAAACTGTTGTTGAATCTGTTCATTAAATGATTTTGATTGTTCGTTAAAAATTCGAGAAAGTTCGTTGACCTGTGACGCGAAAACATCGAATTGTTGCTTTTGTGTTTGTGTAAGAGTTAAAATGTTATTAGATAACATCTCGCTAAGGGTTACCATACTTTTTGATAACTCTTCACGATTGCGTGCAAATTCTTCACGCTGATTCTGTTCTATCCGCTGAACATCGTATTGAAGCTTATCGATTTGCGATGTTGGGCTTGTTGATTGCATATTTTTAATGCTGATGCCTAGCCAGATAAATCCTGCAATAACAATTAGCAGAAATATGGCTAATATAAAATACGTTAACATAAAGCAAAGTTTTATAAAATTTATAGAACAAAAATAATAAAAAAAAATTGTTTTGCAAAATGCAAAATAAAAATTGTTTTGTATTCCTTACAAAGGCATGGGTGCAACAAAATTCAATCGTTAACCATTTTAAATGGTTTATCCCAATTATGATATTTGGATTAAAAAAATTTCTAAAGCAATGTGATTAAGAAAAAATCAACTTTAACGGCTTGCTGGTGCTGTAACAAAAAGTAATTTTTATCGGGAAATACATTCACTTGCTTTATCTGAAAATCACAATGAATAATTTTAGTTTATATGGATAGTACGTGTAAAAAAAATTGTAGGTAAAATACAAAATCGAAATTAGCTTATTGATATGGCAAGTGATATTTTTATAGCCATGTTGTTTTTCCACGACGGTAGAGCATAATTGCCATAACGATAAAAAACGCCAATCCCAAAGGTATTGAATGACTGTCGAAATAAGTTGTAAAACAAAATACCGCTTTCGGTATAAACTTTATCAGTGGTACGAGCATCGAACAATTGACTTTTCTTCAAGCTACCAATAGCCATATTGTGGTGTAAGCTAAGCCCTGGTTGAAACTTGCCTAAACGGAAAAGTACTTTACCTATATCGTGTTTCAAAAAGGCAAAGGTAAACGAGTGATAAAAAAACTCATTAACAAACATTGTTGTAAAAGTGTTTTCGGCATAAATCATAATATCCATAAACTTAGTCCCTTTGCCACTATAAATTAGTGAAAGTGGCAAATCCGAAGGTGTATAGCCTCCCATAAGTGTTAGGGTTGTTTTGCCATATAAGCCAAAATCGTAAGGTATGCTAAGTTTACATTCGGTTTTGAAGTATGTAGGCTCAAAAAGACCTGCATCGCCTAAGTGAATGTTTAAATACAGTGAAGGATACTTCGAACCAAGGCTGTAACGACCTTTTAATGTCTGCATAAATTCTTCTTTGTACAAAAATTTTATGCCCAACCAGACTTCACGGTACCAAAAATCTCGAATAGTGTGTTCAAATAATGGGAAATAATTGGGTGGCGATAGTTGGAGTATGTTTTCGGACAAATGAATTTGTGTTTTAACATAACGCAACCATCGAAATATAAGCGAGGCACTGTATTGGCGTTGGTAGTCCATCCGATTGATATAAATGCGGCGAAAGCTTTCGTTGTTGATGAGTGCCTTATCGTCGAAAAAGATAATGTTTCCGGTTTCGCGAACGTCATTCGAAAACGATATTATCCATCGAAAATCCTTAAAACGGTAAGGTTTAACGGATAAACGAGCGCCGTATTTGGTCTGTTGGTCGGTAAAAGCATATCCCACATAGCCTCCCAACGATGCGTAAGGAGTAATTCGATCGTTAGTTTGCAGGTCTAAATTGGCACGAAAACCTTCGAAACGATTGTAATCAAAAATATTGCTGATACTAAGATTAAAGTATTTAACAGGCACGTATCCGCTAAGTAAATATTCGAGAAATTGAACTTTTTTTTCGAGTTTTATTTCTTTGCCAATACTATCGAGCAAAGTGTAGGTGTTTTTTTCTATATCGCCAAACGATTCTTTTCGATAGGCTGCCCATACGTTTTCGTTGGTACTATTGTTATTAGGTAGCAGTTCTACACTTACAGCGTTGAATATCTTTTTTGGAAGATGCAGATTGATGCGTATCGAGTCGATATAACTTTTTCCGATACCTATGAGTGGAATACTTTTTCTGATGCAAATAAGAGTACTGTCGTCGATGCGAAGAGTATCGGTCTTATCGTCGAAGCTGAGCGTTTTATAGCGCAAGTTGGTATTGAGCTGTACCGGGAACCACTGCACAGAATCAATTAACGAGTACAACTGCTGAATACGTACATAAAAAAAACCTTGTTGATTTACAGGTTCTGCTTTTATGGCTTGAATAGCATAATTGCGTGTATGTATGTGAACCGTGCCTTTTAAACCATCAAATAAAGCATTTTTCAGTGGTCGAAATTGAATAACAAAAATGGTATCGTTAGTTTCGCTATAAAGCGTATCTGTAATTTCATAAAAATATCGCCCAATAGCCTGATTTGAAACAGGGTTTAAATATTTTTTATCGAGGATAGTAACAAAATCGTTGTAAAACGAAAACGACTGAAACTGAGTTGCCAATAAAACAAAAAAAGGTTGTTGCAATCCCGATGTGCGTGTTGAAAGAATTATTTCTTTATTTTGGTCGGGATATCGAAAATAACGCTTCGAAACAGATTCGCTCAGAAATAGATAGGTTTTTTGGAAAAATGAATCGACTTTGTACGATACAAAGCTCTTTTGCATCAGACTGTCGTAATCTTTTTGATTTAATAAACGATAGTTTAATGCTTTATTTTTGCTAGTCCGAATAGTATCGATGCTGTACATGATTTCTTTTCGGTCGATAGTGAAATAGAGTTTGTTGTACGACACATATTCAAACGAATTGAGTTGTTCGGGGTTGTTACGTTGTCGCATTTCGGTGGCTTTTCGTATGATACGATGTGCCGGGTTATCGCCGGCTTTTACGATTAGTTCCGGTAGTTCGATGGATTTAGGAACTAGCCAAACAAGCAAGTTGTTGGTTTCTTTGTTTACTTCAACCATCTTAGTTTCGTAGCCTACGTATGAAATTTGCAAACGGACAGGCATTTGTTTGATGTTTAGCTCAAAGTGTCCATCGATATCGCTTACTGTACCTATTTGTGAGCCTAACACGACAATATTGGCAAACGGAATTGGTTGACGGTTATGAGCATCTGATACACTTCCTCGCAAAGTAGTTTGTGAGTGAAGCAGCGTCGAATAAAAAATAAAAAGAACAGTGTACAATGAGATGCGCTTATTCATAAGCACCCATTTTTAGCATATTGATTTCGGTGGGTGTTAAATATCGCCAATGTCCTCGTGGTAAACCTTTTTTGGTTAGCCCGGCAAAATACACCCGGTCGAGTTTGATAACCTTGTATCCCAACGCTTCGAACATGCGACGAATGATGCGGTTTTGTCCGGTATGTATTTCTACACCAACTTGACTTTTGTCGGCAGCATCGACATACGACACTAGATCGGCTTTAAGCATTTCGCCTTTTTCTTCAACTCCTTCCATAAGCTTCTCCAAATCCGCCTTTTTCAGGTTTTTATCGAGAAAAACATGGTATATTTTTTTCTTTTTATGTCGTGGATGTGTGAGCTTAGCTGCTAATTCGCCGTCATTAGTAAGCAATAAAACGCCAGTGGTATTGCGATCGAGTCTTCCAACCGGAAAGACTTTTTCTTTACAGGCATTGCGTATAAGCTGCATCACCGTTTTTCGCCCACGCTCGTCGGATGTGGTAGTAATATAATCTTTGGGCTTGTTAAGTAAGATGTAAACCTTTTTTTCTATTCGAACTATTTGATTATTAAAACGTACTTCGTCGGTTGGTTTTATTTTGGTGCCAAGCTCAGTTACAATTTTGTTGTTTACGCTAACCAGCCCGGCCTTGATATACTCATCTGCCTCACGACGACTACACAGTCCGGCATTTGCCAAATAGCGATTCAAGCGTATCAATTCGTCGTTTTTGCTTTTTGGTTCATTAGTCCTTTTTGATTTTTTGCTTGTTTCGAATTTTTCTTTGTTCGAATGTTGCGAAATGTTTGAATTACGAGTTGTTTTTTTCATCATGGTACTTTTTTACAAATATCAGGATTTTTTTTGATGTATAATACCCTTGATTAACTAATCTTAATGTTTAGCAAAACAAATGAACCCAATTATGTATCCGAATTTTAAAAAAAACAAAATAACGTTTAATTTTGCACAAAAATACTTATGCTGCGAATGGCTTTTATTTTCAGTTGTTATGTTATTTTAAGTTTTAATTTGTGGGCACAAACAAAAGATCCTGTTGTAGTAATTCAAACAAATTATGGCAAAATAAAATTACGCTTGTATAACGAAACCCCAAAACATCGCGACAATTTTTTAAAATTAGTTCAGCAAAAGTTTTACGATAGTTTACTTTTTCATCGTGTTATCAATACATTTATGATTCAAGGTGGAGATCCCGATTCGAAGCAAGCACAACCCGGGCAAATATTGGGCAATGGTGGTCCGGGTTATACCATACCAGCAGAGTTTGTGCCAACATTGTATCACAAGCGGGGTGCACTTGCTGCTGCACGCGAAGGCGATATGACAAACCCTACTAAAGCTTCGTCGGGCTCACAGTTTTATATTGTTCAGGGAAAAGTATTTACTAATGATGAACTTAATTACATGGAACAGCAAATTAATCAGAACAAAAAGAATCAGATTTTAGGTCAACTGATGAATACACCTGAATATAGCTGGATGAAAACAAAACTCGACTCAATGATCAAGTCAGGCAATCCAAATGCAGTAAACGACTTTATAAAAGAAACCCATCAAATTGCCGAAAAAGAACTCGATAAGCAAGGACGATTTAAATTTAACGACGAACAACGAAAAATATATACTACCGTTGGCGGTGCACCACATCTCGATGGCTCATACACCGTGTTTGGCGAAGTTATCGAAGGCATCGAAGTGGTTGATAAAATAGCACAAGTTGAGACCGATAAAAACAACCGTCCACTTGAAGATATACGTATGTTTATATACATAGAGCAATAGCTTATGAAAGAAACTATAGAACAACTTTTAAATAAAGTTAGATCGTTCACTATAAAAAGTGCCGAAGAACTGGAACAATTTCGTTCAGAATTTCTTTCAAAAAAAGGCAAACTCAATGAATTGTTCGATCAGTTCAAGGTTTTGCCAAAGGAACAAAAAAAAGAAGTCGGACAAATATTAAATATTCTGAAAATAGAAGTTACCGAAAAATACGAACAGCATCGAAACCTTTTTCAGCAAGAGACTAAATCACTCGATTACAACGATCTTACCAGACCTTCGGAGCCAATACATCTCGGCAGTCGTCATCCGATAAGCATCGTGCGAAAGGAGATAATCTCCATTTTTCAGCGTATAGGCTTTGTGATATCCGAAGGTCCAGAAATAGAGGACGATTGGCATGTGTTTACAGCCCTGAATTTCCCATTGGAGCATCCAGCACGCGATATGCAAGACACGTTCTTTATTCGCCGCAATCCTGATATTCTTTTGCGAACACATACATCTTCGGTACAGATTCGTATCATGGAAAGTCAAAAGCCGCCCATTCGAATTATTATGCCGGGTCGTGTATATCGCAACGAAGCCATTTCATCACGTGCTCATTGCTTTTTTCATCAAGTTGAGGGACTATATATCGATAAAAAAGTTTCGTTTGCCGATTTAAAACAAACTTTGTTGTACTTTGCACGCGAAATGTTTGGTATTCATACGCAAATTCGACTTCGTCCTTCGTACTTCCCATTTACCGAGCCTTCGGCCGAGATGGATATCTCGTGCAATTTGTGTGGTGGTAGCGGTTGTGCTTTTTGCAAATATACAGGGTGGGTCGAAATCTTAGGCTGCGGAATGGTAGACCCCAATGTGCTCGAAAATTGCAACATTTCATCGAAAGAGTATACAGGATTTGCATTTGGATTAGGAATTGAGCGTATCACTAATTTAAAATATCGTGTTAACGATATTCGTCTATTTTCAGAAAATGACATTCGATTTTTAAAACAATTTACATCGGCAATTTAAACATATTAAAGCATGAATCAGGAAGAACTTTTCAAAAATTTAATCAGTCATTGTAAAGAGTACGGATTTATTTTTCCTTCGAGCGAAATATACGATGGTTTAGCTGCTGTTTATGACTATGGTCAGCTCGGTGTATTGCTTAAAAACAATATTCGCGACTATTGGTGGCGTAGTATGGTGCAGTTGCACGAAAACATTGTAGGTATCGACGCTGCCATTTTTATGCATCCTACTGTATGGAAAGCCTCCGGGCATGTCGATGCATTTAACGATCCATTGATTGATAATAAAGACTCGAAAAAACGTTATCGTGCCGATCAACTTATTGAAGAACATTTACAAAAAATACAGGATAAAATTGATAAAGAAATTGATAAGGCTGCAAAGCGTTTTGGTGAAACATTTAATCGTCAGCTTTTTATCGAAACGAATGCCCGCGTAGTAGAATACAAACAAAAATTAAATTCGCTGCATGCACGATACAACAAGGCGATGAATGAAAACAATCTGGCCGAACTAAAAGCAATTATCGAGGAAGAAAAAATCGTTTGTCCCATATCGGGTACCTGCAATTGGACCGATGTGCGACAATTTAATTTAATGTTTTCTACCCAAATAGGTTCGGTGAGCAACGAGTCCGATACCATTTATTTGCGTCCCGAAACGGCTCAGGGCATTTTCGTCAATTTTCTTAACGTATATAAGACCGGTCGTATGAAAGTGCCATTTGGTATTGCACAAACCGGTAAAGCTTTTCGCAACGAGATTGTTGCTCGTCAGTTTATTTTTCGTATGCGCGAATTTGAACAAATGGAAATGCAATTTTTTGTAAAACCCGGCGATGAGCTTCAATGGTTCGATTACTGGAAAAAAATTCGTCTCGAATGGCATAAAGCACTTGGTATCCCCGACGAATATTACCGTTATCACGATCACGAAAAACTTGCCCATTATGCTAATGCGGCTACCGATATTGAGTTCCGATTTCCATTCGGATTTAAAGAGCTCGAGGGTATTCACTCACGAACGGACTTTGATCTTTCGGCACATCAGCAATATAGTGGCAAAAAGCTTCAATATTTCGATGCCGAAAACAATGAAAGCTATGTCCCTTATGTTATCGAAACATCTATTGGTCTCGATCGTATGTTTTTGGCTGTACTTTCGTATGCATACAACGAAGAAAAGCTCAACGACGGTACACAACGCATCGTGTTACGAATACCTTACATACTTGCTCCCATAAAGGTTGCTATATTACCTTTGGTAAAGCGTGATGGTATGCCCGAAAAAGCAAGTGAAATAATGAAAATGCTTCAACCTTATTTTTATTGTCAATACGACGAAAAAGACACCATTGGTCGTCGTTATCGTCGTCAGGATGCCATCGGTACACCGTTGTGTGTAACCATCGATCAGGTTACGTTGGAGCAAGACATTGTTACTGTTCGACATCGCGATACTATGAAACAAGACAACGTTCATTTAAGCGAGTTAAAAAATTATATTTATCAGATGGTAGCTATTGAGCCAACATTGGAAAAATTAAATCAATATGCTGGAATATTTGCGTGATTTTGTAGAAAAAACCATTCAAACCTTTGTTTCGCTGCTCAGAGTTATTTTTCTGACGCGATGGGTTCACAATATTAAAACCGAAAGACAGCATACACCTTGTTTGATATTAGCTAATGGTCCTTCACTCAATCAATCTATACAAAACAATCCACTTTTTCTGGAAAATAAGGATCTTATTTGCGTCAATTTCTTTCCAAATACATCATATTTCGAGCGATTAAAGCCACGTTATCATGTTATTTCTGCACCAGAATTATGGTTGCCTTATGCCAGACCTCCATATCCCGAATTGAGCAAAGAGTTGTACGAAAACATAGCAAACAAAACATCGTGGAAACTAACAGTTTTCATTCCTTTTGATGCCAAAAAATACAAACATTGGCAAGAACCATTGATCAAAAATCAATATATCCAAATAAAATATTACAATCCTACACCAATTGAAGGGTTTCGGTGGTTTTGCCACTTCATGTATAATCTTCAGTGGGGAATGCCACGTCCGCATAATGTACTTATTCCGTCGTTGATGCTTGCCATAAAAAAAGGCTATACAACTATTTACATTTGGGGTGCCGACCACTCGTGGCTCAAAGAAATTAGCGTCAATGAAGAAAATCTGGTATTGATTAATCAGAAACATTTTTACGACGAAAATACATCAAAACCCTTACCTATGAACAAACTTAAAGGGATACGAAAACTGCACGAAGTTCTTATTAAATTTGTACATGCATTTAAAGGTTATTGGGACATTGAAACTTATGCACAGAAAAAAAAGATCGAAATATACAATGCTACTCCCAATTCTTTTATCGATGCTTTTAAACGATTTCAAAATAATTAACTAATTATGAAACCCTCATCTAGCCTTGATCTAAACGAAAGAACTGTTTTAATTACAGGAGGTACCGGATCTTTTGGAAAAAAATTTGTCGAAACTGTTTTAAAACGCTGGCCACACATTAAGCGGTTGGTTGTTTTTTCTCGTGATGAGTTAAAACAATTCGAAATGTCTCAACAATTTCCAAAATCGAAATACGACGGAATACGCTTTTTTATAGGCGATATACGCGATGCCGAACGCTTTAAACGTGCCTGCGAAGGGATAGAAATTATAGTACATGCAGCTGCTTTAAAACAAGTGCCTGCTGCCGAATACAACCCCATGGAATTTATAAAAACCAACATAATCGGAGCCGAAAATGTTATCAATGCTGCCCTCGATATGGGAGTAAAGCAAGTAGTAGCACTTTCGACCGACAAAGCCGCATCGCCAATAAACTTATATGGTGCTACAAAATTATGTAGCGATAAACTATTTATTTCTGCAAATAATATAAAAGGCAAACGAGATATACGCTTTTCGGTTGTTCGTTATGGAAATGTTATGGGTAGTCGTGGTTCTGTTATTCCGTTTTTTATCGAACATCGAAAAAAAGGCTATTTGCCTATTACTCACCCCGATATGACTCGCTTTAACATTACTCTCGAAGAAGGTGTCGATTTGGTTCTATTTGCCATTGAACAATCTATCGGAAGCGAAATATTTGTCCCTAAAATACCTTCTTATCGTATTCTTGATTTAGCCGAAGCTATTGCACCCAATGCAGAAAAACGTATTGTAGGAATTCGCCCCGGAGAAAAAATTCACGAAGAAATGATTACCGAACACGACAGTTTTAGTACCATTGATTGTGGTAGTCATTTTGTAATATTACCGGTTTTGCCTGAAAAAGAATTGCAGGCCTTTATTCAACATCATCGTGGAAAACTCGTTGAAAGAGGGTTTAAATACAATAGTGGTACAAATACACAATGGCTATCAGTAGAAGAATTGCGTATCTTAATTAAACAACATGTTGATCCTGCATTTTCAATAGAATGATGAAACCTATACCATACGGTCGTCAGGAAATTACCGAAGAAGACATACATTCGGTTGTTGAAGTTCTGAGGTCGGACTTTTTGACTCAAGGACCTACCATTGAAAAATTTGAACAAGAATTTGCCGCATATATTGGTAGTAGATTTGCGGTAGCTGTTGCTAATGGTACTGCTGCTTTACATTTATCGGTATTATCTTTAGGTTTAAACCGTGGTAAAAAAGTAATTACGAGCCCTATAACCTTTGCAGCCAGTGCCAATTGTGTGCTTTATGCTGGTGGCGAAGTGGTTTTTGCCGATATCGATCCAAAAACTTACACAATCGATTTAAACATAGTGGACGATATTTTAAAAAAATCGAATGGTAAAGATTATTCAGGTATCATTCCCATTGATTTAGCAGGTTATCCTGTCCATACAGAAGAATTGAGAACCATAGCCGATAAATATGGTTTGTGGATTCTTGAAGATGCTTGCCATGCCCCCGGTGGAGCATTTCTCGATTCGCAAAATGTTTGGCAGCAATGCGGAAATGGTGTTTATGCCGATGCGGCTATTTTTTCGTTTCACCCGGTTAAACATATTGCCACTGGCGAAGGCGGAATGATTACAACCAATAATGAAGAAATTTATCGAAAAATTAAATTACTTAGAACACACGGAATTACACGCGATACATCGATGCTCGACAAAAACGATGGTGGTTGGTATTATGAAATGCTACAGCTGGGTTATAATTATAGACTTACCGATATACAGGCTGCATTAGGCCTAAGTCAGCTGAAAAGAGCATCTAAAAATTTGCAACGTAGGATTGAATTAGCTCATACTTATTTTCGTGCATTGTCCAATATCGACCATATACAGTTGCCTTATACTCATAACAACATTCGTCATGCATATCATTTATTTATAATACAAACAGATTATCGTAAGCAATTATACGATTTTCTGCGTACTAAAAATATTTTTTGTCAGGTACATTACATTCCGGTACATACTTTTCCGTATTATCGTCAATTGGGTTGGAAAATGGGCGATTTTCCGAAAGCCGAAGCATATTACGAAAAATGCTTGAGCTTACCGTTGTTTCAAACATTAACCAACGAACAACAGGAATATGTTATTGCCAGTATTAACGAATTTTATGCTAAGAAGTCTTAAAGTCAACGCATGATGTTAGCATTGTTGCGATATTTAAATCCAATGATGTGAGGCAAGTTCCAATACCGGGTATTGGTATCGGTAGGAAAAGTATGCGAAACCCAGCTTCCGTTTTTAAGTATTAAAGTATCATCGGTGCGAACGTATAAACAAGCTTCGGGACCGCCTTCTAAGTACATGGTTGTGCGAATATTTAATGGCAAATGTATGAGCAAATGGCTCATTTGATTGGCAGAAAGGGGCGTACGTGTAAAAGCTACAATGGCATTGTGCTCCACATCTTCGCCAAGTACTATCATGCTACTGTATATCAAGCGTTTTGGCTTCCAAAATATTTGCTTACCGTTACTATCAATCATTCGGATTGATTGAACAGCCGATGAATAACAACATAAAAGACTGTCGTACAATTCGGAAGTCATATCTATCATTTCAAATGGTATTACAGAATTACACGAAGGCTGGAATAACGCTAAAACGTAAAAATTATCTTTCCACACTGGTTGAATTACACTATCATTTGACTTTAAATAGCCTACCGATTGATATGTGTCTGTAAGATGGTACATCCCGGCATTGAAGGCAACATTTAAGTTAAAATGGCTTGCCCACTGGCTAATGGTCCGTTTGACGCTATCTATTGCCAGCGAAGCATAAATATTACTTTCGAAATACTGAGAGTTGATTTTTAGTATAGTTAGCTTACGGTCGGAAATATGAATATTGTATGGTATATGAACTTCGGTGTAATAGAGTCCTGGCAAAAGTTCTTTCCAGAATAATTTTGTTGAACTTTGATTATTGCTACTACTCCATGCTAAACAAACAAAAACAAGACAAGCCCAAACCCTTAACAACGATAAAATCATGTACGCTTAATAATTGATTTCTTTAATTATAGAGTCGTTGGAAAAATAAATTTCGCGTTTAAGCTGATTGTTTTCGTAAAATTGCCATTTACCGTGAGGCTTTCCCATTTTATACGATGATTTCATAAACAAGCTTCCATCTTTGTTATATATGGTAAAGATTCCATCGCTTTTACCTTGCTTAAATGTACCTTTACTCCAGATATTGCCGTTTTCGAAAAAGTAAGTCCATTCGCCATCGCGAAGGTTATTTTTAAATGTCCCTTTTACACGAATTTGTCCGTTAGAATAATATTCGGTTTTTTCTAATGTGTCGGATTTTCCGCCGATAGTGTCTATTAAACAGGTAAACAACAGCTTTCCGTCGGCCGAAGTTTGTTCTATTTTTAGATATGGACTTTGAGAACACGACCATATTAAACTTATCAAGCAAAAAAAAATTATCTGCTTTTTCATAATTATAAACTGTCTAATCGAGATCTCATTTCGTCGGTATTGCTGTTTAAGCTGTCTAATGATTCTAATTGTTGAATTTCTTCGAAATCGTCGGTTATTTTTTGAATGGTTTTTTGAGCTTTGTTTTTAATATCCTGATATTGCCAGTACGAAAAGATGATGCTAAACAATGCCACAATAAATGCTGCAAGTATTAAATTTTTGCTTTGGTGAGGTGTTGCAAAAAAATAGGCCAAAATAGAAAAGATAATAGCTATACCCCCTAAAATAAGAGAGATAATTCCAATAAAAGGTAGAAACGACAGTAATAAAGCAATAATTGCCACTATTAAGGCAAGAATACTAAAGACAATGGAAGTTGCTGATTTTTCATTCATTGTATTCATAATGTTGCTATTTTTTAAAAAATTTTATCATGTCTCTTTCAAACGTTTCGGACGGTGTTTCAACAATGCGTCCAATTTCTTTGCCTTTTTTGTAAAATATAAATGTAGGTACTTTTTCTATTTTATACTGGCTTATATCCATCATTTCGCAGTTTTTATTGCCATCAACGGCAATAAGTTCGAGCATGTCGGGAGTATAACCCATATAATCCATAACTTTCATAAATCGAGGAAGTTGTTCTTGTGAATCGCTGCACCACGAACCAAAAATAGCTACTATTTTAAGTTGTTCATTGATGTACTTTTTAGCTTGTATTAGCATCTCGTTGTTGGGTCGATATTGTTCGTATTCGGGAACAAACCACTGATTAAAAGGCTCTTGCATAAAAGCTTGCTTATTGCATTTGCCAATAAGAATTTCCTGCTGTTTTTTTTCATCGAACGTTCGATGATTCCATTCTTGTGCATTAGCTCTAATAAATGTACCAACTATTAAAAAGAGTAGAATTTTTTTCATAAAAAGTGAATTTATGCAAAAATACAAGTTAATTCGATATTTTTTATCATTTCTGTTCAAAATTTCATAGTTTTGTATCAAGTTCAAAATTGTATGAAAAAATACTTCATTCTACTGATACATATATTGTGTGTATTGTCTGTTTTTGCTCTGAATTATTTCGATTACTTTACCGACGAACGTTTACGCATCGAATATTATTTAACTGGCAATGCTAAACAAACTATTTTTTCCATCTCTAAATTATACAAAGAACCTATATGGAGCGGTAATCGGAAAAATTTAGTCGATACGTTCTTTTACGGACACTATCGTGTAGAGGTATTCGATTCGACCGAAAAAAAGCTAATATATGCAAGCGGCTTTTGCACATTATTTCAGGAGTGGCAATTAACTCCCGAAGCAAAAGATACATATCGAACTTTTTTGCAATTTATCAATATCCCTTTTCCCAAAAAAACAATTAGAGTTGTATTTTACGAGCGAGATAAAAATTTGAAGTACAACGAACGCATATCGTTTTATGTTCGTCCCAATCAGCCCGATATTATTAAAGAAAGTCCCAATAAATTGCCCATTGTAAAGTATATAAAACAAGGAAATTATTCCGAAAAAATAGACATAGCTATTGTTGCCGAAGGATATACTGCCAACCAAATGAATAAATTTGTTAACGATGCAACGCGATTAACCGAAGCTTTGTTCGAAAAAGAGCCATTCAAAGAAATGAAAAGTTACTTCAATGTTTATTTTGTCCAGTCACCATCACAAGAAGAAGGCACCGACATACCTCATCGGAATGTATGGAAAAAAACTGCCGTAGAAAGTCGGTTTTATACTTTTGCAACAGATCGCTATCTATCGATTTACGATTATAACATATTAGGACAAATACTGAATAATGTTCCATACGACCAGATTATTGTATTAGTCAATACTAAAACGTATGGTGGAGGAGGTATATATAATTTTTACAGCATTGCTATATCAGACAATCTTTTTGCAAATTATGTATTTATACACGAATTTGGTCATGCTTTTGCTGGTTTGGGCGACGAGTATGAAAATGCCGACGAATTCAACGAAAATTTTTACAATCTCCTTGTAGAACCATGGGAAGCTAATATAACAACATTAGTCGATTTCAATAAAAAATGGAAACATATGCTCGATAAAACGACACCGGTCCCAACACCAGTCAAAGGCTACGAAAACAAAATAGGTGTTTTTGAAGGAGCTGGCTATAAAAGCAAAGGCATTTATCGTCCTTATGTAAGTTGCATTATGCGCGACTTTCAAAAGCCTGAGTTTTGTCCAGTTTGTCAAAATATTATACGTCAGATTATTCGTTTTAATACAGCAAACTGATTCTAGAATTTAGGAATTAAAGACTTCATTTTGCTAAAATTGTAAAAAAAACATTATCTTTGTAATAAAGCATCATTTTTTATGAAATCCCGAAGCAGAAAATACTTACTTGCTGTTGCAGCTACATATTACGAATCGTCAAATAACACTATTGACGGCAAATTGAAAATTACACCCGACAAAGTTGTGTTCGTTGCATCAAACAAAAAATCTAGACTTTATAAGATTGAAATTCCCATCAACGACATAATTGAAATCATTAAAAAATCAAGTTATGCATTGATTCCCAATGTCTTGGTACTAAAAACAGCCCAACATTCGTATAAATTTACTTTGTATGCCCGCGAACATTTCGTAAGAGTTTTAGAAGAAAACAAAAATATGTAACTTTTTTTAATCTCATTCGTTTTAGAAAATCAGACAAAAAGTTCATAAATTTGGGCAAACTAAAAATTCAAAAATCTTATGAAATATTTAAAATTTTTTGTTGTTGGATTATTTATGTTCGTTTCAGCTCAACTTTCAAGAGCCGACGAAGGGATGTGGCTTCCCAATCTTATAGCTAAACTCAATTATGCTGATATGCAACGATTGGGTTGCAAGCTTACACCCGAAGAAATATACAGCATTAATCATTCGTCCATTAAAGATGCTATTTTACAATTGATGAACGAAAATAATGGCGAATATATAGGCTTTTGTACCGGTGAAATTGTTAGCGGTCAAGGTCTTATTTTTACTAATCATCACTGTGCTTACGATGCAGTGGCAAAATTATCAACACTCGAACACGATTATTTAGCTAATGGCTTTTGGGCAAAAAATCTTTCTGAAGAATTGCCTGCCGAAGGTTTATGCGTTTCTAGAATTGTACGTATAGAAGATGTTACAGCCAGAGTGTTTCAAAACATAAAAAACGATACGAAAGAAGAAGAACGCCGTAAGCTTATTCGCAAAGCCATTGAAGAAATTGAGAAAGAAGCTAAGGAAGGTACTCATTACCACGCAAAAGTAAAAGGTGTTTTTGCCGGTAATGAGTATTATTTGTTTGTGTACGAAATTTTCAAAGATGTGCGTCTGGTAGGTGTTCCGCCTTCTTCGATAGGCAAATTTGGTGGTGATACCGACAACTGGATGTGGCCACGCCATACCGGCGATTTTGCAGTCTTTCGTGTATATACAGCACCCGACGGAAAACCAGCTACATACAGCAAAGACAATGTGCCCTATAAGCCATTGTATCATTTGCCTATTTCTATTAAAGGTGTTAAACCCAACGATTTTACCTTTATAATGGGTTATCCCGGACAAACAGAACGCTACCTAACAGCTGCTGGAATGGAATACAAACGCGATGTTTACAATCCTACGTTGATCAAATTAGTGGGTATAAAACTCAATATTTGGAAAAAGTACATGGATACTTCGAAAGAGATACAATTAGCACTGGCTAGCGACTATGCCGCTTTGGCAAATGGTTATAAATTGTGGCAAGGCGAAGTACTTACCCTTGCCAAAACCGATGCCATCGATAAACGTCGTCAATACGACACACAGTTACAAGCATGGATCGATGCTGGTAGAAAAGATAAGTACGGAAATATAATTCAGGATTACAACGAAACATATAAAGCACTTGCTGATCCTATTCGGCACTTAATTTATTTCTCATTTGGAATTTTGCAAGGAAGCTCTCAAATAATGTCCATACAAGAATTTTTGGCATTAGAACCACTACTCAAAAACAAAAAAGAAAACGAAAAACAACTCGAAGAAACCATAAAGCAGCTCAAAAAGAAATCCGAAACCATGTTCAAAGAATATTATCCTCAAATTGATCGTGAATGTTTTAAAGCTATGCTTCTGGCATATTTAAACGATATTCCCAAAGATCAGCAATTATCGTTCTTTACAAACGATTTCCCTAAAAAGTACAAAGGCAAAACAAGCGAAGAAAAAGTCGATAATTTGCTAAATACCATTTACACAAAAAGTATTTTTACCGACAAGCAACGCATGCAAAAATTTTTAGATAATCCGTCCATAGATGTTTTACAAAACGATCCTTTGGTATTATTGCAAAAATCGTTACTGGGCGAATATCAGTTTAAGCTCATACCTGCTTATCAGCAAGCCAATGCTAAATTCCAGGTTCTCGATCGCAAATATTTCGAAGCTATTCGCGAATATGAGCCCAACAAAGCATTTTATCCCGATGCCAATAGTACATTCCGTTTGACATACGGTACAATACAACCATATAAACCCAGAGATGCTGTTTACTACAACTATATTACATATTTAGATGGTGTTATAGAAAAATGGGACGATTCTAATCCTGAATTTAAAGTGCATCCTCGTTTGATTGAGTTGTACAACAAGAAAGATTTTGGACGTTATGCCGATGAAACAGGTAAGCTCCCCGTAGCTTTTATTTCCGACAACGATATTACGGGTGGTAATTCCGGTAGTCCTATTATGAATGCCAATGGCGAGCTTATTGGTATTGCTTTCGACGGAAACTGGGATTGGTTATGTAGTAATTTTATATACAGCAAAGAATTGCAACGAACCATTAATGTTGATATACGTTATGTTTTGTGGGTTATCGAAAAATTTGCCGGCTCGTATCATATTATGAATGAGCTTACTATACGATCATAGATTATAGTTGTTATTTGGGTGTCAAAATAATATAAAGCAGTCTTGAAAAACGGACTGCTTTTTTATTTTTATTATACATTGAATATTTTTGAGAAAACTCATCGTACGTGCTGCCAGTTTTGGGTATATACATAACACGTACCTTCTCCGTCATTGCAAAGGAATGTAGCAACCGAAGCAATCGTTCGGTTCAAAACGTCTTTGTGAGGGTTTTGACACGAAGTGGCAAAACGACGAAGCTTTCTCCTTTTCTACCTGTCGGGGCAAATTGGGGTGCCTACCGAAGCTATCTCCCCCTATCAATCAGTAATTTGTTATGCAAAAGTCGTATTTAGTATTTAAAAAGCTGAAACATCTTTATTGGCAAATTTGTCGAAGTTTTTATTCTTTAAATGTTGTAATCTTGCATAGCTATTATTTTATGATAAGCAGTTGACTAAAATATTCTATAATCGTTGTATAATGGCATAACATTAAACTTTTTAAAAATTAACACAAAAGTGTATAAATTCAAATTATTTTTTATACCTTTGTAAAAACCGTTATATAATTAAAATTAAAATATGGAGGATTAAAAAATGGAAATCTTAGGATACTCAGAAAGAGGGGTTATTAACACGTTTCTCTACGAGTTATACTATTTTAGTCAGAATCAAAACCTAAATATAAATCAAAATCTAAATCTAAATCAAAATCTAAATCCTAATTTAAATCTTAATCTAAATATAAATTTAAATCGAAATTCAAGTGAAAATTTAAGTCTTCTTAATGAATTTTTAAAAATGATTCATTTCCCATATAATTCGAGCGGTAAACTATTTAATATAATATCAGATGCAAAGATTTTAATTGAACAATCTTTTTCTGATTTCGGAGATTCCGATTTCTTATTACTTATAGAAAATAATGGGAAAAGAGAAACTGTTTTTTTTGAGGCAAAGGTAAAAACTTGTCAGAAGTCTTGGTGTATTAAGGAACAGGTATCAGAGTTAGAAGATATTATAAATAATAAAAAAGAAGATGAACATGGTAATCTATTTGTTCAACTTATCCGCAAAGTCCGATTAGTTGAAGGATTAAAAAAACACGGTTTTGAGAAATTTAAGAAGGAATATATAAAAGTTTTTAATTGGTCAACAAAAGCAATGAATATTGGGGATAACCCTGTGGTTTTGGAAGCAGTAAAAAAGCTTAAGGATTATGATTGTAATACATATTTTGTTGCAATAGTCCCGGATAATGTTAAAAATGTCGAAAATGTTTACATTACAAAATTAAAAAAATTATTATCTAATTGTGGAATCAATGATTGTTATCTCAATAATTGGGGATTTATTACATGGGAAGAGATTGAAGAATTCTGTAAGCATTACAATCTGGTAAATACACTTAAAGTATTCCAATTTAATAACGGACAAATTTATGAAAAAGATTCTCACAGATGTTAACAGAGTATAAGGTTTTGTGTTGTTGCGGTACAATGCTCAAATCTTTCGTTATATTTAGAATTCCTGGTTTAAAATTCATTAGTGGTTAGACATTAAACATATAAAATCAATACTCATTATTTTTTATTATTGCCATTCTTATTCAACAAAGTTTTTAATACACCTGCTCAACTTTTTCTTTTTTCTTGCTAAAAAAACGTTATTTTTGCAAAATAACACTACCTCTTGCAAGCGGAGCCATCTCATCCCTATCAATTTAATGCTGAAAGCTATTGTTTATAGAAGCGATTGTTATTACCCGTGTTGACTTAGTGTAACAATTTTTTGTTTGTTTAATATTTGAATCTCATTTCGGTTCAAGGCTACTATTTGATTATTTTTTAAGTCGCTAAGCAACCTGACAGTGTTTTCGGTGCTTAGTCCACAAAGGTCAGCTAAATCTTTACGAGAAATAAAACTTTCGATATTTGACGATTCAAAAACCGTATCCGACAGGTACAAAAGTGCATCGCACAACCGTCCTAATGCTTGCTTATTGGCTATACTGTTTAAGCGTGTTAATAGAAAAGAAAAGTTTTTGGTGTACATAGTCAGTATTTTTTCACTAAAACGTGGATTATGATAAATAATATTTTTGAAAATATCTTTTTCAACAAGATATACTTTTGAAGGTGTTAACGAAACTGCCGTAAACGGATAATGCTGTACATCGTATAAACACGAAAGCCCTATAAAATCAAAAGGTTTTAAAATCTTAAAAATAAATTGGTGTTCTATGTAGTGCTCGAGCGATAATTTGATATAACCCTCGGTTAGAAGCATCAAATAATTAGATATGGTAAATTGCTTGCAAATGGTTTCGTTTTTTTTAAAATAAATAACGTTTTTTAGTAAAGTTTCTATTTCGGTATCGTTTAATGTTAAGCTTTTTAGCCAGTAAGTTAATCTATCATCGGGCTGAATGCTTTTGGTAGTAATATTAGTTCGCTCATAAGTTTCTCGTAAATTTCTGTAGTTAATATAATGAGTTATTTTTTGAGCTAAGGTATTCAATAATTGCTGTTCTTCGGGAAGAAAAATAGTGCCATGTTCTTTACGAATTGGTTTAGTATAATAAACATTGATTTGAACAATCGTGCCTTCGTAAATATACTTGCCCGATAATTTTAATTCTGTTCTCTTAATGGAAGTGTAAGAATATGATGATTGATTTACAACAATTTCGCAACAGCTTATATCGTTGTATTGCATGCTTTTTTCTATACTCCTACACAGTTTACTCATTACTGCTTCTAAAGGACTGCTTAAATCGCTCATGTATTCATTTGCTTCGTACAAACAGGTGAGTTCCTTTGTTCGTTCAACTAAAGCTTTACTAATATCTGTTTCCATTGCTTGGTTTTCTTAAAAAACAAAAGTATTGACTTTTTTATAAAATTTAATTGATAAAAATCATATTGTTGTAAAACAAGTATTTAGAATTCTTAAGTTTTACTAATACTTGATATTCAATATGTTAACATCAACATTGATGAATCATTGTTTTTTTTAATGACACCTTTCATTTTTTTGTATAAGAAATACGCATAGTTTTGCACAACAAATCAAAAACTTTTTGTACAATGAATGTAGAAAAAATAATGAGCAACCTCGAAAAAAAACACCCTGGCGAGGTTGAGTATTTACAGGCTGTACGTGAGGTTCTGGAATCAATCGAAGAAGTTTACAACCAGAATCCACAGTTCGAACAAGCAAAAATTATTGAACGTTTGGTAGAACCCGACCGCATTTTAACTTTTAAAGTACCCTGGGTTGACGATAAGGGAGAAATACACGTCAACATTGGTTACCGTGTACAATTCAACAATGCCCTTGGTCCTTACAAAGGCGGTTTGCGGTTTCACCCTTCGGTAAACCTTAGCATCTTAAAATTCTTAGGTTTTGAGCAAATTTTTAAAAATTCGCTTACCACATTGCCTATGGGCGGTGCCAAAGGGGGCAGTGACTTCGATCCAAAAGGCAAATCGAATGCCGAAATTATGCGTTTCTGTCAAAGTTTTATGCTCGAACTCTGGAAAATTATCGGACCCGAAACGGATGTCCCTGCTGGCGATATCGGTGTTGGCGGTAGAGAGATCGGTTATTTATACGGTATGTACAAAAAATTAGCCGGCGAAAATACCGGAGTATTGACCGGAAAAGGGTTAAATTGGGGTGGTTCGCTCATCCGTCCCGAAGCAACAGGTTATGGTTGTGTTTATTTTGCACAAGAAATGCTGAAAACCCGCGGAATGGACTTTAAAGGCAAAACCGTAGCCATCTCTGGTTTTGGTAATGTTGCATGGGGAGCTGCCCTTAAAGCAACTGAGCTAGGTGCTAAAGTAGTTACTATTTCTGGTCCCGACGGATATATTTACGACAAAGATGGTATCAGTGGTGAAAAAATTGAATACATGCTCGAACTCCGTGCTTCGAACAATGATATCGTAAAACCCTATGCCTATGAATTTAAAGGAGCTGAATTTTACGAAGGTCGTCGTCCGTGGGAAGTAAAATGCGACATAGCACTACCGTGCGCTACACAAAATGAACTCGACGAAAAAGACGCTCAAAACTTAGTAAACAACGGTTGTATTTGCGTTTGCGAAGGCGCCAATATGCCCTGTACACCCGAAGCTATAGAAATTTTCCAGAAAAATAAACTGTTGTTTGCTCCTGGTAAAGCTGCTAACGCTGGAGGTGTTGCTACAAGCGGATTAGAAATGAGCCAAAACTCAATGAAACTCAGCTGGAGCCGCGAAGAAGTTGATCGTCGTTTGCACGAAATTATGATCAATATTCACCATCAATGTGTAAAATACGGTACCGAAAGCGATGGTTATGTTAACTATGTAAAAGGAGCTAACATTGCAGGATTTATGAAAGTAGCTCAGGCTATGCTCGATCAGGGTATTTACTAATATTTATTAACACAAATAATAAAGAGGCTGTCTAAAAATGGCAGCCTTTTTTGTTAATTTTTTTTTCAATCATTGACAAAAAACATATTTTTTTGAAAAGATAAAAGACTAATTTTGCAGTATAACTTTAAAAGAAAATACCATGAATATTCCAACTAATTTGAAGTATACCGAAGACCATGAATGGATTCGCAAAGAAGGAAATATTGCTTATGTAGGCGTTACCGATTACGCTCAAAGCGAATTAGGAGATGTAGTATTTGTTGAAATTGAAACCGTTGGCGAAACTCTCTCCAAAGGCGAAACATTTGGAACAATTGAAGCTGTTAAAACAGTTTCGGATGCCTATATGCCTGTTTCGGGAACCATTATTGAAAAAAATGATAAACTCGATGCACAGCCCGATTTAATTAATAAAGATCCTTATGGCGACGGCTGGATGATAAAAATCGAAATAACTAACCCAGCAGAATACGACGCATTGCTAAGTCCAGAACAATATAAAGAACATATCGGACATTAATAAGATTTTTTTAAATGATTCTTTAAGGAATACAGTGTAAAATTTACACTAGTATTGCTTTTTAGTTTTTCTGAGATTTGTAACGTTTTTTTTATTATCTTTTTAAAAGATTGATTATAAATAAGTTATACCATGATAGAATAATGTTCTCATAAAAAATTGCTGAGTAACTTCCGTAGGAATTAATGTCACCACACAATTTCAAAATGGGCTATGCAATTTTGAAACTTTTCGTGTAAATTTGTCAAAAAAAGCATGAAAGTACTGGGTCTTTCCTTATTAATTGTTTTTGCTTATTATTCACTAGCTCAAAATAAGCGAATAAGTCGGACCGAATACATCGAAAAATACAAAGATATAGCTATTGAAAAAATGCGAAAAACCGGAATACCGGCCAGTATTACACTAGCACAAGCCTGTTTGGAGTCTGACGATGGCAACAGCTGGCTTGCCATTGAAGCTAATAATCATTTTGGTATCAAATGTGGAAGCAACTGGACAGGCGAACGTGTTTACAAAGACGATGATAATCCCAATGATTGTTTTCGTAAATACAAAACCGTTGCCGAAAGTTACGACGATCATTCAAGTTATTTGCTCAACACAAAACGTTATGCTTCGCTTTTTCTGCTCGATAGCCGCGACTACAAAGGCTGGGCTCAGGGGTTAAAGGATGCCGGATATGCTACGAACCCACAATATGCAAAATTGCTTATTACCATTATTGAAGACAACCAACTTTATAAATACGATGAGAGTGTTCGATTAGCTTCCACAACAACTATCACCACAAATTCAAAAGGAAAAACAGCCAGCGAAGATTGGACTATTCAACTTTCTACGCACGAAGTTAAAACCAACAATGATGTAAAATATATCATTGTCAAAAAAGGCGATACCTTTCAAGCTATTGCCAAAGAATTCAACATGTGGGAAAAAGAACTCTATAAATACAACGATCTAACCAAAGACAGTACATTGCGCGAAGGACAGGTATTGTATATTCAACCCAAACGAAACAAAGCTGAAGCAGGAAAAGATAAGCACATAGTCAAACAGGGCGAGACTTTATATTTTATTTCGCAATACTATGCTGTAAAACTTAAAAAACTTCGGTTTAGAAATAATCTTATGTCGGATGAGGAGGTAAAACCCGGCGATGTGATTTATTTAAGAAAACGCAAACCATTGACACCAGAAAGCATTAAGTAATATGACACTTATAAAATCTATATCGGGCATTCGTGGAACTATTGGTGGACAAGTAAACGAAAGTTTAACCCCACTCGATGTGGTATTATTTACATCGGGATATGCCGAATGGATTAAGCTTAACCATATACAGAACAATAATATAACCGTGGTAGTGGGTCGTGATGCTCGTATTTCGGGCAACATGATTCATGGTTTAGTAGTTAATACGCTAATAGCCAGTGGAATTCATATTGTTGATATAGGGCTCGCATCAACACCTACTACTGAAATGGCTGTTGTAGCCGAAAAAGCTCAGGGTGGTATTATTATCACAGCAAGTCACAATCCCAAAGAGTGGAACGCTCTAAAACTTCTGAACGACAAAGGCGAATTTGTCTCCGAAAATGATGGAAAAAAAATCTTAGACTTAAGTCTGCAAAAAAACTTTTTCTATGCGAATGTCGAAAATTTAGGAACTATAAAACAAAAAGATTACCTCCATTTTCACATTCAAAAAATACTGGATTTGCCACTCGTTAAAAAAGATCTTATCGAAAAGAAAAATTTTAAAGTAGTGGTAGATGGAATCAATTCTGTTGGTTCTATTGCTATACCGGCTATTTTAAAAGCGCTAGGTGTACACAATGTCGTTACCATCAATGCAATAGCCGATGGTAATTTTAATCATAATCCGGAGCCGCTGGATGAGCATCTAACCGAAATAAAGCAATCTGTTGTTAATCAAAAAGCCGATTTGGGCATTGTTGTCGATCCGGATGTAGATCGATTGGCGTTTATTTGTGAAGACGGAACTATGTTTGGCGAAGAATATACACTAGTAACCATAGCTGATTACATCCTTCAACATAAACCAGGCGGTGTTGCTGTATCGAACTTAAGTTCGTCAAGAGCATTGATGGACGTGGCTAAGTGGCACGAAGGCTATTGTTTTCAGTCGGCAGTGGGTGAGGTAAATGTGGTTGCCATGATGAAAGAAAAAAATGCGGTTATTGGTGGAGAGGGCAATGGAGGTATTATTCTGCCCGAATTGCATTACGGTAGAGATGCACTCGTAGGAGTTGCTTTATTTTTGTCCTATTTAAGTCAGCTTAATATAACTATGACAGAGCTAAAAAAACGCTATCCTAAATATGAAATGATAAAACACAAAATACACCTTCAACCAGACATTAGTTTCAATGTAATTAAAGAGAAGTTAAAACAAAACCTTAACGCATTATCTATTAACGAGATAGATGGAATTCGAGTCGATTTTGAGCAATCGTGGCTGCATTGCCGACCTTCTAACACTGAGCCCATTGTACGACTTTATATCGAAGCACCTACCGCTTCGGAAGCAAACGAATTATTAAATAAAGTAATAACTATTATAGAATTGAAAAATGAATAATTGTATATTTTCTTTTCTGAATCTTTTTTTAATCATTGCTTTATTAGCATGCAAAAAACCCAATAAATATGTGTTTGTTAAAGGTTTTGCTCAGGGAGGAACATTTCATATTAAATACCAAGTAACTAATGATACCATTCCGGTTAGCGAATTTTACCATGTTTTGAACCAAATAAACACTTCACTTTCAGTTTATGATAGCAATTCGGTCATATCGCGTGTTAATCGTAACGATACAACAGTAGTACTGGATCGTTTTTTTACAGAAATATTTCGTGAGTCGTACAAAATTTATCAACTTACCGATGGAGCTTTCGATATTACCGTTGCTCCGCTTGTTCGTTACTGGGGATTTTTGCCTGAAAATGTTTCTTTGCCAACATCGAAAGTCGATTCTTTACTGCAATTTGTTGGTATGGATAAAATTCAAATTAAACAAAACAAAATATGGAAAGCACACTCAAATGTTCAGCTCGATGTAAACGGAATAGCACAGGGATTTACGGTTGATAAATTAAGCATGTTTCTCGAATCGAAAAATATTCACAATTATATGATTGAGGTAGGTGGCGAAGTTAAGGTAAAAGGAAAAAATCCGGAAGGACAGTTGTGGAAAGTTGGTATAGACAAGCCTATCGAAAACAGCAACGAATTAAATCGAGAATTACAAACTATTTTGCACATCACCAATATATCGTTGGCAACCAGTGGTAGTTACCGAAAATTTATTGAAAAAGATGGTATCAAATATTCCCATACCATCGATCCTAAAACTGGTAAACCAACGTTTCATCGATTATTGAGCGTTACTATTTTGCACTCGTCGTGTACCTTTGCCGATGCCATGGCGACGGCTATTATGGTTATGGGCTTAGAAAAAGGAAAAAGATTTATAACCGAAAATGGTTTGCAGGCATATTTAATTTATTCGGATGAAAAAGGAAATCTGCAAACATGGATGACCAAAGCCGTTGAAAAATACATCAAATTAAAGAATTAAAATATAAAACTATGAGAACATTAGTATTATTACTTATATTCATGCAGTGTTTCGTAAAAGTAAAAGCCCAAATTCCTCCCGAAAGCGTACCCGATTCGTTTTTTTATTACTTTAAAACAAAAGGTATAGAACAAAGTGTTCAATATATTTTTCGTACCAATAAATATCTTGGACAAAACCCTGAAATTATCAACACCATGAAAGCCAAATTTGATAAAGCCCTACCCATTATCGGAACATTTTATCGATACGAAAAATATCTCGACAAACGTGCAGGCAACACTTTAGCACATTTGGGTTATCTGATGGTTTTCGATCGTCAGCCTATTAAAATTATTTTCACTCTATACAAACCCAAAGATCACTGGCAAGTACAGGATCTTCGTTTCGACGATAAGTTAGATGATGTTTTAAAAGATTTAGAAAATACAGCGAAATAATCTCCTGATAATAAGACGTGTTTTTTTTTAGCTTTTTTAACACCGACTTTTCAAAAAAATATTAAATTTGCATAATTTAATTTTTTGGTATGGGATATATTAAATTCGATAAAACACAGCTAATAAATCTTGAATATTCATTAAAACGAGAAATATTACGTTCCAATAGAGCAGGTTCTTACGCCTACACCACGTTAATTGGTTGTAACACACGCAAATACCATGGATTGCTTGCCTGTCCAATTGAGCATTTAGATGGCGGTACACATATGTTACTTTCTTCGCTCGATGAAACCATTATTCAACACAATGCGATGTTTAATCTGGCTATTCATAAATTTCCCAATGTATACGAACCGAAAGGACATAAATACATTCGCGACTTCGAACTAGAGCCCAATATGAGTATTATTTATCGTGTAGGTGGAGTTGTTTTAAAAAAAGAACTTATTTTAGTTACCAACGAAGAACGAATACTAATCCGTTATACTTTGCTCGATGCTCACTCGCCTACAAAAATCCGATTTAAGCCTTTCCTTGCTTTTAGAAACATTCACAGCCTTAGTAAAGCTAATTTAAATGTCAACCGAAAATATATCGAAATAGAAAATGGTATAAAAATTCGATTGTACAACGGCTATCCATACCTGTACATGCAGTTTTCAAAAAAAGTAGAATACATTCATGTACCCGATTGGTATTACAATATCGAATATCTTGAAGAAAAGGACCGTGGTTACGACTATCAGGAAGACCTTTTTGTACCGGGTTATTTCGAAATGCCAATCAAAAAAGGAGATATAGTAGTGTTTTCAGCCGGAACAGGTCCATGCAAGACACGATCGTTGAACAGACAATTTGAAAAAGAAATACAATCAAGAATAAAACGCGATAATTTCGAAGCTTGTTTAATCAATGCAGCTCAGCAATTTTTTGTATATAAAGACAAAAAACGTATAGAAGTTATTGCCGGATTTCCATGGTTTGGAACATGGGGCAGAGATACCTTTATTGCACTGCCCGGTTTAACTATTCCTCAGAACAAACTCGAAGAAATAAAGTTGGTTATCGATACCATGATTTCGCGAATGAAAGGACCATTTTTCCCCAATGCAGGCTCGGGCGATAATACTGTGTACAACAGCGTCGATGCCCCTTTGTGGTTTTTCTGGACATTGCAGCAGTACTGCGAATTTGCTCGCTGCTATAAGTGGGCATGGAAAGAATATGGCAAGGTAATTAAGAAAATTTTGTATGCTTTTCGCAATGGTACCGATTTTAATATTAAAATGCACGAAAATGGCTTACTCTGGCAAGGAGTACCTGGAATGGCTTTAACATGGATGGACGCCATTGTAGAAGGCAAACCAGTTACTCCTCGTATCGGTTTTGCTGTTGAAATTAACGCATTGTGGTACAATGCTATCATGTTTAGCCTTACATTAGCAAAAATATCTAACGATCGTAAGTTTTTGTTAGACTGGATAAAAATTCCTGAACTTATTAGAAATAGCTTTGTTGAATATTTTTACGACCCATCGAAAGGTTATTTAGCCGATGTAGTAACTTATGAATCAAAAGATTGGAGTGTGCGTCCCAATCAGGTTTTTGCTACGTCGCTGCCCTACAGTCCAATTCAAGATACACAAATTAAACGCAATATTCTAGAAATTATTCAAAAAGAGCTGCTTACACCCAAAGGATTGCGTACTCTTTCGCCTAATGACCCCAATTATAAGCCTCGTTATAGCGGGAACCAGTCAGAGCGAGACTTAGCTTATCATCAGGGGACAGTTTGGCCATGGTTGTTAGGAGCTTTTGTCGAAGGAATGTTTCGCATCCACGGCAAATCGGCTTTGTCGCTTGCCGAACGTTTGTATCAAGGTTTTGAAGAAGATATGGTGGTGCATGGAATTGGTACCATTAGTGAGATTTACGATGGCGATCCACCGCACTACCCCAATGGAGCCGTATCGCAAGCTTGGAGTGTGGCCGAATTGCTCCGCATTAAAATGATGATAGACCAGTTTAAAGAACAATAATTAACATCAAAACAACCACAGCACGTTATGAAAGTACTAATGTTTGGATGGGAATTTCCACCACATATTACCGGAGGTTTAGGAACAGCATGCTACGGTATTGTGAAAGCTTTGGCTAAGCAGCGCGTTAATGTTATTTTCGTTGTGCCTCGTTTATTTGGCGGAGAAGATAACAAATCGGCTTTCCTGGTTAATGCAAGTGACGTTGAAATAAGCGAACGTAATTTTAATTACGAAGAATACTGGAATTATATCAAATACTACGAAATAGGTAGCAGTCTTATTCCATACGTTACTCCCGAAGATTTTATGCGGCTAATAAGCGAACAAACTTCTGTCAATACGTTTTTTGACGAAAAAGTATTTCGCACTAAATACCAATTTTCTGGTAAATACGGCGAAAACTTATATGCCGAAGTAAGTCGCTACGCTCTTATTGCATCTGTTTTAGCTAAGGAACATGCTCACGACGTTATTCATGCACACGACTGGCTAACGTATCCTGCTGGTATGACAGCCAAAAAAACATCGGGCAAACCGCTGGTGGTACATGTACATGCCACCGAATTTGACCGTAGCGGCGAAAATATCAATCAGTACGTTTACGACATCGAACGCAAAGGAATGGAGGCTGCCGATAGAGTTGTAACAGTAAGCCATCTAACAAGAAGATATGTAATCGAACGCTATGGAATACCTGCCGACAAAGTGGTTACCGTACATAATGCTGTAGAAATGGTAGATATCGAACAAATAAATCAAAACAAAGGTTTCCCCGAAAAATTGGTTACGTTCTTAGGACGCATTACGTTTCAAAAAGGTCCCGATTATTTTGTCGAAGCTGCCTATAAAATTTATCGCAAAGATCCCAATATTCGCTTTGTTATGGCAGGCAGTGGCGATATGTTGCCCCGTATGATACGACGTGTAGCCCATTATCGTATGGGACATAAATTTCAATTTGCCGGCTTTTTAAAAGGCGAAGATGTTTATCGATTGTTTAGTATTACCGATGTTTATGTTATGCCTTCGGTATCTGAACCCTTTGGCATATCGCCATTAGAAGCCATGCGCTCAAATGTGCCAGTTATCATCTCCAAACAAAGCGGTGTGTCCGAAATATTGACCTATGCCATTAAAGTAGACTTTTGGGATATCGATGCCCTTGCCGATGCCATATATGCACTTACGCATTATCAGGGAATATCGCGAATGTTTAAACGATATGGACGAGAGGAGGTTGACAACTTAAAATGGGACAATAGTGCAAAAAAATTAATCGAAATATATCAATCATTAATTCATGCATAAAATTAAATGAAACCATGAGAGCAATTTGTTTTTATTTTCAGGTACACCAGCCGTTTAGGCTTCGCCGTTATCGCTTTTTCGACATTGGAAACAATCATTATTATTTCGACGACTTTGCTAATCAGAGCATTATGCGAAAAGTAGCTGAAAAATGCTATCTGCCTACCAATCAATTGATGTATGAATTAATACAAGAATATGGTACGCGTTTCAAAATAGCATATTCCATTAGTGGTACAGCATTAGACCAGTTTGAAATGTATGCTCCCGACGTTCTCGAAAGCTTTAAACGATTAGTTGACACAGGTTGTGTCGAACTTTTAGGCGAAACGTATTCTCATAGTTTATCGGCTTTAAAAGAAAAGGAAGAATTTTTCAATCAAGTACGCTTACATTCCGAAAAAATTGAACGTCTATTTGGCGTTAAGCCCACTACATTCCGAAATACAGAGCTTATTTATAGCGACTACATAGGTCAAATGGTTTACGAACTTGGCTTTAAAGGGATGCTAACCGAAGGAGCCAAGCATATACTGGGATGGAAATCGCCCAACTTCCTTTATTGTAGTGCTATTGAACCACGATTAAAGTTGTTGCTTAAAAACTTTCGTCTAAGCGACGATATTGCTTTTCGTTTCTCCAATCGGGGATGGTCTGAATGGCCATTGACAACTGAAAAATATGTAGCATGGTTAAATGCCATTGACCCAAAGCAAGAAATTATCAATTTGTTTATGGATTACGAAACCTTTGGCGAACATCAATGGGCTGATACCGGTATTTTTGAATTTATGCGTTATTTACCTAAATCAGTTTTTGCGTATTCCAATTATCAATTTGTAACACCTGCCGAAGCCATCGAACAGCTCCATCCGGTAGCTCCTATCCATGTGCCTTATCCTATTTCGTGGGCTGATGAAGAACGCGACCTTACAGCCTGGCTAGGAAACGACTTGCAAGACGATGCATTCAACAATTTATATCAGCTATACCCAAAAGTAAAACAATGCAACGATCCACAAATACAAAAAGATTGGCTTTATTTACAAACCAGCGACCATTTTTATTACATGTGTACCAAGTGGTTTAGTGATGGCGATGTACACAAATATTTCAATCACTACGATACACCATACGAAGCCTATATTAACTACATGAATGTTTTGAGCGATTTTGAACTGCGTCTGAATGAATCAGTCGGAAGCGAAACAGTTATCGTTAAGAAAAAAGAACCTACAACAACCAAGTTTAAGCCATCTATTATTATTCAACCCGACACCGAATTAATTTACCCCGAAAACTTTGGCAAAGAAAAAGACGAAAAAAATAAGAAAAGAAAAACAAGCTCGAATAAAACAGTTTCAAAAAAAACAACCGATACATCTAAAACAAAAAATGAGAAAACATCGTCCACTAAAAAAGAAAGTAAAAAAGATAAAAAGTAGTTTACCTTCGAACTTCGTCACTTTTTATGCTTAATTTGCTGATATACAAATACATATAAAATCGTATAGGCACTACAAACCAGTTTTTAAAACCATAAAAACATAAGTCGCTGTATGTCAGTTTGTTAAATTTTTCAAAAACCGAAATTTTTTAAAAAAGTGACGAAGTCAGGGGGCACGGAGTTTTTCTCTCTGTGTATCTCTGTGTTCTCTGTGGTAAGTTTATTTCTTCACCACAGAGGGCACGGAGGGGCACAGAGTATTTTATTCTTCCCGACTTCGTCGCTTTTTACACTTATTTTGCTGATATACAAATACATACAAAATCGTATAGGCACTACAAACCAGTTTTTTTAAA
>CALGPK010000069.1 GCA_937960415.1 uncultured Bacteroidales bacterium | reverse complement strand
AAAACTTTTTAGATAAAGTTGTATAGCAATTTCATTTTTTTCATTTATAGAGTTAAACGAAGGCAAAAACATCGTCATAATTTAAGGTCTCCTTACAGTAATTGATAAGAATTACACATAACCATATATTTACGCTACATTACAGCGTCCTACATCTTATTTAAGATGTATTGACGCAATAAAGTTGCATCAAATTTTTAAGAGCAAAGATAAAACAAATTTTACAAATTTTTTAAAAAAGCGTTTATTTTTTTTGACTTTGTTACAAGTTTGAAAAAAAACTTATAAAAGCATAAATAGATGGTATAAAATTACTTGCGCTTCAATGTTTTCTAAAAATAACTTATAATGTACACATAATTTTTATATACTTATTTGTCAATATATATAAAAATAACGGAGGATGAATAAAGGCAAAATTTATATAAAATCGTCTGAAATGAATTAAATAAGAACTTTGCAAATGGTGTTGTTTCATAAATAAACACAAATTTGTAATAGAATATTAGCTATCAACCTTTATTATTCATTGTATGCTCTCAGATAGTGCGAATTATTAGATTTACTGATTTATATTGATTACTTTCTAATATTGTACCCACAAACCGAAAAAGTTTATATATCATAATCGCATGGTATAAGAAATTTCCTCATTAAAAAATTGACTTTACTCGTCAAGCCAAAGATTCAACTCATCGTATGCTAACGCCATTCGGGGCGGTAATTCTTTAGCCACCTCAAAGTGGTATCCCATCATGTGGCTAATATGTGTAAAATAAGTCCGACGAGCATTTACTTTATGAGCAACTTCGATAGCCTCGGGCAACGTAAAATGTGATATGTGTTTCTTCTTTCTTAATGCATTTAATATTAAAACATCCAGATGATAGAGTTTTTCGTATTCTGTTTCCGGTATAAAGTTAGCATCGGTAATATATGCCATATTTTTGATTCTAAAGCCCAGAACAGGCAACTGATAATGCATAGCACGTATAGGAATTATTTCCACATCATCTATTTTAAATGGTTTTTCGTCGATGGGATGTACAACCATTTCGGGTATGCCGGGATACTTTTCGTCGGCAAAAACATAGGCATATTCTTGCTGTAATGCTTTAATAACCCGCTCTTCTGCAAACACATCCATAGGTTTTTTTTGTATCCAGTTAAACGAGCGAATATCGTCGAGCCCAGCAATATGATCTTTGTGTGCATGTGTAAACAACACGGCATCGAGTTTTTTTACGTGAGCACGTAACATTTGTTGTCTGAAATCGGGACCTGTATCTATCACCAACGTCTTTCCCTCCACCTCTACCAGTAGCGAGGAGCGAAGCCGTTTATCGTGCCTATCGTTCGACTGACAAACCTTGCAATCGCATGCAATCACCGGCACCCCTTGCGATGTACCTGTACCTAAAAAAACGACCTTCAATGTTGCAACAATTTAAAATTAACGCATCTCAAAATTTTCCTGGCTGGTTAATTTTTCACAATATTTGCATTTGAGGGCTACGTTTTTTTTGTCTATAACAATAAATTTGGGCTTGATGTCTTCAAAATTAGTTATACATTTGGGATTCATACACTTAACAATGCCTTCGATAGTATCGGGCAGCTGAACAATTTTTTTCTCTACCACCTCATAATTGCGAATAATGTTTATTTTAGCTTCAGGAGCAAATAAAGCTATTTTATTCAAATCGTTGTCATTCGGAAATTTATCCGATATTTTGATAATGCCTTTTTTGCCAAGTTTTTTACTTTCGAGGTTAGAGCCAATAGTTATAGGAGTTTCCATTTTATGCAGTTCCAAAATAGAAATTACCTTAAATAAAGTCTTGGCTGGAATATGATCGATTACTGTGCCGTCTTTAATAGCACTAACGACTAATTCTTTTTTTGTTTCCATATTCGTTACTAATTTTTAAGTCCAAGAATTAATGCAATAATAGCCATTCGAGTATAAACACCGTTCAAAGCTTGTTCAAAATAATAAGCCTTGTTGGTATCGTCTACATCAACCGATATTTCGTTGACACGTGGTAATGGATGCAGAACCTTTAAATTGGCTTTGGTACCTTCGAGCATGGCGGCATTCAACACATAAGCATTTTTAACCTTTTCGTACTCGATGGGGTCGGAAAAACGCTCGCGCTGCACACGTGTAACGTAAACTATATCCGATAGTTTGACAACCTCGGACATGTCTCTTACTTCGTAATATTTTACATTATGTTCGTCGAGAAGCATTTTGTATTCATTGGGCAAACGAAGTGTATCGGGCGATACCAGATAAAAAGTAGGATTAAAATGCGACATGGCTTGAATAAGCGAATGAACGGTACGTCCATATTTTAAATCACCCACAAACGTAATGGTAAGATTGTCGAGTGTGTTTTGTGTTTCTTTAATGGTATATAAATCGAGTAAGCATTGAGTAGGATGCTGGTTAGCTCCATCGCCGGCATTGATAATCGGCACCGGCGAAACTTCGCTAGCCCAACGTGCACTTCCCTCAATCGGATGCCGCATAACAATTAAATCGGCATACTGTGCTACTGTAAGAATGGTATCTTTTAGCGATTCGCCTTTTTGTACACTCGACGACCCCGGATCGGAAAAGCCAATGATTCGCCCCCCCATACGCTGTACAGCACTTTCGAAACTTAAGCGTGTTCGCGTTGAGGGTTCAAAAAAAAGCGTAGCAATCACTTTACCCATTAATAAGTTTTCGTACTCTTTCGGATTTTTTCGAAAAATGTCTGCCCATTCAAGAATTTTAAAATAATCGGTTTTGCTATAATCATGAATGGAAATTAAACTTTTGTTTTTCATGCTTACACGTATTTAAAATTTATAAAATGATCCATCATTAAAGTTAATGCTTTTTTCATCAAGGCAATATCTTTTTGCGACACTTTTTCGTGAGGGCTATGATAATCTTCGCAGGCAATGCCCAAAAAGCACCACTCTATCGGATAAGGACTTTTGCTAATGTATGCCCCATCGCTCGAACCGAAATCGGCAACTTCTAACTGAAGCTGCAATTGGTGATGCATTAGCAATGTTTTCACTTGTTCTATCCATTGTCGGCTGGGCAAATAATTGTCTTTCAACGATAATACGATTCCATATCCTAGCAAAATACCATCCGAAACAAAGGTCGTATCCAAAACGATGGCTTTATTTATATGATAATGCTCGTATAAAACCCGTGCAACTTTTTCGGTACAGCCACCCGAAATTTCTTCATTCGACGTAAATACGATCAAAAAATTGCTTGCCTTAATCGTGCATTCTAAAGCTATAGCCACGTGTATGCGATTATCGAGATATGCACCCTGTATGCTGTTTGCATCTATTATTAATTTTGAAACATAGGTAAATGTTGTACCTGTTTCGAGCATTTCAGAATGATCAATTGCAAAACTCTCCTGTTTTTGGTAAATGGTATAGGTCTGATATGTTTCATTTTTTACAGCAACTTCGTTTTCGAATGTTGGACTTCCTATTGGCAATACTTTTGAAGCATATTCTTTAATAAAACCAACGGTATCGACGTGAATTAAAAAGGCTACCGACGGAAAGCCTTTTTTTATAATCATTGCATTAACCACAGAACTACGATCGACAATAGCCGAAATATGGTTGGTATTCAACCACTGTTGAATATAATCGAATACACGATACTCTTCACCCGAAGGAGCATGAATATTACACAATTCTTCTAATAATTTCCATTCAGGCATATACAGAAATATTTTGTTGTTTTAATTCGTTGGTAAAATAATCTATATTCTTTTTCGGGCAAAGTATATGTATATTGCACTTATCTGAATAATTTTGTTGAACAATTTGCACCGAATTACGCTTAATTAAATTCATTACCGTGTTTAACTTTTCGAAATCGAATTCGAGTTTTAATGGTATAGTTACTTCTAGTTGAATAATGGATGCTTCTTGTATTGCCAATCGAATAGCCTCACGATAAGCATATATCAAACCCGGTACACCTAATTTAATTCCACCATAATATCGTACTACTATGGCTAATACATTACACAAATCGTGTTTGCGTAATTCGTTGAGTATGGGTATTCCGGCTGTATTGGCAGGTTCGCCATCGTCGGTGTAAAACTCGCTTATCTGTTGATTGAAGGAAAATAAACGATATGCGTAGCAATGATGTGCTGCATCGTGATACTCTTTTTTGATGTTTTTTAAAATTTCTTTTATTTGAACCAAATTAGTAACCGGAAAAATATGTCCATAAAACGAGCTTTTTCTGTCTTTAAACACACCTTTTGTTTCGGTCAATATGGTACGATATTCATCCATTTAAGCTCAAAAGTAAAAAAGAAATAAATGCCATCAATACCCCTATCCAGTTTATTTTGTATAAATGTTCTCTAAAAATAAGAAATCCTATAAGTACAGAAAGAAGAATAATACCCAGATTAACCATGCCAAAAACCAACGAATCGTCGAAAGGTGCATATTTTAAAGATAAAATCAAAAAAAAGATAGAACCAAAATTTACCAATCCCAAAAAAAACCCGCCAATAATAGTAGCCAGATGAACCAATGAACGAAAGAAATGCTTTTTAAAAAGTCCCCATAAAAAAGCGCTAATAAACGAAATGCTAAAAAAGAAAGAAGTTAAATGTGTAACCACGTAGTTACTTGCATGAGTCTGTTGAACATATTTGACCATTGCATCGGTTATGCCCAATCCGAAAAAAAGTAAAAGAGGCATAGCAAATAACAACAAACGGCTTATAGAATTTGAAGTGCCTGTTTCTTCTCTTTTTATAGTTAGTAGTACAATAGCTATTAAAGCAAGTAAAATACCCAAAGCTTTACCAAAACTAATAAGTTCTTTATCGAACAACATTGAAAAAACAATAGGTATTATAACCGATATTTTGCAAGCAACAGACGTAGTAGTCATCCCTATACGCCTGGTTGAATACTGAATCAGCAGAAAGTTCAGGAAAAACAATATACCGATAACTAAAATCCAGCAACGCCAATCAACGTTCCATGAATGCATAATATTCGATTGATAACCTTTAAAAACAATAAGTCCGAGTAAACCTGCTGTAAAATAATTTATAACAATTGCCTGATAAGGTTTAACCGAAAATTTTTCAAATAGCTTAAATATAACAAAAATAGAAGTTGAAGAGAGTATTGCAAGTATTATATACAACATGTCATCCGTTTGTTACAAAAAAAGCAGGTGTTACCTGCTTCTTTATCATTATTACATTTTAAGTTTCTTTTCAATTTCATCGACGTATTGCTTAAATTTTTTGTCGGTTTCCATCAGATTTTGAACAGTACGGCACGCATGAAGAACAGTTGCATGATCCTTGCCTCCAATAATAGAGCCTATTACCGATAAAGAATTTTTGGTAAATTGTTTTGCAAAATACATGGCAACTTGACGAGCCTGTACAATTTCGCGTTTGCGGGTTTTCGATTTAAGAGCATCGACCGAGATATTAAAATAATCGCATACAATTTTCTGTATGTAATCGATGGAAATTTCCCGACGTGTGCTTTTAACAATCTTATCAATAATTTGTTTAGCAAGGTCGATGGTAATTTCTTTTTTATTAAGTGTTGATTGGGCTAAAATAGATATAAGAGCGCCTTCCATTTCTCTGATGTTGGTTGTAATGTGCGATGCAATATATTCTAACACTTCGTCGGGCATTTCTATACCATCGTTGTATATTTTACGCTTTAAGATGGCAAGACGAGTTTCGTAATCGGGCACCTGCAAATCGGCTGCTAAACCCCATTTGAAGCGGGATAATAGTCTTGCTTCGAACCCCTGTAATTCTACCGGAGCTTTGTCGGCAGTTAGTATAAGCTGTTTGTTTAATTGATGTAAGTGATTGAATATATGGAAAAATATATCCTGGGTTTTCTCTTTACCTGCAAAATCGTGCACATCATCAATTATCAAAACATCTATCATCTGGTAAAAATGCACAAAGTCGTTGCTATTGTTGCTGCGAATAGCTTCCATAAACTGTGTAACGAACTTATGTGCCTGAACATAAAGTACAATTTTATCGGGAAAGCGTTTTTTAACTTCTATACCAATAGCTTGCGACAAGTGAGACTTACCAAGCCCATTGGCACTATAAATAAATAAAGGATTAAAAGCAGTACCTCCGGGATTGCATGCCACAGCATAACCGGCCGAACGTGCCAGGCGGTTGCATTCGCCTTCGATAAAATTGTCGAAAGAATAATCGGGATTTAATTGTGGATCGATGTTTAGCTTTTTAATTCCCGGTAAAATAAATGGGTTTTTGATATTCTTTTCTTCAGATGATATAGGAAGTGGTATATCCTGATTGGTTAAATCACTCTTATTTTTAGTAGGTAATTTGATAATGTATGGGTTGGATGATGCATGGTTATAATCGACCACAATACGATATTCCAACTTCGCATCCTCTCCTATTTCTTTTCTCAATACTTTACTCAATAGGTCGATGTATTTTTCCTCGATGTATTCGTAAAAGAAAGAGCTGGGAACCTGAATGGTTAATACATTATTTTCTAATTTTAAAGGGACAATAGGTTCAAACCACGTTTTAAAGCTTATAGGCTTAACGTTGTCGCGTATTACTTTCAAACAATTATTCCAAACTTCTATGTGACTTTTACTCATCTATACCAACGTTTTAGCTTTATTTAATCATCATATTTTTCATTATGCAATATTGTGAAAAAAAAAGTTTAGAAAAAAATTTTTTTCGTCTTGCAAATAAAGTTTTTTTTTCATATAAGGCAAAAATTGCTGCTATTAATTTCGTCAAAAAAACATTTTTTAGTATGAACATATTTAGATGTATTTGAGTTTTTACTTGTTTAAACCCAATCATTACATTAGAAAATTTTTTTAATGCAATATTCATTGATTCGAATCATCTAAGATCTCTCAATGAATTATTTGGGTTAAGCAAAGGTAAGACAAAATTGTGGAATTACAATATATTTAAGTATTTTAAATGAAAATATTTATGAATGGTTTATCTCACGTGGGTGGTATCTAACGTAATATTCTTTTTGTGAACAACGGGCATGTGACCAACAAAAGCTACTACAAAAGCATCGGGGAATGCATGACTTATCTGGCTTTTATATTGTACAGCCTCTTCTTTATTGCTAAAATTGCCAATAGTGTATTTGTACCAACCTTCTACAAAGGTTTCCTGAATATTGTCGAAGCCTTTAAATTCGCGTGAATTGATTGGTATAGGATGTTTAGAACTTTTAATCTGAATTCTGTAAGAAATAATTGTATCTTCTTTCGATTTTTCTTGTTGTTTGTATTTTTTTCTGTTTTTTTCGTTGTCTTCTAAAATAACTGTACGTCCAAAATCGAATAAGCTGAAATGAACATATCGTTTGGGGTTTTCGCGTAAATCGCGGAGCAACAGGTCTAAATTCTTCGACGAACTTTCAAGATTTTTATATAACTGATCGTTGTATATGAGCATACCCAACGATCCTTCGCCTTTATTAATTTTGTCTAGTATCAGACTGGCTTCGTATAAAGCTTTATTGGCATTCAGTACTGTTTGTTTGATATTGGCTTGCATCAACGAATCGCTAACTGCCGAAAGGTTTTTCATTACATTGTTAATAAGTTCGTTATTATTGCGTAAGTTCTCGGTTATCGATTCTATATTGGCAATTATTCTGGTTAAGGCATATTTTTCGCTTTGTACCAATGTATCTAAGGTTACCGAAGTTTTAACCAGGTTTTCGAGAGTTAGTCGAATATTTTCAATAGAACGGGTAATGTTGTATCGTGTTTGCCTGTCAAAAATACTTTGTACTACGGTCATTACCGAATCGATAGATTTAATAAGCTCTTCTGCCTTATGCTTTAAGGGCAACACCTGTGCACTTACTTGTGATTTAAGGTCTGCTTCAAGCGATGAACGTAAAGTATCGTTCGGAAGGTGACATTTTTGTTCGTTGCTTAAAATAATTCGAATTGCCCTGCTACCCATTAAATCTGCACTATATATTTCGGCTACTGACTTCTGAGGTATTAGAAACTCTTTTACTACCTTTATTTCTATTATTACTTTTCGATTGCTATCATTAACAAATGATATATTGCCAACGTTACCTACCTTTAATCCATTAACATATACTGGTGCAGAACTCATTAGTCCATCTACTCTATCGTAAATAGCAAAATAGGTGTATGTTTTTTCGAACAAATCTTTGCCCTTAAGAAATGAATACCCCCATACAAAAAAAGCTATGGCTGCAATAATAATAATACCGGCTTTTATTTCACGCGAGACTATTGCCATAAAATTTTTTAAACATGTAAAATTAGTTTTTTGTTTGTTTCAATGCTTCGCTTAATGGAATTTTTTTTCCATTTTTAATAGCAATGACAAAAGCATCGGGGTAATATTTTTTAATATCTTTTTGTTTTTCCAGTACTTCGCTATATGCTAATGATTTACCACAAACATATTTGTACAAATTATCCATTTTAAATTCTTCTACGCCACTAACTTTGAACTGCTTAATAGGCTTATCTGTTGAAGCTATTTGAACATAAAAATAAATAGTGTCGTTTGTTTTTGGTTGAACTAATTTTTCTATCACTTTCTGGAAATTGTTTTTTGGTAAGGTATCCTGAAAATTTGAAACAATCAAACTATCTTTATGTGGGCTATCCTTTTTGGTAGTATCTACAGTGCTTTGTTTGATTTCTTTCAAATAGTGCTGAATATCTTTATAATCGAGTTCTATATACTTTTTACCCTCAAGCATTCCTTTGTATTTACTAAATGCATTAAACAAAGATTTGGCATATAACCAATGATTACGTTCATTGGCCAAAAACGAAGCATCGTCGGGATTGCTAATGAAACCTATTTCGGTTAAAACACTTGGCATAGCAGTTTTCCATAATACTAAAAAACCTGCTTGCTTAACACCTCTGTTTTCACGTTGAATTTTTTCATACTCATTTTGTATATACGATGAAAACGTTAGGCTTAGATCTAAGAAAGCATTTTGATACAACGAAAAAATTATATAAGCCTCTGGTGAGTGCGGGTCAAAACCCTCATATTGATTTTTATAGTCTTCTTCTTTCAATATAACAGCATTTTCAGTCATAGCGACGTCTAAATTCGCATCCGATTTTGACAATCCCATTACAAAAGTTTCTGTACCATAAGGCTCAGGTTTTTTGCTACTATTAACATGTATCGAAATAAACAAATCGGCTTTTGCATTGTTGGCAATTTTAGCTCTACGATATAATTCAACAAATTCGTCAGTAGTTCGAGTATATATAACTTTTACATCTTTAAAATGTTCGGTTATTAATTTACCAAGTTTTAAGGCTACCGACAATGTTATATCTTTTTCTTTCAGTCCAAATCCAACTGCTCCGGGATCTTTTCCTCCATGTCCTGCATCAATCACCACTTTTTTTAAAACAGAAATATTACTTTGAGCAAAAAGTATTACCGAACACAAAAACAAGTTAAGCCATATAGCAATAAAGCATTTCATCAAAAAAATCATTAGCTTTGAAGGCTCAAAAATTAAACCATAAAAATTGCACAAAAATAACATTTCTATACGAATTTTTGTTTTACTTGCTCTTTCAATCACTTGGGCTTTTACAAATCTTTTGTTTGCTCAGCAAAATTTACAAACCGATACCTTATTAAAAGATAGCTTACAAGTTAAAAAAAATTCATCGTTTAAATTAGAAGCACCTGTTGATTATTCCTGTTCAGATTCTATTGTTTTAGATCTCATTCAACAAAAAGCATTTTTATACCATCAATCGGAATTAAAATACCAGGACAAAGAACTAAAAGCCTTCTACATCGAGATCGACTTCGATAACAACGAAGCCTTTGCAACCGGACGTATCGATTCACTCGGACAGCTCAAAGAAAAACCTTTTTTTAAAGATGGTAGCGACGAATTTGAATCGGCAACCATTCGTTATAATTTTAACACAAAAAAAGGAATAATAACTGAAGTTACTACCGAACAAGGCGGAGGATATTTGCATGCTTCTCGAACCAAAAAACTCCAAAACGATCATATTTGTCTTACTCATGGACACTACACTACTTGCAACCTCGAGCATCCGCATTTTTATATAACCCTTACCAAAGCGAAGGTGATACCCGACGACAAAATCGTTTCAGGTCCAGCTTATCTGGTTATTGAAGATGTCCCTGTACCTCTTGGCATACCTTTTGGCTTTTTTCCTAACAAAAAGAAAAACAAATCAGGTATCATTATCCCCGAGTATGGAGAAGAAGAAATTCGAGGTTTCTTTTTAAAAAATGGCGGTTACTATTTTGCCATCAGCGATTACATTGACCTTTTATTATTGACCGAAGCTTATAGCAAAGGTTCATGGGGAGCTACTGCCATATCAAACTACAAAAAACGATATAAATATCAGGGCAATTTAAATGTTTCGTACAGTAATATTATTATTAGCGAACGTGAACTACCCAACTATCAGAACAACAAAGCCTACTACATTCGTTGGACGCACAATCAAGATGCCAAAGCACATCCGTTCAGAAATTTTTCGGCTAATGTTAACATAGGTTCGCAAATTTACAATCGCTTCAATATGGTTAGCTACGAAAATCGTTTACGTAGCGATATGCAATCGAGTATATCTTTTCGTCAGCAATGGCCTAATTCACCATTCAATTTATCGGCCAATATTCGTCATAACCAAAATTTTACCGACAGTACTATAACACTTGGAATACCCGACATCTACTTTAGCATGTCGAGACGTACTATACTGAAAAAAATAGGTATATCATACAATGCCAATTTACAAAATAGCTTAACCACAAAAGAAAACAAACTTTTTACATCGCAAACTCTTTATCAAATGCGAAATGGCATACGACACAGCATACCGGCTTCGGCTAATTTTAAGCTCATGCGATATTTTAATCTTACACCCTCGATTACCTATACCGAACGTTGGTATCCGAGCCAAATTCGCAAAGAATGGATTCCCGGTCAAATTGTCAACAACGACACCCTGCCCGGTTATCTTAAAACCGATACCCTTTACAAATTTACCCGTGCTGCCGATTGGACATTTTCGATGCCACTTACTACACAGCTTTACGGCTTTTATATGCCGCTTAAAACAAACGGATGGTTTCAAGGACTTAGACATATGATAACACCAAGCATAAGCTTTTCTTACCGACCAAATTATCTTAAAACTCGTTATTATCAGACAGTACAAATAAACGAAACAGGTAAAACGCAAACTTATTCTATTGTTCAAAACGGATTGTTTGGCTCTCCACCATCGGGAAAGTATGGTATGCTGAATTTTTCGCTCAACAATAATTTCGAAATAAAGTATAAAAATAAAAAAGATACTGCACAAACTCTCAAAAAGATACCTTTACTCGATCAACTATCGATAAACTCCGCTTACAATATAGCTCTTGACTCGCTACGCTGGCAACCGCTTCAGTTACAAGCACGTACAACACTTTTTAAGATTTTAAACATATACGCAAACGCCAATTACAGCCTATACTCGTACGATACTCTGGGCAGGTTTATCAATCAATTTCAGTATAATGTAAATAAAAAGCTGGCTAATTTAACTTCTGCCAGTATTTCGTCGAGTATTGGCTTGAACTCCGACGGCCTGGTAAAGAATCCAACCATGCAAACTACCGAAGCTGCTCGACAAGCTGCTGTTGCTGCAGGATTACCCGAAAACTACATAAACTATTATGTAGATTTTAAAGTACCCTGGACCATATATTTATCATATAACTTAAATACATCGAGCTTTTACAATTCCCAACGTAAACATATAGACTTCCGAACCATTCAAGGGATAACATTCTCGGGCGATTTAAGCCTTACACCCAAATGGAAAATTTCATATTCTTCGGGCTATGACTTTGAAACCAAGCAATTTACTTATACATCGTTGAACATTTACCGAGACCTGCATTGTTGGGAAATGAGATTATCGTGGATACCTTTTGGCACCTACCGCAGCTATAGCTTTCAGATAAACGTAAAATCGTCTGTTTTACAAGACTTAAAATTAGCTCGAAAACGCCCATTTATTGACTATTTATGAGCACAAAAATTTTATTAACAAGCCTTCATTTTAACGCTATTTTAATAGGTAAATCCATCTCTATTTTGTATCTTTGCGTTTCGTTAAAATAATGCAAAAAATATGGCAGATATTGACAAACAGACTGTGAAAGATAATGGATATTCGGCCGATAGTATTCAGGTTTTAGAAGGATTAGAAGCCGTCCGAAAACGCCCGGCCATGTATATTGGCGACATAGGTGTTAGAGGACTGCATCATCTTGTTTACGAAGTAGTTGACAATTCAATAGACGAAGCACTGGCAGGCTATTGCAAAAATATACACGTAGAAATTTTTCCCAATGGATACATTACTATAACCGACGACGGTAGAGGTATTCCGGTTGATATTCACGAAAAAGAAAACAAACCTGCATTGGAAGTAGTATTAACCATGCTTCATGCTGGTGGTAAATTCAACAAAGATGCATACAAGGTTTCTGGTGGTTTGCATGGTGTAGGTGTAAGCTGTGTAAATGCCCTTTCGAAACATTTAAAAGCCACTATTCATCGCGATGGAAATATCTACGAAATGGAATTTGCTTACGGAAAAACTATTAAAGAGCTTACCATTGTTGGCAAAACCGATAAAACTGGTACCATCATATCTTTCTTGCCCGATGAAACCATATTTACACAAACCACCACATTTAATTTCGATACACTTGCTTCGCGTCTTAGGGAATTAGCCTTCTTAAACAAAGGAATTAAACTACAAATTACCGACTATCGCGAAACCGATGACGAAGGAAATCCTATTAGCGAAGTCTTTTACAGCAAAGAAGGAATAAAAGAATTTGTAAAATTGCTCGACGAAAATCGTCAAAGCATTATTGATAATGTCATCTACTTCGAAACTGAAAAACAAGGCATACCTGTTGAAATTGCCCTGCAGTATAACTCTTCGTTCAACGAAAATGTACACAGCTACGTCAATAATATTAATACCCACGAAGGTGGCACACACTTAGCCGGTTTTCGCAGGGGACTTACCCGTACGCTGAAAACCTATGCCGAAAAAAACGGTATGCTCGACAAACTTAAGTTTGAAATCAATGGCGACGATTTTCGCGAAGGACTTACAGCCGTTATTTCGGTAAAAGTTGCCGAACCATTGTTCGAAGGCCAAACTAAAACCAAGCTTGGGAATAGCGAAGTTATGGGCGCCGTAGATCAAGCAGTAAGCGAAATGCTTAGTGTGTACCTCGAAGAAAATCCGAAAGATGCCCGTAACATAGTAAACAAAGTGATTTTGGCTGCTACTGCACGCCATGCCGCACGCAAAGCCAGAGAATTGGTACAACGCAAAGGAGCATTAAACGGGAGTGGCTTACCCGGCAAACTTGCCGATTGTAGCGAAAAAGACCCTGCCAAATGCGAACTGTATTTAGTTGAAGGTGATTCGGCAGGCGGAACTGCTAAACAAGGCAGAGATCGTACCTTTCAAGCTATTCTACCATTACGAGGCAAAATACTCAATGTAGAAAAAGCCATGCTTCATAAAATATACGAAAACGAAGAAATTAAGAATATTATTACTGCACTTGGCGTACAAATCGGAACCGAAGAAGACAGCAAAGCTCTTAACCTCGAAAAACTGCGTTATCACAAAATTATTATCATGACCGATGCCGATGTTGACGGAAGCCACATTGCCACACTTATTATGACTTTGTTCTTCCGATACATGAAAGAACTCATCGAGCGTGGTTATCTATATCTGGCAACTCCCCCACTCTATTTGGTAAAAAAAGGCAAAGAAGAATACTACTGCTGGACCGACGAAGAACGCAACCGTTTGGTACAAGAACTGGGCAAAGGCAAAGAAGGCAGCGTCCATGTGCAACGATATAAAGGTTTGGGCGAGATGAACGCCGAACAACTTTGGGAAACCACTATGAACCCTGCCAAACGAACCTTAAAACAAATAACTATAGAAAGTGCTGCCGAAGCAGACCGCATCTTTTCTATGCTTATGGGCGACGACGTGCCTCTACGACGCGAATTTATTGAAAAACATGCTAAAAATGCCAAAATAGACATTTAAATACTTTATGAAAGCTCGAAAGCTTCATACGCATAAAACACT
>CALGPK010000068.1 GCA_937960415.1 uncultured Bacteroidales bacterium | reverse complement strand
AAAAACTGGTTTGTAGTGTCTAATTAACGGTATCTGTTAATAACTTTGGAATACCTGTGTTTTAATTAAGATAAATTGAATTGTCTTAGCCTCATGTTTGTAAGAGTAAAAACATCGCCGAACTTGCCCAAAAAAGCCGTGCAAATACTTGAGAATGTGCTATTTGGCAATAAAGTCAAGCAGTGTATGGTTCGCCTTATGCCCAACATCAATCTAAAAAAGGATGTATTCAGCAAATGCAGTTTAAAATTAAATTCCTTTTTAATAAAATAACCTATTGAAATATAATTACATACCATATCGTGTAGTGCCTGCATTATTTTGCATATATTTGTATATCAGTAAATTAGGTATAAACAGTAACGAAGTTGGGAAAAACATCTGGAAATAATAAGTAAGAAACTTAAATTGGGTTTAAAATGGCGTAGAATCATGAAACCGTCGCATAATAACAGAAAGTTCTTCGTTAAACGTTGTATTTGGAATTTGTAGAAGTGCAAGAAGTTCTTCACTGGGTTTTACAACAAGTTCACGCATTTTCATGTGCTGGTTTATATATAGCATTTCCATGTCGGGATAAAATTGATTGATTTCTTCGGCAATATCGAGGATACTTAACACTCTATCAACCGCATTGTAAATACCGCCCGGCAGTTCGGAAAAGAGAATATTTTTAAGTATATCTGTTATTTTATCGATATAAATAAACGAACGGCGTTGGGTGCCGTCTCCATAAATATAAATTCGATTGGTAAATGAGGCATCGAACATAAAACGATTGATAACAGCATCGAAACGCATACTAACGCCATAGCCATAAACATTGCCACATCGTATGATAAAGGCAGGCATGTGCTTAGCAAGACGCGCTACATGTTGCTCGCCACGGTACTTCGAAATACTATAAAAGGTTTGTGGATTGGGGGTACTTTGAGTATCGACTTCGTCGGGCGAGGCACCATACACCGAAGCACTACTAAGGTAAATGAATTTTTTTACGGGACTCTCTTCAATAGCGTAAACCAGTTCTGCTGTTCCCCAATGATTGACTTGTTCGAACATATGCGAGCTTTCATTGGTCATAGGAGTAGAAACACGTGCTGCCAGATGATATACTACATCTACATCTTTAACAACCTGTTTCAACAATCGTGTATCGAGTAGTTCGCCTTTGATAAATTTTACTTTACCACGTTTAATTCCGGAATGAAGAAAAATATTGTAATTGTTACGGCTAAGGTTGTCGTATAGAATAATTTGTTCAACTTCGGGCAGTAAAACCAACTGACGAGTTAATTCTGTACCAATGTATCCGGCGCCTCCGGTAACTAATATTTTCATACCATTATTTTTTTACAACCAAATCGGTATTTAGTCCACATTCGTTTTTCTTAAGCCCTTTCCAGCGGCCGGCTCGTTCGTAGTCTTCGAGCGAAATTTTAGCAGTACAGGGTTCGCATCCTATGCTAACATATCCCTTACTGTCGAGGGGATGTCGTGGTAAGTTGTGGTCGCGAATATACTGATAAACCATTTGCTTTGTCCAATAAAGCATGGGATGAAATCGAATAACATTGTGCGGTGCAAAATCTTCGACATACAGATCGGAACGTTCTTTGCTCTGATCGGCACGTACACCGTTTATCCATACGTCGTATTCGGCCAGCACCGTATCGAGCGGCTGTACTTTGTTGAGATAACAGCAATAATCGGGGTCGCTGGTAAAAAGCAAATTGCCATTTGCATCGCGTTGCAAAATTTTGGGCACATTGGGTTTTAAGTCAATAACATTTATACCAAACTGTTCGACCAGTAAATTTTTGTACTCGATAGTTTCCGGAAAAAGATAACCGGTATTGATAAAATAAATGGGAATACTCTTATCGATACGGCTAATAATATGAAGTAGAACAACACTTTGCGTTTGAAACGACGAAGTAGCAAATATTTTTTTTTGCTGATACTGATAAATTTGTATTCGGCGTTGTATTTCTTCGAAACTCATTTTTATGGCAAAACTAATTAAAAAATCTATAAGAAAGATAGACTATTGTGTTAAAATTTGTAGGCTATACCGTTATGAAGGCTGTAAAATATTTTTTGTACTGCTGGTGCTGGTTTCGAATCGTAAAAGTAATTTAACCTGGTACGAAAACTAAGGTTTTTTACTATAACAGCTTCGATGGCAGTTTCGTTAGTAATGCGATAGTTGTTCCAGTTGTCAATTTTAGGTTGAAAATAAGTTGTATGACTGAATAGGAATGTTTCGCTGGGCTTTAAGTTAAAAGTCAGATATATAGTACCGCGTACTAAATCATGAAAAGTTTTATCGATATAGAGTTCAAATTCGTACATTAATGAAGTACCGGCGAATGTTTTGAATTCATTTTTGTTGAAAACGATGTATCGAGTGCCGGTGCCCCATAAAAAGCGTCGCAAAATTTTTTGTATGCGATTGAATTGTATTTGCGTAAATGCTTCGGCTACCAGCCATTTGTTCGGAAAATCGTAATTGTATCGAAAATGTAAGAATCCGTTATTGATGTATCGCACAGTATCTACCTGCATCATTTGCAAGTCGGCAAGCCAAAGATAGGTGCTTTTATGTAGAGAGTATTGCAGTAGGGTAGAATTTTTTACGGTAAAAATGGTGCTAATGCTACGATTAACATCGAATGTAAATTCGGTTTTGCCCGTTAAGGACATGGAAGTATCCATGCTTCGAAACTTTTCGATATTTACAACTTGTGCAAAATTGCTAATAACGTTTAACAAAAGTATGCAACCTATTAAAATTCTATGCATAAGATCGATATATCGTCAAAAAAGGGATTTTTTCCACGATACGAATTTACCTGTTGAATTACTTTCCATATAAACAATTCGATAGATTTTTCGTTGACAATGGCTTGTTCCATGTATTTTGTGCCAAATTCTTCTTTTTGGTCGTTTTCTATTTCTACCAATCCGTCGGTATAACAAACCAGTCGGGCATGCTCGGGGACTAATATTTCGTCAGTATTAACGTTATTAAGTTCGGGCAACATGCCAATACCGGCGCAACCACTTTTTAGGTATTGAAATTTGAGCGTTCCGTTGTAAAAAAGCGGTGGAACATGTCCTGCATTCACATATTTGAGGCTTCGCGTAGTAATGTTATATTTGGCTATGAACGCTGTAATGTATCGTTCGCCTTTAGTATTTCGATTTACGATGCTGTTAAGCCGCCAGATGAGCTTTTCAAGGGGAATTTCGTCGGTAAATAGGGCTCGCAACGATGCCTGAAAGTTTGACATAATCAGTGCTGCCGAAATTCCTTTGCCCGAAACATCGGCAATACAGAAACCTACTTCGTTGGTATTAAGATAAAAAAAGTCGTAATAGTCGCCTCCCACTTCGTAGTGAGGTTGATAGTATGATGTCACTTTAATATGTTCGTTGTGAGGCAATTCGTTCGGATTGGGGATGAGCAAACTTTGCATCTGTCGGGCAAGGTCGAGTTCTTTACGTAAACTCTCTTGTTGAATATTTTCGGTGTATAGGCGTTTATTTTCAATAGCTACAACAATTATGTTGGTAAGTGTTTGAAAAAAATTTAGATGTTTTATAACCGGACTTATTCCATCGCGTTCTTCTTCAATGTCGCCCAATAGAACATAAGCCATTGGGATAGATTTGTGAAAAATTGGAATTACAATATCGAATCCCTTAAGTTTCGGATTTCTTAACACCGTGAGGTTCGTTATATCTCTAAAAGGCAGCAAATCTGTCTCGACCTGAATGGTCAAGTAACTTTCGTCTTTAATACCGGATGCCAGCAAACATTGCCAACTTTTGTTGTAATTAAACAGAACCACCTTTCCTATCCCCAGATCCTCGCGGATTATTTTTTCGTATTTCTGCAATAGTGCTTGTGTTGATAAGTTTTCATTAATCGAGAGGGTAATACTTAATAATGCTTCTAACTTAAAATTGGAAAGCTGCAAACGTTTTAGTGATGCTTTTCCGTTCATAACTTTTCGCTTAATAATTTTAACAAAGCAGGTATTTGCTTAATGTAGGCTAGCTCTTTCATCTTTTCTCGTGATTCTATGGCAGGCAAACCAAAATAAATTTTACCTCCTTCAATCGATTTGGTAACACCGCTTTGTCCTAATATAACAGCTTCTTTACCGATTACTACATTTTTCTGAATACCCACTTGTGCCCAAATAATTACCGAATCTTCGATAATTACATTGGAAGCAATGCCCGATTGTGCAGCAATGAAACAATCGCTGCCAATACGAGTATCGTGTCCTATTTGTACTGCATTGCCTATTTTTGTTCCTCGTCCGATAATGGTCGATCCGCCAAGTCCACGGTCGATGGTAGTGTTAGAACCAATTTCGACCTCATCTTCTACAATGGTGTTGCCTACTGATTTTAATTTTAAGTATTTATCGTTTTGCTTTTTAAAGTAAAAAGCATCGGAGCCAACAATGGCACCTGAATAAATAATAACATTATTGCCTATCTGACAGGGTCCGTATATCGAAACATGTGGATGTATGACACAATTGTTGCCTATAGTTACATCTTTCTCGATATACACGTTGGGGTAAATGATACAATTTTCACCAATGATAGCTTCGGGATGAATTAGTTGAAGCTGAGTACGTAATGGAAAAAGTATCGAAACCAGTTGATTGTATGTATAAAAAGCATCATTAGTAAGGATTATGCCTTTTGTAGTTTCGTAGTTAATTCCTTTTTGGAGAATAATAACCGAAGCATTGCTCAAATTGGCCAGTTCGTAATATTTTTCGTTATCGGCAAAAGTTATATCTTCGTAGGTGGCATGATATACATCACTTATTCCCAAAATTTTAGTGTTAGGATTTCCTTCAAAAGGGAGTTGTAGCAATTGAGCTATTTCTTGAAGTGTATATGGTTGCGATAATTTCATGCCTATTTTTTTACACGCTCTATGTATGAAATATCACGAGTGTCAACTTTAATAATGTCGCCGGTGTTTATAAAAAGAGGCACTTTAATTTCGAGTCCGGTTTCTAATTTGGCAGGTTTCATGGCAGTAGCCGATGCGGTATCGCCTTTAAGTCCGGGCTCGGTATAAACCACTTCCAACTCTACCGAAGGTGGGAATTCGCAAGTTAAAGGAGTTTCGGTGTCGGCATCGAATGCAATATATACTTGTGTGCCTTCTTTCAGTAACAACGGTTCTTCAATCAGTTCTTTTGGAATGGAGACTTGTTCAAACGTTTCGGAGTGCATAAAATGATAGCCACTATCGTCATGGTATAAGTATTGGTGAGGACGGCGTTCGATGTTTGCTATATCGATTTTAACACCTGCTGTAAAGGTGTTTTCGATGACCCTTCCGGTACGAAGATTTTTTAGTTTTGTGCGAACAAAAGCCCCACCTTTACCCGGTTTAACATGTTGAAATTCGATAATTGAGTAAAAATCACCGTTAAATACAATGTACAATCCGTTTTTGAAATCTGCTGTTGTTGCCATACAATCATTTATTTAACGCGACAAAAATACGATAAATATTTTGAAATGCCATAAATATTGTAAAACATTGATTTGTAAACAATTATTCGTATTCGTACATTATTCGTACAATTTGAGTAGCATGTCGGATGATAGCCTGCATTAGTCCAATAAGCTCGATGTGGGTTTTGCTGCTTTGTATACTTGCTTCTACCTGACTCATCAGTCGGGCATAATGGCTTTTTTCGAGTTGATAGGCTATGGAGGTACTCATTTTTTCTACCTTTTTGAGTTTTTTAGCCGTTTTTACGTTGTGCGATGCCATAGCTTGTATAACCGATTGCAGGTGAGATAAACAGTGCTTATGAAATTGTTCCAGTTCTTGTTTGCCTTCGATGCTGAAATTTAGTGATGAATTTGCCCAGAAGCGAGCTTTGGGCAAAAGGTTTGTATCTACGATGTCGGCTATTTCTTCCAATTCTTTAACTATCGATAACAGTTTAAAAATTTCTTTGGCTGTTTCGATGTGCTGGTTTTTGTGGTTAAGTTCAATCAAAAAGCGTGTAATGTGGTCACGCAATACGTTAACTCGCTTTTCGGCATATTCTATTTCTTCAATTTTCTTTAAATCTTTCTGTAAGAAAGAAGGTAGCAAATCTTCGACCATTTTGTAAACAATATTGGCAGTATGCATAATTTCTTTTTTTGCCAAAACAATAGCAATATTTGGCATATTGAGGCTTTCGTCGTTCAAATATTTGGGGCTAAATGCATCATCTTTACGTGAAGTGGGCATAAATTGCGAAAAATACTGATAAAGTAGCGGAATAAAGGGCATAAAAAGCAGTGTTACACTTACATACATAATGGTATGTGCATTGGCAATCAGATGAGGGACCGACACAGGTCGACCTTGATTAAAATATGTGGAAATAGCTTCTACGAGCGAAGAAAATTGGCCAATCCAGAATATGAATATCAATGCAACCAATAAACGGTAAAATAAATGAAACCATGCTACCTTACGAGCTTCGGCAGTTCGGTTAAACGAATCGAGCAACACAGGCACCGAGGTACCAATGTTTGAACCAATAAGCAGAGGTATGGATGCCGGTAACGAGAGTACTCCAACACTGCTTAACATAATAAGAATACCAATAAAAGCACTGGCGCTTTGCGTTAATGTTGTAAATACAATTCCAACAACAATACCTGCAAATGGGTTTGTAAAAGAAATCAGATATTGCAAAACAGTATCGAGCGTTTTAATTTGCAAGGCTCCATCGGTCATAATGAGTAAACCCAGATATAAAAAACCCAATCCAGTAAAAATTTGTCCCACTTGTTTGATTTTAATATGCTTAAATAAAAATGTAAAAATAAAACCAATAGCTATCAACAGTAATGCATATTTATTAATTTGAAGTGCAATTATCTGAAGCGTAATAGTTGTTCCCAATGCTCCTCCAATAATGATTCCGACGGTTTGTTTAAAGGTCATGAGCCGATTATGAATAAGCTGCATTAAAAAAATACTGCTAGCTGAGCTACTTTGTAAAAAAGTAGTGAGCAATACGCCAGAAACTACTGCCCCGCCAGAGGCTTTTGAAAACTCCTGAACAATGTTACTAAAACGATGCCCCAGCAAACGAACAAAGCCATCGCTCATGTAGTGTACTCCAAATAAAAACAAGCCCAAACCACCTATAATACTAAATATCATCCACATCCACCATGCTTTGCTACGTACTACAATGGTTATAGTTTGTACTTTCGGAGTGAATTCTAAGTCATGAACAATGTATAATGTATGTAAACCTTTTATTTGCCGATGATGATAAATAACAATTGTTTGATTGTTTATGCTTTTCTTTTCAATACTTGTGCCTTCGACCGAAGAACTAATAATAAAATCGCTGGAAAAATAAATATTCGGCAATAAAATTTCGATACAACTATCTTCGCAAGTGGTATAAATGGTATCGTTTAAGTGGAAAGCAAAAAGTTGGACAGAAATAAGAACAAGAATTATAGTTAGTATTTTTTGCATAAATGACTAAACAAGTCCCAAATCGAGTTTTGCTTCGTCGCTCATCATGCTTTTATCCCATGGCGGGTCAAAGACAATGTTAAGCATAACCGACTTAACACCTTCGATACTACGGGTTTTGTCGTATATTTCCTGCAACATACTATCTACCATAGGACAGTTGGGCGATGTGAGTGTCATTTTAATTTCTACGTTTGCTTCGTTGTCTATCATAACATCGTAGATAAGTCCAAGATCGTAAATATTTACAGGAATTTCGGGGTCGAAAACTGTTTTTAGTGTATCGACAATTTGTATCGATAGTTCATCTTTATTTATCATAACATTACAGATTAAATTTGGTTTTATATGCTAAAGCATACATACGTATTTGTTTAAGCATTGAAACAAGTCCATTCGAACGTGTAGGCGACAGATGAGCACTTAATCCGATTTTGTCGATAAACCATATATTGGCATTGAGAATGTCGTTAGGGGTTTGTCCAGAAAAAACTTTGAGCAGCAGTGCTATGATGCCTTTGGTAATAAGTGCGTCGCTGTCGGCCTGGAAATAAAGTTTGCCGTCGCTATATTCGGCAGCTAACCACACCTGCGATTGACAGCCTTCGATAAGATTTTCTTTTTTTCGATATTTTTCGTCTAACGGAGGTAGGCTTTTAGCAAGCTCCATCAAATAGTTGTATTTTTCTACCCAGTCGCCCAGATTTTCAAATTCTTCAACAATTTCGTGTTGTATTTCTTCTATGCTTTTCATGAGAACAGTTGTTTTACTTTTTTTAATGATTCTACCAAATAATCTACTTCTTCGATGGTATTGTAAAAAGCAAACGAAACTCTAACGGTTCCTTCGATACCAAAAAACTTCATAAGTGGTTGTGTACAATGATTGCCAGTGCGAACGGCAATGTCCATTTTGTCGAGCATCATGCCAGTATCGAACGGATGGATGTTTTGAAGCAGAAACGAGATAATGCTGGTTTTGTGTTCTGCTGTTCCTATAATTCGAACATAATCGATGGTTTGCATTTTTTGAAGTGCGTATGAATATAGTTCTTCTTCGTATTTCAATATATCGGCTCTGCCAATATCATTTAAGTAACGCAAAGCAGTTGCTAAACCAACAGCACCAATAAAGTTTGTAGTACCTGCTTCAAATTTAAAAGGCAAATCGTTGTAGATGGTTTTTTCAAAGGTAACTGTTTTAATCATATCGCCACCGCCTTTGTATGGAGGCATTTTTTCGAGCCATTTTTCTTTGCCATACAATACGCCAATACCCGTAGGTCCATAAATTTTGTGTCCCGAAAAGACATAAAAATCGCAATCGAGTTCTTGTACGTTTACAGGTTGATGTTGAATACCTTGTGCTCCGTCAATTAACACCGGAATGCTACGCGCATGTGCAAATTGTATCATTTCTTTTATCGGATTAATCGTTCCTAAACTATTGGAAACATGAGTTATGGCAATAAGCTTTGTGCGATTGGTTACAACGCTCGTTAGTGCTGTCATATTGAGTTCACCGGTATAAGTTATAGGAAGTACTTTTAGATGAGCGTTTTTACGTTCACACAACATTTGCCAGGGTACAATATTACTATGATGTTCCATTTGGCTAACAACAATTTCGTCGCCTGCTTCGACAAATGCTTCTCCAAAACTAAATGCTACCAGGTTAATTGATTCGGTTGTGCCCGAAGTAAATATAATTTCGTGATGGTGGGCAGCACCAATAAAATTTTTTACAGTCTGACGTGCCGATTCGTATGCTTCGGTCATCTTTTCGCTAAGGTAGTGTACTCCACGATGTATGTTACTGTTGTATTTGCTCAAATATTCTGCGGTATTGTCAATAACGATTCGGGGCTTTTGAGTGGTTGCAGCATTGTCGAGGTAAACAACCGGTCGCTTGTAAATTGTATTTTGTAACAAAGGAAAATCGTTTCGTACTTTCTGAATATCAAACATATTGCTAAATATTTTTGCGTTGGCAAGTTATAAAAAATATGCAGAAAAAATAAGAGCCACTTTTTTAAATAGATAGTTTTATGATTCCTTAAAAATCATTAATATTGCATCAATGAATGCAAGTCAGTTTCAACTTTTCGAAATCGAGAACATTGTAAAAAACAAGTTGCCGCTTACCAATTTTCTTTATTTTGTAGAAAGTAGCTTGTTGAAACCGCATAAATTGGCCAGCGATTTAAAGTTGTTTAAAATAATTGCTGCCCTGGCCAATAACAATGGTCATACATTAATTGTTGGTATAAAAACTCGTAAAAACCGCGCATGGGCCTTAGATCCAGTGGAATTGAACCATTTTTCTGAATATGGGCTATTAAGTATAATTCGAACCCACATCATGCCCCAGTTGCATCAGGTCGAAATAAAACTTATTCATTCAACTTCTTCAACTGGTTTTATTGTTATTACATTTTTAGCCAACAATCGCCCTTACATGTTTAACGATGGACGATATTATTCCATTTTTAATCAAACTCTTTACTATCTGTCCGAAGATGAAGTTCGACATTTGTATGCCATACGCCATGCTCCGAAAATAGAGTTTATAGGAATTGTAAACACTCAAGGAATAGCATTGCTCGATAATGGGCTTCCCAAAGAAATACATTTCTATCCCAAATTTTTGATTCGCAATGCAGGTAATGCCGTAGAAAAAGATTATAAAACTGAAATCTGGATTCCATCGTATCTTAACGATACCGAAAATAACCCCTTGCAGATGTATTTTTCGAGATTCGATGGAGTGTATTCCATTTTTTCTGTCCCATCGAAGACATCGTTGTTTCAGAAAGAGATTTATACCGTTGCTGAAGCAAAAATTTCATTGAACCCCGAGAACCTTCATCGTTTTTTAAATGAACATTTACGTGTTGTTATTTATTATTCACAAGGGATAAACGAACACGATCTCAAGTTGTCGGAAACTTTTTTGTATCAAAATCATAAAATTGATCCATCTATTTTTTATATTAAAAAAAATCTAAAATAGGAATCTTAATTTTTTTTGAAAGTTGTAGTAAAATTAAGCATTTGCTCCATTCTATAAACTAAATTTTACCCTAAATTATTCATTGACAGTTCAGAGATGGATCGAATCAAAGAATTATTCGATTACTTTTTCTGCTATCACACAAGCAAACCAAAAAAGTTGATTTTTCTTAATCGCATTATATCAGTCTAATGCAGTCATGGTGTTAAAAGTTTTTTTCGTGCCCAGTTTATTTCAAATCAGAAGTTTAACATTTTTTTTCTTTAACACTTTTATATTTAAAAATAATTGTTATATCTTTGTAGCAAGTTTAACCAAAAATTATTAAGTTATGAAAAAAGTATTTTCATTTGCATTAGTTGCCTTAATAGGTGCTATCATGTTCACAAGCTGTAAAAAAGACGAAACTAAACCAGCACCAACTATTTCAGTAACCAACAACAAAGTTGAATATTTGATTACAGCAACAGCAGACACAACCATTACTTTTAATGTAACCGTTAAAGCTGAAGCTGAAATAGATCAGTTTACTATCAAAAAGATTGTAGGAACAACTGAAACTTCTTATGGCAATCCTACCGGTTTTGCTGGGAAAACAGATTATGTTTACAACTTCAATGAAACCTTTACACCTGCCATGACCTATCCTATTTCGTACAAATTCAAAGTTGTTGACAAAGAAGGTCAAGAAGCAAGCATTACTGTTACTATTAAAAAAATTACATCAGGTGGTCAAACCGGTACTCCATTTGGTGCATTTCAAACTTACACCATTACATTAGGTGCTCAAAACAATACACAAGGTAGTTCGTTCGCTTCGTCGACAGGTACTGTTTATACATTGGCTCAAGCAGCTCAAAACAGCCATTTAGTTGACTTTATGTATTACTATGGTGCTACCAACCAGGCTACTTTAGCTGCTCCTGGCGATGCTCAAACGGCCCAAGTTTATTCACAAGTATCTAACTGGACAACCAAAAACAATACCAAATTTGTGAAAAACCCAACCATTAATTTCGATAATTTGAGCGCTACTACCGATATTTCGGGCGTAACATTTGGAAGCGAAACCAAGGCCAATCAGTTAGCTGCTAACAACATTATTGCTTTTAAAACCGATGCCGGTAAAATTGGTTTCATTAAAGTAAATTCCATCACCGGAACAAATGATGGAACTATTAACATCACTGTTAAAGTACAGCAATAAGAATAAGTAGAACTTATAAAAGTTTACATTTACCCCGTCAATTTCGACGGGGTATTTTTTTTATTTTTTTATATTTTTAATCACTACTGTCCGATATAAATCAAAAGTAGGAATTTTGTCTTCGGTTTTCCTTAATTTTATTGACTTGCTTATTTGATTTTTAAAAGTATGCCCCTCTATCCTGAATGGATTCTTCATTTAACCAGACCGATTGTCCCAAAGAATATGTACTTTGTCCATATAGTTTTATTTATTGCAAAACAATGTATGAAAAAAGAGCCGAATAAAAAAATCAAAAGTTTAGGGAGCTTGTCGAATTACGGCTCTTTTAAATTTTATCTCGGACAACAATGTATAAAAACATAAAATGTTTAACCATTTTTTTAACGTTTTAAATAAAAATTTGATTTTTCTTAATCGTATTGTTTTTGAATTTTTTTTTTGCAATAATTGCGACAAAAGAACCTGTTATAAAACATGCAAAAGTTCATATTTCAAATAGAACCATCATAACAAAAATTAAAGTTTTTTTGGTATGAAAATTTGTAAATATTCTTTATATTTGCATTGAAAGTAAGATGCAACTTTAACAACTAAGAATAAAAATTTACATTTACCATAAAGACAGTTTATGGATTACAAAGAAATCTCAGAAAATATCGGGCTTGAAATAGAAAAACTATTTAAAGAATTACGATCGGGAATTTCAGCCAGAGAAGATAGCAGAGCTTTTGGGGCTATGATTGAAAAAAGGATAACAAAGAATAGGAAAAATGTTTGTTTAAATCTAGGTTATCAGACTATTGGCATATAAACAATAAAAAACATAATTGCTATTAAAATATTAAATAAGGAATTACAAATTGGTGCTGTTTTCACGCCTATAAAATGGGCTGAATTCGCAATTGCCAAATTCGATATATTTTCAAAATGGGTTAACGGAGCTTCTGTATTTGATCCAACTATGGGAGAAGGTAATTTGCTTGAAGCACTTATCACTTATGGCTTAAAGCAGGGGCTTAGAATAGAGAGCCTGCCAACTAACAATCTTTTTGGTAATGAATTGAATACTGTTTATTTCAATAATGCAATAAAAAAGTTTGCCGAACAATATGGCTTAAATATGTCCCAAAATTTTACTAATGAGGATCTTCTTCGACTTAAACCACAGAAATATGATATAGTTTTTGGTAATCCTCCCTGGCAAAATTTTGTCGATTTACCCGAAAGATATAAAGAACAGATAAAAAGTTATTTTTTTAAGTTTGATTTAGTTGATAATAGTCAAAATCTTCTTTTGGGTGGTAGTAGGATTGATATCGCAGCTCTTATTATTCAGATATCCATTAAAGATTTTTTAAAAGAAAATGGTGAAGCCATTATGTTTATGCCTCTTTCGTTATTGTTAAATGATGGAGCAAATAAAAACTTCAGAACTTATAGCATAGGTGATATAAAGTATGGCATCAACTCTGTTTTTGACTTTAACGACGAAAATGTTTTTGATGGAGTTGCTACACGTTATGGCTTGACACATTTTATCAGGGACAAGAAATCTCAATTTCCGATTCCATATTTTCGCAATGAAAACGGTATTTGGATTGAGTATCAGGCCAAACCATTATTTCATGAAACAGATCCATTAAGTATAATTTCGAAAAACGAAAAACATAATATTGAAAATATTAAACCTATAATCATAAAAAAAGAATCCACTCCACGACAAGGAATTAATACTTGTGGTGCAAACGATGTTTATTTCTTTGATAATTGCAATCAAATAACTGAAGGATATGTCTGTGTTTCCAATAAAACTAAAAAAAATATCACTCTTCCTAAAAAATTTATCTATCCGCTTATCACATCAAAGGATTTCATACCAGAAATAAAATCTCCTTCTAAATGGGTTCTTTTGCCTTATAATACGAATGGCAAACCTTTAGAATGGCATCAAATGCAAATGTTTCCTGAGCTTATTAATTACCTTGAAGCAAACAAAGAAATTTTACAAAACAGAAAGGGGCTAATGTTAAAATCTATGCTAAATCGAGGGTATTGGTGGGCACTGTTAGGAGTTGGTGAATACAATTTTTTCCCTTACAAAGTAGTATGGGAAGCTTATGGCAGAACAAGTTTCAATCCAACAATATTTGATGGTGTTTGGCAAGCAAACCAATCGTTGCATGCTTTTATACCTGTAAAAACACTCAACGAAGCTAAAAGAATACAAAAAGAATTATCTAATAAACAAATAGAAAATTATTTATTATCTTTAAAAATGGAAGGAACCATGAATTGGGCGCAACCAGGTAAAATAAAAAAAATCATCAAATACGAAGAAGATATTCCAGCCTTGTTTTAATTCAAACTATTTCATAGAGATCTCTTAAATAGAATGAATCAGTGAACTTTATTAAACGTTATATTGATTTAGAAAAAATCGTTTATGTAATAAAACATGTTTAACTGTACATAATGAATTAAATTTTAAAACTCATCTGAAATATTTTGTGTTGTAATACAATTTATAATACATAAATCTTGAATTTACTAATTTGCTGTCTATTAGTTGGTGTACCTTCTATTATAAACAGTAAAAATGGATTAGCATTGCTATGAGTTTTGAAAACGATAGGCTGCTTTTTTTAAACGGTCCATAATAGCAATGCCAATCCCTTTTTCAACTACGGGTTCGGCAACTATGCATCTTACATCCGATTCTTCCATTTCGTGAATTGCGGCAAATAAATTAGCAGCACATTCTTTTAAATCGTTGTTTTGGCTTAATTGAATGACTTTCTTATATGCATGGTTCGATGATTGGCTAAACGCCAGCAAACCACATTCTTCGGTTGGGTAGGGGATGGTATGAATTCCAAGTATGTAAAGAGGCTTGTTTGGACTATAATGCGATTTCATCATTCCAGAAGAAAGTATTTTATTTTCAGTGTTGTGTGTAGAATGATAGGGTATAAATTTTTCAATTTCATCGGTAGTAATGGCTCCATGACGTAATATCTCAAAACCATCATCATTTAGCATTATAATAGTCGATTCTATGCCAATATTCGTTTTTCCTCCGTCGATAATGTAGTCTATATTGGGTAATTGTTTTTTAACATGTTGGGCAGTGGTAGGGCTAATCAGACCAAATTTATTTGCACTTGGTGCAGCAATAGGTACACCTGCTAATTCAATTAATTTAAGAGCTATGGGATTGGCTGGCATTCGTAAACCAACGGTATTAAGACCAGCTGTTACAATATCCGGTACTAAACTACTTTTGTAAGTAACAATAGTTAAAGGTCCTGGCCAAAATTTTTCTGCAAGTTGATAAATACGTTTATCGGGATATTGAATCAGTTTTTCAATACTCTCTAAAGATGAAATATGTACAATAAGAGGGTCGAATGAAGGACGTTGTTTGATTTCAAAAATTTTAGCAACTGCTAAGGGGTTCAATGCATTAGCACCTAATCCGTAAACGGTTTCTGTAGGAAAAGCAACAACTTTACCTTGCAGAATATATTCTGCAGCAGTTACAATTATTGATTCATTTACCATGAATCACATTATTTGGAAGCTTTAAGTTCTTGAGATTTCTGAAGTACTTGTTGTTCCAGCATTTGTTTGTATTGTAAAATTTTATTTATCAGTTCTGTATTGTTATGAAAAATTATTTGAGCAGCCAGAATACCAGCGTTTTTTGCTGCGTTTAATCCTACTGTTGCAACTGGAATACCACCAGGCATTTGTAAAATAGATAAAATAGAATCCCAACCATCAATAGAAATCGATGATTTAATAGGAACACCTATTACAGGCAATGGACTTAACGATGCAATTATACCTGGAAGATGGGCGGCGCCACCAGCTCCAGCTATTATTACTCCTATGCCTCTTTTGTGTGCATTTTCGGCAAATTCAATGGCTCTTTTGGGCGTTCTATGAGCCGATAAAATATCCATTTCATAAGGGATATTAAAGTAATCAAGAATTTCGGCTGCTTGTTTCATTACGGGCATATCCGAATCAGAGCCCATTACAATACTAACTTTTTTAATTTCCATACATTCTGGTTTTTATAAGGTTTTATTTACCAAATCTTTAATCGTTCTTCGGGTTTTACATAACGCTTATCTTCGGGCGAAATATTGAATGCTGTATAAAAGTCGTCAAACTGATAAACGGGCACATTTACACGAACCTCTGCGGGTGAATGTACGTCTTCTTTTAATCGTCTGAGCAATTCTTGCTGGCGAATATTATTTCGCCAAACGTTGGCATACGATAAAAAGAAGCGTTGAATAGGTGTGAATCCGTCGATGGTAGGTTCATTGCCTTTGAGTGTTTTCTTAAATGCGTCGAGTGAAAGGCTTATACCTCCCAGATCGGCAATGTTTTCGCCAAGTGTAAGTTGTCCGTTGACCGATAAGGTGTCGTTTATTTTGTATGCTTCGAATACAGGTATTAGTTTTTCTGTTTTGACTTTAAAATTGGCAGCATCTTTTTCGTTCCACCATTCGTTTAGATTGCCATTTTTGTCGTATTGGCGTCCTTGATCATCAAATCCGTGTGTCATTTCGTGTCCTATTACAGCACCAATTCCACCGTAGTTGACAGCATCATCGGCGTTGGCATCGAAAAAAGGAGGCTGTAAAATAGCTGCCGGAAAAACAATTTCGTTTGAATTGGGGTTATAATAAGCGTTAACGGTCTGCGGATACATGTGCCACTCCTGTTTATCGACGGTTTTGTCGATTTTAGAAAGCATGTATTGTACATTAAAGCGGTCGGAAGCTATAACGTTTAGCACAAAAGGCTGGTTGCTAATTTCTATGCTTGAATAATCGCGCCACTTGTCGGGATAACCAATTTTTAACGTCATAAGATCTAATTTTTCAATGGCTTTCTGTTTGGTTTCGTCGGTCATCCAGTCCAGTTGCTGAATATGTTCGCGGAAAGTAGATTTTAGATTGTTTACCAGTTCAAACATGCGTTTTTTCGAATCTTCGGGAAAGTATTTTTCGACATATAATTTTCCAACAGCTTCGCCCATCATGTTGCTGGTAAGATCGACTATTTTTTTCCAGCGTTCTTTCATTCTGGTTTTTCCAGATAAAACTGTTCCGTAAAAAGCAAAATGAGTTTTTTCTAAGTCGGAGTTGAGGTAAGTGGCATAACTATTTAATAAATGGAAAGTAAAATATTGTTTCCAATGTTCGAGTGGAATATTTTTTATCAGCGTGTTAAGTTCTTTCATGAAGTTTGGTTGATTGACGTTAATGGAGGAAATATCTGTCTTGCCAAGTTGTTCGAAGTAGATTTTCCAATCGAAATTGGGGGTTATTTTCTGAAGTTCGTCCATGGTTATTTTGTTGTACATTTTTTGTGGGTCGCGCATTTCTACACGAGTCATCGATGCTGTAGCTAGTTTTTCTTCGATGCTGTAAATGTTACGTACAACTTCGTTTACCTTGTTGGCAGGATATAAACCTGATGCCTGTAATAGATTTGCAATATACTTTTTATATTCTTGTTGTAAGTATCTGGCTACTTTGTTGTTTTCGGTATAGTAGTCGCGGTCGGGCAATCCCAGTCCGCCCTGGTAAATTTGAGCTATGTTGATTAGACTATTTTTTTCATCCTGAGCAGCATAAAGTGTAAAGAGCATAAACGCTCCATTTCGATGCAGTGTACCAACAAATTTAGGAAAATCTTTAAAATGACTGAGGTTTTTAATTTGTTCGAAATAAGGTTTTAAAGGTGCTATGCCTTCTTTTTCGATAGTATTTGTATCCATGCCAGATTGATAAAATTGTAGAATTTTTTGTTGCTCTGTATTTAACTGGCTTTGTTTTGAAAGGTTGTCGAATAAATCTTTTAGCATCTGAGTGTTTTGTTGATCGAGCTGATGAAAAGCTCCGTAAACCGAATATTCATCGGGTATGGGATTGTTTTTTTTCCATCCACCAACGGCATACAAATAAAAATTTTCACCAGGCTTATAAGTGGTATCCATGTTAGATAAATCGATACCGTTGCCTCCCATTGTGCTTTCCTTATTTTGTAAGGTGCAAGCATTAAAAAGAATTAATAACATAATTGAAATGGTTAAAAAGGAAAAATTTTGATTCATATATTAAAGGTTTTTGAATGCGTAAAGTTAATAATTATTGATTAAATTTTACGATTCAAGGGTTCTTTGATGTTCAAATAGAAATTAAAAAACTTCTGTATGAAGTTTGAATACCTAAATTAAATTATTGCAAAACATATTTTTGAGAATGGTAGTAGGTTATATTTGCTTATGGTGTAGAATTATTTTTTATTTTTGACATTTGAAAATAAAGTATTATGCCAACCTTATCAATAGTAATTCCAGCATACAACGAAGCTAAAACTATTCGTTTAATACTCGATAAAGTTATATCAGTAGAATTGATAGATAATATACAGAAAGAAATTATTATTATAAACGATTGTTCAACAGACAATACCGAAGAAGTTCTTAAAGACTATCTTGCTCAACATTCTTTAGCCAACATAAAGCTTTTCAATCAGCCCAAGAACATGGGTAAAGGTGCTGCCATACGTCGGGGTATTTATGAAGCAACTGGCGATTTTGTAATTATTCAAGATGCAGACTTGGAATATGATCCGGGTGAATACAATATTTTGTTAAAGCCTATTTTGTGTGGGCATGCCGACGTTGTTTATGGTTCACGATTTATGGGAGGAAAACCGCATAGAGTACTATTTTTCTGGCACACAATAGGTAATAAATTTTTGACTTTTTTATCGAACATGTTTACCAATTTAAATCTCACTGATATGGAAACATGTTACAAAATGTTTCGTTCCGAAATTATCAAATCTATCAGGCTTAAGGAAAACCGTTTTGGCTTTGAACCAGAAGTTACTGCCAAAGTAGCGAGAATTAAAGGTATTAGAATATACGAAGTAGGTATTTCTTATTATGGAAGAACATACGAAGAAGGAAAAAAGATAAATTGGAAAGATGGATTAAGAGCTATTTATTGCATCTTGAAATACGGATTATTTAAGCGTTAAAAGAAAATGAAAAATTATCTCTATTACTTGCCGCTGCTGTCTTTTACTCTTTTTTTAATTTTGTTACTATCAAATGTTTTTTTAATTCAATGGGACACGGTTGGGTATTATTTATATCTACCTGCTAATTTTATATGGAAAGATCCTTATTTAATTAATTATAAATACGTATATGAATTATTGATTCAGAAGTATAAATTAAGTGGAACACTTTATCAGTTGGTGCCATTAGAAAATGGTTGTCATTTAATTAAATATACATCGGGAATAAGCATTCTGGTTTTACCTTTTTTTCTGGCTATACATTTTATAGTAACTCATTTTACAAGTTTCTCGCCCGATGGATTTTCATTACCTTATCATATAGGATTATACATTGCTACTATTTTTTATTTATTAGTAGGTATTTATTTTTTATTAAAAGTATTAAAGAAAATTTTTCATTTTAAAACAGCTATTATAACGTTTTTGACCTTAGTGTTAGGTACAAATATTATTTATCTTTTAGAAATTCCTCCCATCGTGCATGTTTACGCTTTTACCTTTTATAGCATTTTTTTATATTATACTCTAAAATGGCACGAAAGTCCGAATTTTAAGCATACATTATTACTGGGATTAACCTACGGATTTATTTTGGCTATTCGTCCTACCGATGGAATAATTTTAATAGTTTTTTTGCTGTGGGAAGTAAATAGTTTAAGCCATCTAAAAGAAAAAGTTAAATGGTTTTTAACACATAAAAGAGCAATTTTTACTTTTTTTATTTTTATGTTGCTTCCTATTACACCTCAAATTATCTATTGGACTTTATTAACAGGCAAACCAATTATAAATAGCTATATGAATCCCAATGAAGGATTCGATTGGCTTTCGCCCCATACAATCGACTTTTTATTTAGTTTTAGAAAAGGTTGGATTATTTATACACCAATGATATTATTACTTATACCTGCGTTTATAAATATCTATAAGAAAAATAGACAATATTTCTATTCTACTTTTATGTTCCTACTTATTTCAGTATATCTTCATTCGTCCTGGACCTGTTGGTGGTATGCCGAGTCTTATAGTCAGCGATCTATGTTGCAATCGTATGTTGTACTTTCTATACCTTTTGGTTTATTTATTCAATATTTATTGGACAAAAGAAAATTAACTTTTCTTATTACTCTTTTAAGTGTTTTTGTCATTTTTAATTTATTTAAATATTATCAATTCAGAAATCAAATAATTCATCCTTCGCGAATGACACGAGCTTATTATGTTTCAACCTTTTTTAATGTGAAACCTCCTTCTGTAGAGGAAAAAAAATTACTGCTAATAGAAAGGCCTCTAACATCTGAGGTAGAATTTAAAAATAAATCAGACTATCGATTAACCAAAAAACTTCAAATTGTTTTTGATCAAATGTTTGAAATACCTCAGGAAAGAATTTTTAAAGTAGATTCTTTCGAAAACAAAAATTTTGTATTGTTAGATAGTAATTATGTATATACTCCAGCGTACAAACTAAAATATAGTGAAATAACTAGTCGAGATCATGCATACCTGGTATTTTCAGCTCATTATATTAATTTTTATTCTTCGATGAATAATCCTTTATCACTAGTAGTTCATATGACTCACAATGGCGAAGTTTTTGAATACAAAACTTTTGAAACAAAAGATCAATACAAGAATAACGATTCATTAAAAATTGAAAAAATAGAACTAATATACTTAACTCCTGAAATTAGAAATAAAGAAGATGAATTATTAGTTTATTTTTGGCAAAGAGGAAAGAAAAAAGCATTGGTAGGACCTATAGATATAGAAGTATGGGAATCTAAATAAATACTATTTTAAACACGATTGCATGGTAAAAAATTTATTATTCATGGTTTGTTTTTTTAGCAAAAATCATTTATTTTTGAAAAAAAAGACTATGAACCGATTCTTGACTATTTCATTATTATTTACATTGATGTTGTTTTTTTCATGCGAAAAGGAGAATACCCTTACCGAAGAAGAGATTATTGAAGGCTTAAAAGAAGCCTTAAAAGTTGGCACAGATACAGCATCAACAAAATTACATAAACCCGATGGTTATTATCTCGATTTAGCTGTCAAGATATTATTACCTCCTGATGCTCATGGTGTTTTAGAGAATCAACACAATCCCTTATTGCAAGCTGTAGGAATTGATCAAAAAATAGAACAATTAATACTATCGTTAAACCGTTCTGCCGAAGATGCAGCTATCGAAGCAAAACCAATTTTTGTGAATGCTATTGTTAATATGACTATTTCAGATGCCTATAATATTTTGCATGGTACCGATACGGCTGCTACATGGTATTTACAAAGCAAAACACGAAGTCAATTGTTTAGCATTTTTATGCCCAAGGTCAACCATTCGTTAAATAAACCTTTGGTTGCAGGCATGACCGCTTATGAAGCATGGAATCAGCTTAAATCCATATACAACCCATTATGCAATCCAATCAATGGGTGGAAACCTATTACCAGTTCTTTGGATACATTTGCAACTAATAAAGCACTTGATGGTTTATTTAAAAAGATTGCTGAAGAAGAAAAGCAAATACGCAAAGATCCTATGGCAAGAGTTAACGATATTTTGAAAAAAGTGTTTGGTACGTTGGATAAGTAAAATTTTGTTGGATTCAAGTTGTGTACTTGCAACTTTTCTTATACAAAATCACAAAAAAGTTTATAGGGTGTATAAAAATTTAATTTTTTTCCAGGTCTGTTATTAAGTTGTACTTGTACAAATTGTGTGTGTTTATCATGAACAAAATCAAAATGGATTTATTTAGGTATATATTGCTAACTAGCTTATTAGTATCTTTATTGAATTTTCTTTTTCATGAAGAATAGAAGGTGTGCAAAATAATATTCTGCATGGAGTTTTTGGGCAATAAGTGGGTGTTCTGCAAACTCTTTACCGTTATCGGAGATAATGGATGTACATTTTTTATACTGAATTAATATTGTTTTGACTCTATTTGCAAATTTTCTAGCATTTTTTCCGGAAGAAAATTTTTCCATTAAATGGGTTCCGGTTGTTCTTTCAACAATAGTAACAATAGTTTCTTTTTTATTTTGCCTATATAGTATCCATTTCCCAGTCACCAAAATGTTATAATATCAGGTCTTTGCTCTATCGATATTCTATCGCAAATAATACACGTTTCTGTAATATGCCTGCTTCTATGTTTTAATTTATGACGACAGAACTCAGATAAGCCCACGGCCTTATTGGTTGTATGCTCGAATATTATATACGTTTTTTGTGGATAATCATTTTTATTCCATGCTTTTTACAATTTAATTCATGGTAAATAGTTGTTTTATTTGCATGTAAGTTTTCGGCAATAAAAATAATCGACTTGCTACATAATCAATAAGCTAGAATTTTTCTTT
>CALGPK010000067.1 GCA_937960415.1 uncultured Bacteroidales bacterium | reverse complement strand
TTCGGTTTTTGAAAAATACAACAAATCACATACAGCGACTTATGTTTTTAAAAAACTGGTTTGTAGTGCCTAATTAACAATATCTGTTAATAACTTGTTTGAATAAATATGTTTTAATTGAATGATCTTAGCCTCATGTTTGTAAGAGTAAAAACATCGCCAAATTTGCCCAAAAAAGCCGTTCAAATAGTTGAGAAGCTATTTGGGAATAAAGTCAAGCAGCGTATGGTTCACCTTTTGCCCAACATGGAACTAAAAAATGATGTATTAAGCAAATGCAGTTTAGAATTAAATGAAATCCCTGTTTTAATTAAATAACCTATTGAAATATAATTACATACCATATCGTGTAGTGCCTACATGATTTTGTATGTATTTGTATATCAGTAAATTAAGCATAAAAAGTGACGAAGTCGGGTGTGCTGCCTGCATGATTTTGTATATGTTTGTATATCAGCAAATTAAGCATAAAAAGTGACGAAGTTGGGTGTAATTTTCATAATTAAAGTATTTGAGCCAATTATCTATAATTTCATATTTTTTTGCTTTAATAAGTTTTTTATTTGCATCTTTTATATTTTTAAGTCCCAGTTATTTAAATAGTTGTCATTTTTATTGATTTATAGAATTCGGTTATTTAAACATGTTTGTTTATCCAATGTTTAACCAAATAAACTAAATTCCATAAAATAAACTTTTATCGAATAACGCCTTTATTTAGTTTACTTTTACGAATACTGTAACTAAAATAAATCAGCAGTCCAATCACCAGCCAAAGCAAGAAACGCAACCAATTAGTCCACCCCAATTCTGCCATTAAATATAGGTTAGTTATTAGTCCAAGCACAGGTATTAACGACCATTCGCGTAATACTGCAAACACAGATATGGTAATGCTTACTACAAAAAAAACTGCATGTGGTATGGTAAAAAACGATTGCAAATCGTTAAAATTAATATCTAAATAAAAACCAAGTATGATACCTATCAGGCACAATACAGGTAAAACATAACGCGAGTTGATGTAATAAATTTGAAATTTACCATGTAATTTCCGTTTACTGTTTTTGTCGTCCATAATCAATACTCCCCCCGACACCAAAACAAATGCAAATAGAGTTCCAATACTCGTCAAATCGGTTACCTCGGTTAAATTCATAAACAAGGTAGGAATAGCCACTAAAAAGCCATTTACAAGAGTAGCAAAGTAAGGCGTTCTAAATCGTCGATGAATTTGCGAAAACTTTGGAGGCAAAAGTCCATCACGACTCATCACCATCCATATACGTGGCTGCCCCAACTGAAATACCAGCAATACACCAGCCATAGCTATCACTGCACTTAAAGCTATAATGCCCGAAAAACGAGTTAATCCAAATTTTTCGAAGGCGTATGCAAGCGGGTCGCCCACACTTAATTCCTTGTAGCTTACCATTCCTGTAAGTACCAAGCTAATAATCACGTACAACAAAGTAGTTATGAGCAATGCCAAAATCATACCTCGTGGCAAATCTCGCTGAGGATTTTTACATTCTTCGGCAGTAGTGCTAATGGCATCGAAACCGATATATGCAAAAAAAACTCCTGCCACTCCTTTCATTACACCTGCAAATCCATTGGGTGCAAATGGCGACCAGTTGGCTGGATTGACATAAAACGCACCAACCGTTATGACCATGAGTAAAATAAGAATTTTTAAAATAACCATTAAATCTCCGGCAATTTTCGATTCCTGTATCCCTACAAAAACCAGCGTAGCAATAAAAGCAACAATAGCAAAAGCAGGCACATCGGCTATTATTTTTATTCCAAATAGTTCCGGAGCATGGGTATATGCCAGATATGCCTCCTGTAGTCCATACGACAACGATTGAAAAGAATGTCCTTCGGAAACCTGCCGTACAACTTCCTGATAGCCTCTTGAAGCTGTCAAAAAATCAACCGTTAGAAATTCGGGAATATGCACATGAATACCTCTCATCATAGCCGTAAAATAATCACTCCACGAAATAGCTACTGCAATATTGCCTACCGAATACTCCATTATTAAGTCCCACCCAATAATCCATGCTATCAGTTCGCCAAAGCTAACGTACGCATAGGTATAGGCACTTCCACTGACCGGCAACGACGAAGCAAAACGAGCATAACACAAAGCCGAAAAACCACAAGCAATGGCTGTAAAAACAAATAACAATGAAACTGCCGGTCCGCCATAATATGCTGCTGTGCCAATGGTACTAAAAATACCGGCACCTATTATTGCCGCTATACCTAATGAAGTCAGATCGAACAAGTTTAATGATTTTTTTAACGAAATTTTTGTTTCACAGGTCGATTCGTTTATAGCTTCGTTTAATGGTTTTGTCCGAAATAGTTTCGAGTACATGATTTATTCTTTTGGAGTTTCGTCTGTTTCCTCTTCTATTTGACTATCGATACTGTAAAATTCACGCATACGTTTTACAAATTTCTTCATGGTAGAAGGTGAGGCAAGAAAATACGAATATGGAGCTTGTCCTTTTTCGGGTTCAATTTTACGCTGATCGGGTTTCAAGGTTTTTATTACCGTATTAAAGTCTTCGTTGCTCGACAATACTTGCATTAAATTGTTTCCGTATGAGAAGAAATACCAAACATTATCACTTAATTGTAGATACAAATTGAATTTATCGCCACTACGTTTTTTAGTTACTTCCATATATCCAGTAGCAATTCGGTTTACATATTCTTTGCCAACCATCCCTACACCTATTAGAGTATCGGAAATGTACGATTTGGTTTTCTGATTCCACTTAAACTTTAAATCGGTAAACATAATGGTATGCTCCAATTCTTTTGGCATTTTTTTAAATTTACCCAGGCTATATTCACTTATCAATTCGTTTGCTTTCTGTTCGCCAACCAATTCGTACAAGCCTTTAATAAAAACATTTCTCGATAAATCGATGGGTTCTAATCCCGGTGCATTGGTTATGTCTTTAGTAAAGATATCCATACACTTGCTTTCAATAAAAAACGATATTCCCATCAACAAATCCAAATACACATCATTTTTAATTAAATCGGACGTTACATTACCTACAGTATTTAATTTTACCTGTCCTAAATTAACGCCCAAATTAATTTTACCTTCGCCATACATAACACAAGCCGATCGATGCAAGCTAAGATAATCGCCGGGCATGTTAAATTCTTGCAGTTTTTCCTTGTTCGATATCTTATACTTGCTATCTTTCTTGTCGAAAGTCAAAAAACCTGTTGCTTTGAAAACAGCTATATCACTATAATTTTTACGTTTGGTTAAAAACGAAGGGTATATATGTATCGAATCGTTCGTAATAAAAAAACCATTGTTAATACGATTGTTGTTAATGTCTTTCAACGTATCGCCAATGGGTATGTAAATTTCTTTTGGGTTGATGGTTGCTTTAAAATTAACCCAATAACGATTTAATGATTGGCAATCGTGCGAAATTTTGGTTGAGCCATCGAATGTTAAGAATTCGTTGTTGGCATACAAATATACATCGCCTGTAAATGCAAAATTAGGACTAAGAGTAAAGTTTTCGGTAATGCCTATCTTACCACGGGCATAGGTTTGATAGGTAGAATCTACACTCACAACATCGAATTTAATAACTTGTTTAGAGCCTGTTTCATCTATATAATCATAATAACCAGACGAGGAATAATTCTTTTTGCCGTAAATATTTGTAGTAGCATTATATATGGTATGAAAACGGTTAGTGTTGTTGGCAATTATTTTCGACTCTTTTAATGTTTGCATCACAGCATTCTTTTCGATAACTACTTTACCATCACCCGGATAAACTGTTGCATCGGCAACACGTATCAACTTTACATCGTTGGCAGAAATTATGAACTTTCGCAGGTTATATTTAGCTGTTGGAGCTATAAAGCTCAGCGAATCTTGATTGGGGTGTATTGAAATAAACTTTGAACCTTGAAGTTGTACATCTTCTGCTTCGGTTGGGCTCATATTTGCTTTTTGTTCGGGCATTTTTGCTAAAGCACGTTGACTGGCACTCATCTCTATTTCCTCTTTATCCATCCACCACGTAAACTGATCCATATAACAGATGTATTTATTTTGCGGAAACTCAACAAAGGAAGCCTCGCCGTTGCTCATAAACTCTCCTTTGCGTTCTTTAAAATCGATATGCGATTTAACATTGTTGGTTTTAAACGAAAACTCAGTTTGCTCTAATGTTTTCAAATTAAAATCTGATGTATCGGCATCAACGATATGTTCCTTAAAGTTAAATTGATTGGACAACAACTGTGCCGTAGCAAATTCCAACTTACCCCACCCCGACAATCCTTTGGGTTCGATTTTCAATGTACCTTCGTATGTAGCTTGCTTGTCATACATTTCAAACGGCTTTGATGTATTTTGTGCAAACATTTCGTCCTGATATGGCATCCAGTGTATGTAAATATTTTTACCTTCTACCGAAGGGAATTCAACACCTTTAGCTTGTTTTTCCACCATAAATTCTTTTGCCGTAGTATTCATCGAGTCGGGAAAAAACATAAAATCGTCCGATAAAGCTTTTGCTCTAACAAAAGTAAGTTCACCATTACCTCTTAACCCGCGATTACTTAAAAAAATTTGTTTTTTGTAATTACCTTTACCACCGTAAGCCGGAAAACCCTCTGCTGGAGTATTACGCTTAAATCCTAATGAAAAATCTGCCTGTACCGTCAATGTTTCATCGAATGGGGGGAAGATACCTGCCGACACGAAATGTCCCTTAAACAGTAAATTTTTGCGGGTAAGTGTGTTTATACTATCCAGTGAATACGGATAAATTTGAAAATAGAAATTATCGCGTTTATACACACCATCAAATACCGATTTGTAATCGTAAAATACATACGAATCTTTTTTACTGTTGAATATAGGGTATTTTGGAATACGTTTTACACTACTTTTGTTGTTGGGTTCGTCGAGCAAAAGTTCACCTGTTGCATTTTCGATAACACTGGTCAAATCGCGTTGAATAGGGTTACCATATTGATCAACCTCATCGGTTTTTACACGCATTCTAATTGTATTGATGTCGGTGAGCGTTATCTTAAATTGTTCGTATGAAAAGCTAAAATTTGAACCGATAAATAAGAACAATCCGGCCCTAACTTTTCCATCAAATACGAAGTCTCTGTTCTTTTTAATTGTAATGAGCTGATCTTTTGGAAATATTGCTACGTTTTGAGAATCGGAGAGAAATATTTCCTGCACGCCTTTCATCTTTAAGTTGTTATCTAATAAACTTAAAATTGCATTGTAATCGTCGCCTACAACATTGGATTCAAAATTTATAACATCGTAATCTTTTTTACCTACACTACAATCGAGATAGAAAAAAGTTTTATCGGTAACATAAACTTCACCTGTTTCGATCGAATAATTAACAAACCCTTTAAAAGCCAGCCCTAATAACAACTGCCGTGTAGCTTGTAAACTCAACTTTATGTGTGAAGCAAAATGGTTTTCGTTAAACGTACGACTGCCAATTTTCTTGTAAAATGCTCTTAAATCTTGCAAGGGATTACGCATATCTAACCCCTGCAATTCAAGATACTTACTTTGGCTAAAATAATCCATCGACGAGAAAGTTGCTTTTTTGTTAGTTGTTTTGGGAATTGGACGCATAACCATTTGTGGCTCATTCAATTTCCATGTAAAATATGGGAAATCGAGTTCCAGCCTGTGATACGTATCATAATACGGACTGCGTCGCATACCTTCGTTGTCGCGAATTAAAGCCAGTTCGTTTCGCTTAGCATCGTAATTAAAAATAACCCCCGGATGATAGATTGAATCTTTTTCGATATAAATGGTTATAGCAGTATTTTGTCCGTTTATTTCATCCTCTCGAAAGATATACGAACGCGACGCAGCAACCATTTTAAGTGTATCCTTGTAATAAATAGACAAAATAGCCATTTCTTGGGCAGTACCTTCGCCTATAAAACGATTACCTTTAAGCGAAAAACCGCCTTCGTAATGAATATTTGGAAAGATATTCGGTATTTTATGACGTTTAGAATATGAACGAAATTGTGGATAGATAGCACGTTGTGTATCTACATCGGCCATAACTTTTTCAGAAAGTACACCCAGTAATGGTTCTTTGAAATAGCGTTTGTGAATGAGATAAACCGAATCAGCATCGTAATTCGAGCGTTTCATATCTATTTTATATCGTCTAAGCAGAGCATATACTTCATCGGGCTTAAAACCTGCACGTTCCCATGTTATTTTGCCGTTATAACCTGTCCATTCTTGTGTATAAACATTGTATATCCCCTCGGTATTATACACTACACTACTATCATTTTTTGAAAAGCACATAATATCGCCCTTGCCAACATTAATAATAAACTTTTCGCCATCAAAAACAAAATAAGCATTTGAGTTTCTTGTTTTCCAGCGTACGGTTGATGATTTGAATAAGTATTGTTTATCAAGAAAATTATAAACATTATCTAAAAAATTGTCGATGGCATTAAGCGTAGTGGTCTTTTTTCGACACAAGTAACTCGTGCCCTTTAGCCATTCTTCAAAATCGGTCTTCGTATGGCTTTTCTTCGCAAAAATGATAAGCAATTTCGTATATTCCTCAAAATGTGGAATAGGCAAAGCACGTTTTTGCAATAGTTCGTTAGCTACACTTATAATTTTTTCTTTGTCTGATTGGCTATAATACGAACCATTCCACAAGGGCAAGAGCTGCTCGATGAGTTCTTTTGCCAATTTCTTATCCTTGCTTTCTATAAGGTCTTTCAATTCTACGATAAACTGCTCGGGCTTTGCCGAAAATGTTTTTAGCGGCTGAGAAAAAAACTTTAAACTAATAACAAGTAATACTACGATTATTAAATTAAATTTTTTCATAATTGTCGTCGTTTAAAAACCAGAGCGTTCCAATTGTCTTTTTCGATTTTTTGTAATAATGTAAAATCTGCTCCTTGAGCTTTTTCAATCAAAATAGTAGTATCATTCATCAAGAAACCGCTAATAATTAGTACTCCTTTGTCTTTTAATCGTTTGGCGTACTCCTCCATTTCGGCAATCAACACATTACGATTAATATTAGCTATTAAATAATCTGCGGTTATGTTGATACAATCAGAAATGGTGCCCCGATAAACGTGTATGTTTTGACAAGCATTTAATTGAATGTTATCCATTGAGTTTTGTACTGCTATTTTGTCTATATCGAAAGCATATACCATTTGAGCACCTAATTTTTCGGCTAAGATAGCCAATATACCTGTACCAGTACCTGCATCAAGAACAATTTTATTCGTTAAATTGCATTGCAATAGATATTCGGCAATTAAATGAGTAGTAGGGTGATGTCCTGTACCAAAGGACATGTTTGGTTGAATAATTATTTCGATAGGATATGAAGGAATATCTTTATGAAACGGAGCTTTTATTAAAAGTTTATCACCTATAACGACTGGTTCGAACGATGATTCCCAAATTGCATTCCAGTTGGTTTCTTGAATTTCATGCACCTGGCAATTTACCGGAATAGACAAATTTTGCCATATATTTTGAACATTTTGTATATCAAAAATTTCTTTCTTAATATATGCTTTAATCGATCGATTTTCGATCCATACTCCTTCGAAGCCCTGATCCACTAGTTTAGCTACTATCAAATCTTCTAAAACAGGACTTAAAAAACTAAATGATAATTCTACTTCGTACATAATTTAAATAGGGATATAAAAGTAAATAAAAGCATTAAAAAATAAAAGCCTTCAATCATCATCTTTGGTTGACTGATCATTGAGAATTTCGTTGTAAAGGTTTAGAAAAAAATCTTTTATATACAGTGCGTTTTGTTGCGACGACAATAAATCACGGTCTTTTTGTATGAATCGTAATCGAATCACTCTAATTTCGTTAGTTTTTGTTTTTTTTGATATAGATACAGTTTTAGAAAAAGATTCTCCTGGCTTTAGAATAGCATGAAACAGTTGGACTTGAATTTTTCCAGCAATACTATCAATATTTACATTATTCCAGATGATTTTTCCATCCACATCATTTTCTTCGCCCCAACGTTCTTTAAGAAGTTCAATAAAAGCAATAACCGAATCACGAATTTCGATAAACGACTCGACCCGTTTCTCGGGGGTAATTTCGCGTACCAAACGAGGTTCAAATGTTTTTTCTTCTTCTTGTCCGTTAAAACAAGCAGGTAATATCAGACAACAAGCCAAAATTAGCAATCTATATCTTAACATAACGATTCATGTATTCGTCGAACAACATACTGTACAACCTACTATCATAAAACGTGCCATCGAGCAAAAAATTTTGTCGTAGAGTGCCTTCATACCTAAAACCAAATTGCTCGAAAAAATGTATGCTTTGCGTGTTGTCAATGTGTATTTGTGCCTCAACCCGATGATAACCAAATTCGACAAAAAAAGAAAAAAGGAGCTCTTTCATGGCTTCGGTCATATAGCCTTTTTTCCAGTATGCTTTATTCAAGAAGCATGATATCGAAGCAAAAGCATGCATTGGGTCGGTACTAAGCGAAATATCACCGATATAGGCACCATTTTCCTTTAAAAACAATAACCATATATAAAAGTTATCACGTTGAAAATAAAGATTAAACAGATTTCTTAGTTCTTGATGGCTTTTAATATTCCCAAAGCCGCTGTATTGCATGATTTCGGCATTAGCGTACAATTCGTATATCTGAGAGAAATGATTATCCAGATTAGTCTGATTGGCTTTAACCAAATTAAGTCTTAACGTTGAATACTCGTAGCGAAACATTATGAGTTTATTTTAAACTTGTTGTTGCGAATGTACTAAAATATCAAGAATACCTCTGTTTTTTTTCGTTTACAAGTTGTTCTTTTTCCTGCTGAGAAACATCCCATTGATGAAACAAGTTATCGTACTCACTTTTGAGTTGCTCGTAACGTTGATACCATTGATAATCGGATAATAATTCTACGTTGTTGCTAGCCAGTTGCGTTTCGTATTGTTTCAGTTGTTTTTCAATGATATTGAGTTCATTTTCAAGCCTTTGAATTTCCGTTTCGAGCTTTCGTATTTTTTTATCCAGTTCTTTTTTTTGTAAATAGTCTATATTTATATCGTTTTTGGTATGCATAGTTTTTTCGTGAGTTGCATTGCGATTATAGAGTTTATGCAGACTTTCGCTTTTTTTTCTTTTTAAAAAGTACCAAATATCACCGTCGTACTCTTTTATTTTGCCATTTTGTATTTCCCATATCTTATCGACCAAACCATCTAAAAACTCCCTATCATGCGAAATAATAAGTACTGTTCCATCGTACTTTTTTATTGCTTCTTTGAGAATTTTTTTTGAAGGAAGATCTAGATGATTCGTCGGTTCGTCGAGCAACAAAAAGTTTACAGGTTCGAGCAACAATTTAGCCAATAGCAAACGTGCACGTTCTCCACCCGATAATACACTCACTTTTTTAAATACATCATCATCGCTAAAAAGGAAATAACCTAAAATATTGCGAATTTTAGGACGAGCTTCGGCCGTGGCAATATCTTCAAGAGTTTGATAAACAGTTTTCTCCATATCGAGCGATTCATCCTGATTCTGAGCAAAATATCCAATTTTAACCTGATAGCCCAACTGTACCATTCCTTCGTATGGTATTTCGCCTTTAATGATCTTTACAAGAGTTGTTTTTCCTTCGCCATTTTTACCAACAAGAGCTACTTTTTCGCCGCGTGTAAGCGTGAAATCTATCTGATTTAACACTTGATGGTGACCAAATGATTTGGATAATGCTTTGGCTTCGCATATCACCGTGCCGCTATGTAAAGCAGGTGGAAATTGTAAATTTATTGATTTATCGTCGTAATGGTCAATTTCAATGCGTTCTAGTTTTTCGAGTTGTTTAATTTTCGATTGAACCTGACGTGCTTTAGTTGCTTTGTAGCGAAATCGTTCTATGAAACGTTCGGTTTGTTCTATATGTTTTTGCTGATTTTCGTATGCCTGCCGTTGAATTTCTATTTGCGAACGTCTAAAATGAACAAATTTCGTATATGGCATGTCGTAATCGTATATTCGTGTATTTACAATTTCGATAGTACGTTTTGTAATATGATCTAAAAAAGCTATATCGTGCGACACAATAATCACAGCTCCTGAAAAACGAATAAGGTAATCTTCGAGCCATTGTATCGATTCGATATCGAGGTGATTGGTAGGCTCGTCGAGCAACAACACATCTGGATTTGTTAGTAGTATTTTGGCCAGTTCTATACGCATACGCCACCCGCCACTAAATTGGCTAGTAGGACGATTAAAATCGCTTCGTAAAAAGCCTAAACCCGTAAGTATTTGTTCGATACGTTCGTTAATGGTATTGGCATTGTGATAATGCAAAAAATCGGTTAATTGTTGTATTTGCTCTAGTTTATGATGAATTTCATGATCATCGGTTATCGTTTCTAATTGTAGTTGTAGTTCATCTAATTTATTCTTTTTCTGAATGAGCGTTTCGAATGCTTTGGACGTTTCTTCCCATAACGTTGTGGTATTGCTTAATAAAATGTGTTGTGGCAAATACCCAATCGTACAATTTTTGGGCTTTTCGATGTATCCTTCCGATGGTGTAAGCTTTCCTGCAATTAATTCGAATAACGTAGTTTTTCCGGCACCATTTCTGCCTATCAAACCAATCTTATCGTTTTCCTTAATAAGAAAGGAAACATGATTTAAAATTTCATGTGCACCATACGAAAAAGATACATCCTGAAAAGCAATCATGATTGCAACAATGTATCAATTTTTTTTAATGCCAGATCTATTCCGTTTATATCGCTACCTCCAGCAGTTGCAAAAAAAGGCTGTCCACCACCTCCACCCTTAATCTCTTTGGCTAATAGTTTAATTAGTTCAGCCGCATTGAATCGTTTGTTTTGAATTAAATCGTCGGATATTCCTAAGGCCAAATGAGCCTTGTTATTTATTTGAGAGGCAACCAGTACAACAGCATGTTTTTCTTGATTTTTCAACTGAAATACTAGATCTCTAATTGCATCGGTACTATCGAAATCGACTTTGCCCGAAATAACCGAAATATTATTTACGCGATACTGCTGCTGTTTCAATATTTTTTTTGTGTACTGAACCTTTTCGTGCAACAGATCTTCGTATTTTTTCTGAACATGTTTGGTCTGCTCTAAGTGATTTTGTATTGCCTTTCTTAAATCTTTAGGATTGGAAAGCAATGCCTTTGATTCGTTAAGCTCTTTTAAACTACTTTCGATATAATGCCATGCTTTTTGATGTGTAAGAGCTTCTATTCGGCGAATACCTGCTGCAATTGCCGATTCTGAAATAATTTTAAACAACCCTATGTAAGCGGTGTTGTGTACATGAGTTCCTCCGCACAATTCTATCGAATTGTCAAATTTTACTACACGCACTTTGTTGTCGTACTTTTCGCCAAACAATGCCATTGCTCCCATTTTTTTTGCTTCTTCGATAGGTATTTGTCTGTGCTCTTCCAGTGTAATAGCATTCCATATCATTTCGTTCACCAGCCACTCTACGGTGGCAATTTCCTCGTCGCTCATTTTCTGTGGGTGCGAAAAGTCGAAACGCAAATAATCGGGGTGCACCAATGAACCACGTTGTTCTACATGCGTTCCCAACACACGACGAAGCGCATAATGCAATAAGTGAGTTGCCGAATGATTGCGTTCGGTCATAGAACGTTTTTCAGTGTCGACAACTGCGGTATATTCTATCATAGTATGTTTAGGAGCTTGGGTTGAAACATGAATAATTAAATCATTTTCTTTAATAGTGTTAATAATTTCTATCTTTTCAAATTCGTTAACAATAAACCCTGTATCGCCAACCTGTCCACCACTTTCTGCATAAAAAGGTGTTTTATTTAATACTATGTGATAATAATTTTTTCCTTTTTGTTCAACACGTCTGTATCGCAGTATTTTTGTTTGAATTTGTCTGACATCGTACCCCACAAATTGTATTTGTTCTTGCTCTGAAAGAATAATCCAATCGGTGGTTTCAACCTGTGCATCTTTTTTAGACCGTTCTTTCTGTTCGTCTAAACACTTATTAAACGTTGCTACATCGACCGTTAAGTTCCTTTCGCTAGCTAAAACTTGAGTTAAATCAAGTGGAAATCCGTATGTATCGTACAATTCAAAAGCAAACTTGCCATCAATAACGTTTGGTTGTTCTTTATCAATATAAAGTTCAAATCGCTTAATACCTGTTTCAAGCGTACGGAGAAATAACTGTTCTTCTTCATAAATAACTTTCTGAATAAGTGATTGCTGATGCTTTAATTCGTTATAATACTCACCCATTTGTTGAACTAGTACATCAACCAGTTTATATAACACAGGCTCTTTGCAATCGAGGTAAGAATAAGCATAACGAACCGCACGTCGTAATATTCGACGAATTACATATCCCGCACCTGTATTAGATGGCAACTGTCCATCGGCAATAGTAAACGAAATAGCACGAATATGATCGGCCATTACACGCATGGCAACATCGCTTTTGGTAGCCTGACCATACTTAAAGCCTGTCAGCTGCTCAATTCGTTTTATCAGCGGCTGAAAAATGTCGGTATCGTAGTTCGATTTTTTTTGCTGCAAAACCATTGCAAGGCGTTCTAAACCCATACCGGTATCTACATGCTTACCTGATAAAGGTTCCAACTTGCCATTTGTCATTCGGTTATACTGAATAAATACTAAATTCCATATTTCGATAACAAGCGGATTGCCTTTATTTACTAACCGATATCCGGGTATAAGCTTGCGTTCTTCTTCACTACGAATATCGATATGAATTTCGGAGCAAGGACCGCAAGGTCCCGTATCGCCCATTTCCCAAAAGTTATCTTTTTTCGACCCTTTGATGATATGTTGCTCATCAACCCAATTTTTCCACAGCTCGTATGCTTCTTTGTCAGCTTCGAGCCCATCTTCGGCCGAACCTTCGAAAACTGTAACATATAAACGCGTTTTGTCAATTTTAAGCACTTCGGTTAGAAACTCCCAGGCCCATTCGATAGCTTCTTTTTTAAAATAATCGGAAAAAGACCAATTGCCAAGCATTTCGAACATCGTATGATGGTATGTATCGTGACCAACTTCCTCTAAGTCGTTGTGTTTACCAGATACTCTAAGGCATTTTTGCGAATTTGCTACTCGTTTGTGTTCGGCAGGTTTATTCCCCAAAAAAATATCTTTAAACTGATTCATACCGGCATTGGTAAACATTAGTGTAGGATCGTTTTTGAGCACAATGGGAGCAGACGGCACAAATTCATGCCCTTTGGATTTAAAAAATTCGATAAAAGCCTGACGAATAGCATTCACTTCCATATAATTCAAATTTGTTTGCAAAAGTAACACAAAAGGCAATAATAACAAAAGCTGCCCATTGTATGAGCAGCTCGTAAATTCTGCAGGTCTATAAGCCGGGTTCTGTGTTCTCCTCCTTGCGGAACAGAACTTCTATCATTTGTCTAGCTCCGAAATTGCTTTCGGATTCCAGCGGTCTACCCCCCGACATTGGGCGAGCCACCCTCAAACGTCGGTATACTTGACCTTGCAGCCCACGGGTTGCACAGCTACTGCTGTCGCCAGCAGTACTGGTGGGCTCTTACCCCACCTTTTCACCCTTATTCTTCTTCTTGCGAAGAAGAACGGTTATTTTCTGTTGCATTGCCATACCTTCCGGTATCTTCCTGTTAGGAAGCGTGGTGCTCTGTGCTGCCCGGACTTTCCTCCCTTCATTACAAAAAGGGCGATAGAACGACCTGCAATATCTTGCTACATATTTATGGTATAATTTACACCATTGATGGTAACAATGGCTACATTGTCACAATTGGGAATTGATCCATAATTTACTGTAACTGGAGAATTCCCCTGTACAGTTAGGGTAAGTTGACCGCTCCGTATCCATTTGCAACCAGTATAAACATTAAGAGCTGTGTCGATTACAACGGTATAAGGCTTCGCTGTACGTGTAATACCATTAGCATTACCTGTAACTAAATACTCATCGTCCCATGGATTCCAGGTTCCTTCACCGCTAATCCATTCGTGAATACGCGAACTGTTCCATGTACGATACGTAGTGCCATTAGGATCGGTCACTTTGCCATTTGAAACTTCTACACTATATCTCAAATGTTGTTGACTATTTCGCCCTAAATTGGTAATGACTTTTTGTCCCTCAATTTTATGATCATTTACATAATAATTATCTGGAACAATAGTAACTACACAACCAGAATCGTGAAACCATGTTGTAATTGTCATAATAAGTTTACCTCTACGATAATAACCATCACTGCCAAGACAATTAGTATTTCCAAAATCAACTATTATCGTTTTTGGCCAGGTTACCAAATCGAATGGTGTTATGGTTATAGTAGCACACGAGCTTAAGTTATTATAAGAACTTTTACCTGCTAAAGAATCATCCATTTTTCGGGTACCATTGGTACCTTGCTTAAATACATCGTCGAACATACCATTGGAAATAGCATTATCGGTAGCTGCTACGATAATATCATTGGTAGGTACAATAGGTTGATTGTTGTTTTCGTCTTTCTTTTCTTTTTTACATGCAGTAGCTATAACTAAGCTTACAACTGCCAAAAGGATTATTTTTTTCATAAGCAAATTTTTTTTTATATTTGCACAAATTTAATTCAAATTTCAATATCTATGAAAAAAATATTGTTTTCTATTATTTTCTTATCAGTATCAACTATTTTGTTTTCGCAGCAACAAGCTGAATTTAAAGTTAAAACCTTTTTCCACTGTGTAAACGGAAAGACATTAATTGAACGAGAATTGTCTAAAATTGAAGGTATTTATTCAGTAAGTGCCAATTTAGAAACAAAAGTTGTTACCATTAAGTATGACGAAACAAAACTTAGGAAAGAAAATTTAATAGCTGCCATAGAAAATGTTGGATACTACACCGAATATTCGGATAAGAATAAAAAAATCAACAAGGCTTGTAGTCACGATCATGATAACGAACATCATCATCATGATCATCACGAATAAGCTCAATTAACAAAACCTCCCTGGTTTCATTGGTTACCTTAAACTTTTCGCTCATACGTATTCCAACTAACCATACTATTTCGTTGTTGGATTCAATAACGTAAGCATTTTTGCGATCTACTGTCGAAACTTTAGCACCGGTCAAAATATCACTAATTTTTTTTCTTCCTTTCATTCCGAGTGGTATCATAGAGTCGCCTTTTTTCCATTTTCGTATAATTAAGGGAAAAAAGAGTTTTTGCTTATCAATACAAGCTACGAGATTGGATTTTGGTATGTTCTCTAAATTTTTTATAGGAATAATGGATAGTTTTAATGTTAACGGTTCAACAAGATTAGTAGTGTTTTCATAAATAAAAATTTCTGCATCGTTTTCGACTTCAGTATTCGCATTCGTGATCAAAATCCACCGATGCCTATCAACAATAATTTGATGAGTACTACTCTTTAGTACTTTACCGGTTTGCAACTTGTTTGATAAAAGTAACTCTACTTGTTTGTCGGTAAATCGAAATTGTTTTAAATAGTAGGCAAATAAAGAATATAAATGCTCTTGACGTAATATCTTATTTTTTTCAATAATTATTCGATTCTTATACAGAAAAAGGTTACTTAGTATCTCATACTCAAGAATATTCTCAATAATTTTATTTTCGGCATTTAATCGTTGAAAATTATCGCTAAAAATATGATAAAAATCTGGTTTTATTTCGATTAACGAAGGTATAATGTGATGCCTAATTTTATTGCGTAAATATTTATCTTCGCTGTTACTACTGTCTTCTCTCCATTCTATACGATTTAACTGGGCATAATTCAAAATATCGTTACGTGGACAAAACAATAAAGGTCGCACTATTTTATTGTTCTGTACCGGTATGGAGCACAGTCCTCTTAAACCTGTTCCTCGCAACAGATTTATGAAAAAAGTTTCGATGCGGTCGTCTAAATTATGTGCTGTAACTATAAAATCGCATTTTTCTGAGCTACATAATTCGTAAAAATAATCATACCTTAATTTGCGTGCAGTTTCTTGAATACTAAGTTTTAGCTTACTGGCATATACTATGGTATCAAATCGAATAATTTTAAGCGTGGTATTTTCTAAAAAAGCTTTTTTGCGTATAAATTCTTCGTCGGCATTGGATTCTTCTCCACGCAATTGAAAGTTACAATGTGCTACTATAAAATGATAATTTAATTTTTTTAAAATATCCCATAAAACCATTGAATCGATACCACCACTAACCGCAACTAGAAGTTTATGATTATATGTAAATAAGTTATTATCCGATATATATTTTTGAGTACGTTCTAATAACGTGTTCATACTTCAATGGTTGAATCAATAGCTTTTAATAATCCATTAGCCTTAATTAAACATTCGTTGTATTCTTCTAATGGTTTTGAGTATGCTGTTATTGCTCCTCCTGTAATTATAGAAGCGTATTTAGTAGATGCATTGTATTGCAAGCTACGAATAACGACATTAAAATCGAAGTCAGCTTCTGGATTAATATATCCTACACACCCTGAATATAAGCCACGTCTGGTTACTTCGTATTGTTCTATCAACTGCATAGCTCTAATTTTAGGAGCACCGGTCATACTGCCCATTGGAAAGGTCGTTTTTATGACATCGGCAAAAGTTACATCCTGACGCATAGTTGACTTTACAGTAGAAATCATTTGATATACACCCGGAAATGAATAAATACCACACAATTCTTCGACCAATACACTTGAAGGTAGCGCTGTTCTGGACAAGTCGTTTCGTACCAGATCAACAATCATAATGTTTTCGGCACGATCTTTCTCACTTTTAAATAGTTGCTGATATTTTAGTTTATCATCTTGTTTGCCGATACCCCTTTTTATTGTTCCTTTAATAGGCTGTGAGATAATCGTCTGTCCTTCTTTCCTGATGTAACGCTCGGGTGAAGCACATAGCAAAAATTTTTCGCCTAAACGATAGAATGCCGAAAACGGCATGGGGTGATGTTCTTTTATGTTCAAAAAAATTTGAAATGGATCTGCTTCGATATTTTCGGCATAAAATTCCTGGCAAAAGTTCATTTCATAAATATCGCCCTTTTGAATATGTGTTTTAATTTTTTTTAACTGCTCTAAATAAAATTCTCTCGACATCCTACCATGGAAAACATAAGACGTTTGAGTACTACGATATATAATTTTAGTTCTTTCTATTTGTTTATGAATTTTCTGAACCGTTTCTGCTAATTCATCATTTACATAATATTGTGCAACATTGCCCGTTAATTGAAGCATATATACAGGTTGAAAGAAAAAAATATCGGGGAATCCTATATAATCGGGATTATTAGACTTTAAATCTTCTATATAATTTTTAACATCGTAAGATATATGTCCAAATAACCAGTCATTACATTCTCTATGGAAATTAAACAACTTTTCAAATAAATTTTCATTTGAATAACAAATTTTTTTGGTTACTCCCCAGACAGCTAAACATTCAAAAGTATGATACGGATAACGATTAGAATCAAAAATTATAAAAATTTCTTCATTACGCAAAAAATTTAAGAGCTTTAAAAAAAATGAGTTTCTATCAATTGTAAAGTTAAAAAATTTCCTCATTTATTAGTTTCTGGGAATATTAATATCAGAAATTAAATCGCTTGCTAATAAAGAATAATCAGAACCAAAAGAAACAGCAGTCTGTCCTGCTTTACCATGTAGATAAACAGATATGATAGATGCATCCACAGGCGAATAGTTCTGAGCAGTAAATGCAAGTAACATCCCCGTTAGCACATCGCCAATACCTGCTTTTGCCATAGCAGGTGTACCAGAACTATTAAAAAACACTCTACCATCGGGTACATGTATTTGTGTATGAGCACCTTTTAAGATAATAATAATGTTGTATTTTTTGCTTAAATCTGAAGCAGACAAAAATCGGTCATAATGAGAGTTATGATGACCAAATAATCTATCAAATTCCCGAAAATGAGGTGTGAGTATCGTATAATAGGGCAATTCGTTTAACCATTCTTTATGAATAGATAGAATATTTAACCCATCAGCATCTATAATCAAGGGTATTTTTCTTTCTTTTGCCTGTTGTATTATTTTTAAAAATGCTTTTTGTGTTTCTTCTCTTACACCTATACCAGGACCTATGGCAATTGCAGTATAGTATGGCTGTACTTCAATATCGGTAAAATATTCATCATGATTATCTATTGAAAGCATAGCTTCGGGGATGGAAGTTTGAAGAGCAAATACTGATTTTTTAGGTATATGTGTATGCAATAAACCTACACCACATTTTAGACATGCTTTTGATGCCAGAATAGCAGATCCCGTTTTTTCGTATGAACCTGCCACTAATAAAGCATGACCAAAATCTCTTTTTTCAGCAAATTTCTTTCGAGGTCTAATAAGAGCTTCAACTTCTTCTTGATCTATATAATAATAAGGTGTTTCAATATCCATCTTAGCTTGTAGATGTAAATCAATTGGAATAACTTCAAAATTGGGAACAAAAGGCTCATTTTCTGGGAATAAAAACGATAACTTAGGAAACTCAAAAGTTAATGTAAGATTTGATTTAACTATAGCTTCATGGTCATTCGAACGATTGTCTTCGCCCAATAGTCCGCTAGGCATATCTATCGATATAACATAAGCTCCAGAATTATTAATTTTTTTGATTAAACTTTTATATGGTTCACCTAACGGACGATTTAAACCTATCCCAAATAAAGCATCAATAACTACATCACCCGGCTTTATATCAATCTGACTAACATCTTGCGTTTGAATTATCTTAATATCCTTACATTTCTGTATTTTTTTCCAATTCTTTTTACAATCTTTCGATAATTTATCTTTTTCAGCAAATAAAACTACATAAACTTCATCCAGCATTATTTTATTTAACAGCAATCTTGTTATTGCTAAACCATCTCCTCCATTATTACCAGGTCCACATATTATCCATTTTCGATTGTCATAAAGTATATTGCAAAAATCAATATTGCCACCAAATAAACCATTATAATTATCTTCAATAAAATTAACAATTCTATCGGCAGCTCTTTCCATTAAATTATGCGATTTGATGGGCTCATTTTCAATAGTAAACTTCTCTATATCAGCAATTTGTCTTGTTGTAAATAATTTCATAAGCTAAATTGTTTAGATAAATATTTTTATTTTCAACTTTCTTTATATCTTTGCCACGTGTAAAATTAAAAAAAATTATTATTATGTTCAAAAATCATCCTAAGGGATTAATTGCAGCGGCTCTTGCAAATATGGGAGAGCGTTTTGGTTTTTATACCATGATGGCAATTTTGGTTTTGTTTTTGCAAGCTAAATTTGGATTAAGTGGAACCAATGCCGGAATTATTTATTCTATTTTTTATTTCTCTATCTACATTCTTGCATTTGTTGGAGGATTAATTGCCGACCGTACACGAAAATACAAAACCACCATACTTGCAGGCTTATTTGTTATGACGCTGGGTTATCTGTTGATTGCTTTTCCCACTCCTACTCCAGTACCTAATAAAACATTGTTTTTGATTATATCGTGTTTTGGCTTATTTGTTATCGCGTTTGGTAATGGTTTGTTTAAGGGAAACTTACAGGCACTTGTTGGTCAAATGTACGATAACGAAACCTATAGCAAAATGCGTGATTCGGGTTTTTCCATTTTCTATATGTTTATAAATGTAGGTGCACTATTTGCTCCACTCATGGCTATTGGTATGCGAAACGGCTGGCTTCAGTCGCATGGATTTCAATACAATGCAACATTACCCGAACTCTGCCATCAATATCTGGAAGGCACAATAACTCCCGAAGCTTCGACAAAACTGGCTGAATTGGCTAACCAAGTTAGTGGCACTACCGTTACTAATATATCTGCTTTTGTTAACGAATACTTGAATGTTTTTACCACTGGATTTCACTATGCTTTTGCTATTTCAGTAATTGCTATGTTAATTTCAGTAACTATTTACCTTTCGAACAAGAAAAAATTCCCCAATCCGGCACCTAAAGTTAAGACGACAGATAATACTTCTACTGCCACCATTCAAATGGAAGCCAAAGAAATCAAACAACGAATATATGCATTATTTGCAGTGTTCGGTGTTGTAATATTCTTCTGGTTCTCTTTTCATCAAAATGGTTTAACACTCACCTATTTTGCAAAAGATTATACAAACCTTAAAGGAATTTCTATAAACCTTGGGTTTGTCACTATTCAGGGAGCTGAAATTTTCCAATCCATTAATCCGCTATTTATCGTATTGCTTACACCCATTATTATGAGTATTTTTGGCTGGATGAGAGCCAAAGGAATAGAACCCTCTACCCCAAAAAAAATTGCCATAGGTATGCTTATAGCAGCAACAGCATATTTTGTTATGACTCTGGGTTCAATGGGATTACCTTCTAAATCGGAGGTAATAAGTATGGGCGGACTACCTGATATGCAAAAAGTTACACCATGGTTGCTGGTACTTACTTACTTTATTTTAACCGTTGCAGAACTATTTATCAGTCCGCTTGGAATCTCGTTTGTATCAAAAGTTGCTCCTCCACACTTACAAGGCATTATGCAAGGCGGATGGTTAGGTGCTACTGCTATTGGCAATCAACTACTCTTTATCGGAGCTATTTTATACGATAACGTGCCTTTGTGGTTAACGTGGACTGTGTTTGTCATTGTTTGTTTAATTTCAATGGCTACCATGTTATTTATGCTTAAATGGCTCGAACGAGTTGCTAAATAATAACAAAAGTATAAAGTTTGTATCAAGGCTGTCTATTCAAAAAAGGCAGCCTTTTTTACATAATTGATGAAACACTTTAATAGTTTTGCAGAATATTTGCGTCAGGTATACGGTTGTCGAGTTCAGAAGATATCGATCAATATTCCTTTTTCATGCCCAAACAGAGATGGCAGCAAGGGTACTGGTGGTTGTATTTATTGCAACAACACCTCATTCCTTCCAGAATATACCTTACAATTTGGCAGTGTTGCTCAACAATTGAACGATGGCATTTCGTATTTTCATAAAAAATACCCTACACAACTTTATATTGCCTATTTTCAAAATTACACCAACACATACGCCCGTTTAGATAAGTTACGTAAGTTTTATTACGAAGCCATAAATCACGAAAAAGTCGTTGGATTGGCTATATCGACCCGTCCCGACTGTATAACCGATAAAATTATTGCAGTTATTAACGAAATAAATCGCATAAAAAAAGTGTTTGTCGAGATAGGCATCGAATCTACAAAAAATAATACTCTAAAAATTCTTAATCGTTGTCATACATTTGAGGACGTAAAAAATGCAGTGAATCTGCTACGCAATCATAATATTTGGATTACCGGACATTTGATATTTGGTTTGCCCGGCGAAAGTTTTGACGATATAATATTTCATGCAAAAAATATATCTGAACTTAAACTGCAAAGCCTTAAATTGCATCAATTGCAAATATTAAAAAATACACCTTTGCATCAGCTCTACAAACAAGAACAAATTTCTGTTAAACCCTTAAACCTTGATGAATATATACAATGGGTTATACATTTTCTGGAACATATTTCACCCGATATTTATATTGAACGTTTTACTAGCGAATCGCCTCCCGATACAGTTATTGAGCCTAAATGGGGCAAAATTAAAAACTATCACGTAATAGAACTTGTTCGTAAAAAAATGTCGGAATTAAAGACCTATCAGGGAAAAAATTTTAAAAAACTATAACGACACGCCTTTTGTAATTCTATTTTTTTTAACTAATTTTGAAAAAAAATTATGAGAATAAAATGTGTAACATTATTGGTTTTGTTTTTAGCTTTCAATTCAATGAAAGCACAAGAAATGTCGCCCGGAACAAACTTTTTTAGTATCGGCTTAGGACCTTCGGCAAATTATTGGATAAACTACTACTCAGGTGGAACACCTGCTATTAAATTAACATTAGACCACGGATACAAACAAGCTGGACCCGGCACCATAACTTTAGGTGGAAGTTTAGGATTTTTCACCAAATATTATAAAAGCACTTATTACGACAATGGATATGCATACGTTTACAAATCTAATTGGACGTTTTTATCAACCGTACTCAGAGCTGGTTATTACTACAATTTAGAAGAAGCCGATTTGAAAGACATGAACGTATATGGTGGGTTGGGAATAGGTTTGTTGTACGAAGGCTATAAATACACATATAATGGTCCACATTACCCGTCGCTAATTCGAGACAGCGGTGGAATGCATTTTTTAATGAACTTATACTTAGGAGCCCAATATTTTCTATCTTCTAAAACAGCTTTATATCTCGAGTTTGGATACGATATTACTTATGCTACCATTGGTGTAACTTTTAAATTATAAAATTAGTAACCAAGGTGTTTTAACATCGAAATAGCACTCTGTTCCTTAGCAAATAGTTTGGTGTAATAATCGCCATTTTCGTCTTTATTAATTATAATGTGTTTGGGTGCTGGAATTAAACAATGCTGTATTCCTCCATAACCTCCTAAGGAATCTTGATATGCCCCTGTATGAAAAAATCCAATGAATAAAGGTTCTTTAGGATCAAATTTAGGCAAGTAAATGGCATTAACGTGCGCCTCCTCACTATAAAAATCCTGACTATCGCATGTTAATCCCCCTAAAAATACCCGCTCGTACGGCGCATCCCAACGATTAATGGCTAGTAAAATAAAACGCTGATTCATAGCCCAAATATCGGGCATATTGGTCATAAACGAACCATCTATCATATTCCACAGCTCTCGGTCGTTTTGCTTTTTTTGATCTAAAATAGAGTACAATACTGCACCACTTTCGCCAACAGTAAATGATCCAAACTCTGTAAATATGTTGGGCTCGGGTAAGTCGGCTTGATTACATAAATTCTTTATCTGGCTAACAATCTCTTCGGTCATGTATTCATAATCGTAATTAAATGCAAGTGAATTTTTAACAGGAAAACCACCTCCTATATTTAAACTGTCCAGTTCAGGACAAATTTTCTTCAATTCAATATAAATATTTACTGCCTTATGTAATTCGCTCCAATAATACGATGTATCCTTTATTCCTGTATTGATAAAAAAATGTAACATTTTAAGTTCAAATTTCTTATTGTCTTTTATGCGTTGCTTGTAAAAATCGAGAATATCGTTGTAACGAAAGCCTAACCGAGAAGTATAAAACTGAAAACTTGGTTCTTCTTCTGAAGCTATTCGAATACCTAATTTAGCTTTAACTTTAACATTTTTTTCATAATACGACAACTCATTCATATTATCGAGCACAGGTATCGTGTTGTGAAATCCACCGTTAATCAGTTCGCAAATGTATTGCATATATAAGGGCTTTTTGAAGCCATTGCAAATAATGTAATTATCGGTAGTAATTTTGCCATTTTCGTATAAACGCTCTATGATAGGAAAATCGAAAGCCGATGAAGTTTCAATATGAATATCGTTTTTTAATGCTTCATCGAGTACAAATTCGAAATACGAACTTTTGGTACAATAGCAATAAAAGTATTCGCCGTTATAATCTGTTTTAGCAAAAGCAACATTAAACATTCGCTTTGCACGCTGAATTTGTTCAGATATTTTAGGTAAATATGATATTTTTAAAGGAGTGCCATATTGCTTAATGATATCCATTAAAGGTATATCATGAAAATAAAGTTCATAATCTACAACATTAAATTCTGGTTGTGGCCATTCAAAAGTTTGCTCAATTAAATCGATGTACCTTGTTTTCATTTTTACAATCTAAGTTTACTGGTTTTAAATTTTTAATTCCATTTAACAAACTTAAATCTATTTCGAACTGCAAATCTAAATCATTTTTTTATTCGTACACAAGTTTACAAAATTATTTTTAGGTTATTTTTTTTGTTCTGAAGGGTTGATTTGGCATAGTTTAAATACATGCGTTTTAGTATATTTGCCGTATGAACTTCGAATTAGTTTCTACTTTTAAACCTACCGGCGATCAACCCGAAGCAATAGAATTGCTAACCAGAGGCATTCAACAAGGTAAAAAATTTCAAACGTTGTTAGGTGTAACCGGTTCAGGAAAAACATTTACCATAGCAAATGTTGTTAAAAATATCAATCGTCCTACGCTTGTTTTAAGTCATAATAAGACTCTTGCGGCACAGCTATATGGCGAATTCAAGCAATTTTTTCCAAACAATAAAGTTGAATATTTTGTTTCTTACTACGATTATTATCAACCCGAAGCTTATATTCCGGCAACCGATACATACATAGAAAAAGATTTGTCTATTAACGACGAAATAGAAAAGCTCCGATTAAGTACAACTTCTGCTTTACTTTCGGGGCGAAATGATGTAATCGTTGTATCATCGGTAAGTTGTATCTACGGTATTGGTAATCCGAACGATTTTTATGAAAATATTTTAGTAATATCGAAAAACCAAACGCTTCCACGCGATACTTTTTTACGTAAATTGGTAGATTCGTTGTATTCGCGTAGCGAGATTGATTTCAGACGAGGTACATTTAGAGTTAAAGGCGATACTGTTGATGTGTACTTGGCATACAGCGAACATGCATTAAGAATAATATTTTGGGGAAATACGATAGAAGAAATTTACACTATTGACCCTACTAGTGGAAAAAACATAGAAGAATACGACAGTTTTACTATTTATCCGGCCAACATTTTTGTTACATCTAAAAGTAGGCTACACCAAGCCATCGAAGCTATTCAAAAAGACCTTGCACTACAAATTGAATATTTTAAGAGCCAAAACCGTCTTTTAGAAGCTAAAAGAATTGAAGAACGAGTTCTTTTCGATATCGAAATGATTAAAGAACTGGGTTATTGCTCAGGTATCGAAAACTATTCGAGATACTTCGATGGCAGAAAACCCGGTGAAAGACCATTCTGCTTACTCGATTATTTTCCAAAAGATTATATTACCATAATAGACGAAAGCCACGTAACCCTACCCCAATTAAAAGGTATGTTTGGTGGCGACAGAAGCCGTAAAGAAAATCTGGTTGAATACGGTTTCAGATTACCCGCCGCAAAAGACAATCGTCCACTTCGCTATGAGGAATTTATGCAATTAGTAAATCAGGTAATTTTTGTAAGTGCTACACCAGCCGAAGAAGAAATAAAACTATCGGGGGGGATTGTTGTTGAACAATTAGTAAGACCTACGGGTATCCTCGACCCAGAAATTGAAGTTAGACCAAGTCAATACCAAATAGACGATTTAATTAAGGAAATAAAACTTCGTGTACAAAAACAGCAGCGAATTTTGGTTACTACACTAACTAAACGTATGGCAGAAGAATTAACTAAATACTTGCTAAATATAGGCATCCGATGCAACTACATTCATTCCGATGTGGACACATTAAAAAGAATAGAAATTATGGACGACTTACGAAAAGGCAAGTTCGATGTACTGGTAGGTATTAACTTGTTAAGAGAGGGACTCGACTTACCAGAAGTAAGTTTGGTTGCTATTCTTGACGCCGATAAAGAAGGTTTTTTACGTTCGGAGCGGTCGCTAACACAAACAGCCGGTAGAGCTGCCCGAAACATAGAGGGTAAAGTGATTATGTATGCCGATCAAATAACCGAATCGATGCAAAAAACTATTGATGAAACACACCGACGTAGAGAAAAACAGTTGAAATATAATATTGAGCATAATATAGTTCCTAAACAGATTGTTAAACAAACAAAGTCAATAGCACAAAAGCTTAAGTACGAAAATGAAATACCTGAAAAAGACATTGCTGCCGATCCTGTAGTACTATATATGAACAAAGAACAATTAAACAAAGCCATTCAAGAAGCAAAGCGAAAAATGGAAGAAGCAGCCAAAAAACTTCAATTTATAGAAGCAGCTATGTATCGCGACGAGATGTACCGACTTCAAGAATTATTAAAGAACAAATCGTAGCACACTATCTGTATTTTTCGGGCAAACCCAGTAGATAAACCTTTTCGGTGGCTCGAGTAATAGAGGTATAAAACCACTTTAAAATATCTATGCTAAGCTCGGAGTAATGTAAAAAACTGGCATCAATATAAACATGTTTCCATTGTCCACCTTGTGCTTTGTGCGTAGTAACAGCATAAGCATACTTAACTTGTAAAGCATTGAAAAAGCGGTTTTCTTTAACTTTTTGAATTCTTTTACGTTTGTTCGAAATATCAATATAATCGTTCATCACATTTTGAAAGAGTTTCTCCTGAGCATCTTTTGATAGCGAAGGCAAATCGGTGTGCAATGTGTCAAGCAACAGAAGCGTGTCTAAATCGTAGTCGGGTATACTCATTAATTGGATTGTTGCATGTAAAAAACGAAAATCGTATAATTCTTGATATTTTTTAATTTTTTTGAGACGGATCATCTCTCCATTTGCTATAAAATTGAACGAACAATCTTGTGGCAAAGGCATATAGTTGTTTTTTACAACCATCAAACACTCACCGTTTGTAACTTCTTCGTCAAAATGAAAAATCTGGTTGCGAATAGCCCTGTTCATTGCTAAAGCTCTTTTATTTGAATAAGTCAGAATAATTGTTTCTTCTGTACCATGCTCGTTATACGATGTCGAAATGGCATCCATTATTTCGGACGAATTAAGCAATACAAAATCGTTGTTCGAATAATCGAATGAAGGTAAACGTACTTCATTATTAATTATGCACTCTCGCAAAACAGTAGCATTTTTTAAAATAGATGACGAAGCTTGCTGTCGCACCACTGTTTTTAATTCGGCAAAGAAAACAGAATAAGTACTTGAAAATGTATCCTTGCTTAATGCTGGATGGAAAGTCGAACCAACAGGTGGCAATTGAGCTGAATCGCCAACAAAAACAATCTTATTCGAAGAATATTTAAATACGTACTCGAGCAAGTCATTGAGCAACTTGCCCGATCCAAAGACATTATTTTCTGTGCTTTCGTTCGATATCAACGATGCTTCGTCAATAATAAATATCGTATTTTTGGGCACGTCGTAATTGATAATAAACCTAAAATCGAGCAACGACTTTTGCCGATAAATGTGCTTATGTATGGTAAAAGCCAATTCGTTGCAATAAGACGACAAAACTTTAGCAGCTCTGCCTGTTGGTGCTAATAAAATATAATGAAAACCGTATCGTTGCAAGTTGCTTACTATAAGTTTTATGAGTGTTGTTTTACCTGTTCCAGCATACCCGTTTAATATAAAAACAGAAGTTTCGGGTGTTAGAAAAAAATCGGAAAAAGAATCCAAAGCTTTTTTCTGATCTTGGGTTAGTTCAAAATCTGTGAATTGCAGAAATTCATTGGAAAAAAATTTTTTTACCATATTTTTTTCAATTCAAAAAATCATATTTAAAAAAAAAGTATTTTTGTGGCAAAACTAAACATTTTTTAGCATGACAAACAAAATTATAAAAGGAGTTCTGATTGTAGGTATAATAATTTTGGTTTATTTAATCATTAATAGCGTATCCAAACCAATTAAGTTTCAACAAGAACGAGACAGGCGTTATTCAAAAATTATCGAGCGTTTAAAACAAATACGCACAGCTCAAATAGCCTTTTACGATAAATACGGACGTTACACATCCAGCTTCGATACATTAATTCATTTTATTAAAACCGACTCTATTCCTATAGTCAAAGCCATTGGTACTGTTCCCGATACTCTTACTGAAGAACAGGCTGTAAAATTAAAAATTGTATTCAGAGACACTATTTACATACCTATTCGAGACACCTTATTTCCAAAAAAATTCATCGCCGACTCCATTAAATTTGTTCCGTACAGTGGTGGTATCATGTTTGATTTAAAAGCCGGCGAAATTGTTACAGGTTCGAAGGTTAAAGTTAAAGTTTTTGAAGTAAAAGACCCCAAACCTTTTGATCCAACATTCCAGCTAAAACTTGGTAGCCTTACCGAAGCTTCTACAACAGGAAACTGGGAATAATATGATACTCCCCAAAAAGCTTTTGTCTGATGAAACGTTTCATCAGGCTTTTCTTGCTTCATATAAAGCTATTGTTTTAATCGATCGTTATCAGTTTACATGCACTATCTTAGACACCACTCGAAAAAAATTTATCTATTTTTTTACTCATCATTCATTAACACCATTAGCCTCAACCGAAATAGAACATTTCTTTAAACAACATTTTTTATCGGAAAGTGAGTTGAAAAAATACATTTTTTATGCTACCACTGTTGTGCATTCTATACCCAAATCATTTTCAAAAAATTTAACCACCGAAACAAAGAAAATAATCTTACAATCAAAACACAATAACCTATTAGAAACCAATTCTTTGTACAATGTATATTTTATATTTAACCCCATAACTGAATACCATTCATTCATAAGCGAACAAAGTAATATCGTTTTTCTACCTCATATACACCAGTTACTAGTTCAGGCATCGTACAATTCGCAAAAATCAAAACATAAGAACACTATTTATATTCATTTGCACCACAAACATTTCGAAACAATCTGCTTAAAAGATAAAAATCCCGAACTGATCAATATTTATGATTATTCTAACGAAGATGATGTACTTTTTTACCTTCATGCTATCATACAGAATCTATCGCTTAATATTGATGATACTTTCATCTTATTTTCCGGACACATAGAAAAAAATAATTCCCTTTTAAAAAAATGCAAAGACTTTTATTTAAAGCACGATTTAATCAACTTCAATAATAGTTATATATACAGCTATCGTTTCAACGAGTTGAAAGCCTATCAGTATTCTACCTTGTTTTATTTGCCAAATGAGAATTATTAGTGGAAAATACAAAGGAAGAAGAATTGTGCTTCCCAAAAATTTCCAAGCACGACCAACTACTGATTTTGCTAAAGAAGGCTTATTCGATATTTTACAAAACAGAGTTATTTGGGAAGAAATGATCGTATTAGACTTATTCAGCGGAACAGGATTTATCAGCTACGAATTTGCTTCAAGGGGAGTTAAAAGAGTTGATTCCGTAGAAAAAGAGCCTGCTCATGCAAAATTTATTCGACAAACAGCAAAAAGCTTTAATATGCCTGTAAACGTTTATGAATCAGATGTGTTTAAGTTTATTAGAAATATAAAACACACATACGATATTATTTTTTGCGATCCGCCATACGATTGCAAAGACACTATACTCATACCTGAGCTTATTTTTTCCACCAGTTCTTTAAAGGACGATGGTCTTCTTATCATTGAGCATGATAAATTTCTATCGTTCAATCAATTTCCTTACTTTATACACGAACGAAGGTATGGCAAAGTACACTTTAGTTTTTTTTCAAAAAATGCTGAAAAATATTTTTTCAGATAAAATAATTTACTTATCTTTGCATTCGATTTTAACATGGTGCGGTAGTTCAGGTGGTTAGAATGCCGGCCTGTCACGCCGGAGGTCGCGGGTTCGAGTCCCGTCCGCACCGCTGTACCTTAAAATGATTACAATCCTCATCATCTTATAAGTCTTAATTTTTAGTGATAGGATTTATTTTTTTCATACAAATTTTTTTATACATACAAGGGGATAATCCATCATATAAAACTTATGAACTTTTGTTGAAAAAAAATTATAACTTTTCTTTAATTTTTTTTTCACAAATCAAAATTTAATTTATCTTTGCATAAAAAATTAATTATTATGAAAAAACATGTCTTTCTAATTAGCTTTACATTAAACATTTGTATAACTGCATTTTTGTATGCACAGCAGGTACAACCTTTTGTAATTACCACAAACGGTAATACTTATCAAAACAATAACGTGCAAATATCTTATACCGTTGGCGAAACTGTTGTATATACACTCACATCTGCTAACAGTATTCTTACACAAGGATATCAGCAACCGCATTACAACATTACTCTTATCCCCCAACATAATGATGATAATCTTAACATATCTATTTACCCTAACCCTACTACCGATGAACTATATATACACATCATATCGCCACATAACAACACATTTACACTAGATCTATACGATTTAACAGGTAAACGTATTTACCAAAACACTTTCACCCATAAAACCATTACCCTTCCTTTACAACAAGTAGCCACCGGAAAATATATACTTACCATTACCAGCCATGAATTGAAAGAACATAAAACATTCGAAATAATCAAAATTAAATAAAACCAATTACCATGAAAACATTAAGTTTATTTTTTATCGCAGTTGTAAGTTGCATAGCAACTTTCTCGCAGGTACCACAAAGCTTTTCCTATCAAGCTGTAGTACGCGATAATCAAGGAAATATTTTACCCAATCAAAACGTACATTTCCGA
>CALGPK010000066.1 GCA_937960415.1 uncultured Bacteroidales bacterium | reverse complement strand
CAGCAAATGCAACATACAACTGGAATTTTGGTGGTGGAACAGTCATAAGTGGTACAGGAGCAGGACCTTATGTTGTTCAATATGCCAATGATGGAACATACAACATAAGCTTAACTGTTATAGATAATGGATGTCAATCAGTAGTTACTACACAGACTTTAACCGTATTACCTTTTGGTCATCCTTATTGTTGTATTTTACCAACAACCAATGCTGGCATGGATAATCAAATTTGTGGTTTAACTTACAACATGAATGCTATTCCTTCGGTAGGAACCGGGACGTGGTCGCAAGTATCGGGTCCGGGCTCTGCTGTATTTCAAAATTTAAATTCACCAACAACTTCAGTAACAGTATCTCAGGCAGGAACATATTCTTTTCAATGGCATGAAGTAAATGGTGTTGGATGCGAAAATAGTGATACAGTTGTTATTACATTTATTCAGCAACCTATTGCAGAGGCCGGTCAGAATATCTCAGTTTGTTCTTTATCAGCAAGTTTATATGCTGTGCCATCTGTTGGCACTGGAACATGGTCGCAAGTTTCTGGACCAGGAACTTTATCGTTCTCTAATTTAAACGATCCTCAAGCCACGGTAACTACAACTACTCAGGGAACTTATGTTTTACAATGGACCGAAAACAATAATGGTTGTACTTCTTCCGATCAGGTAACACTTGTTTTAACTGTTCAACCTGTTGCAAATGCTGGCGCAGATAATTCAATATGCTCCTTTAATTATACTATGACAGCTATTCCTAGTGTGGGTACAGGCACATGGTTAATGATTAATGGACCAGGTAATGCACAATTTTCAAATATACAATCTCCATCAACCAATGTTCAGGTTAGTACATATGGAACCTATACTTTTGTTTGGACGGAAAATAATGGTAATGGCTGCGTAAGTTCCGATACAGTTGAAATTACCTTTAATTATATTCCAACATCGGTATTTAACATAAATCCAATTTTATGTAATGGCGATACCACCATTATAACTTATACCGGGAATGCTTTGCCCAATGCAACCTATTCATGGAATTTTGGTAATGCAAATGTTATATCAGGTACAGGGGCAGGTCCTTTTTATATTAATTATAATCAACCCGGAAGCTTTAATATAAGTTTGCAGGTAAGTCAATATGGTTGTCAATCAACCGTTACAACTCAAAGTGTAATTAATCCACAACCTATATCGTTATCACTATCCAAACAAGATGTAAGCTGCTTTGGTTTGAATGATGGTGTAATAAGTAGTGTTGTTCAAGGAGGAACAGCACCTTATACATATTTGTGGAACAACGGTTCTATTAATGCCAATCTTATTCAAGTATCAGCGGGTTGGTATGCACTTACTGTAACCGATGCTAATGGGTGTAAAATAAGTAACGAAATAACGGTTTTTGAACCAGCCAAATTGTCTATAGATATGCCAGATTCGATTGCTATTTGTAAAGATTCAACTATTACCATTTTAGCTTCTGTCACAGGAGGTACATATCCTTATTCATTTTTATGGAATAATGGTGTTACTCAGCCAAATATTACCGTTAATCCATCTTATACTACTATTTATACATTACAGGTTACAGACGGTAAAAACTGTACCGCTCTTAAAAGTGTAAAAATTTATGTTTTCCCACCAGTTAGTTTATCGGCTTTTGCTAATATAGATAGTATTTGCATGGGCGAAAAAATTACCATTACAACCAATGTTAGTGGTGGTAAACCACCTTATACTTATTTTGTAAACAATATTCAAACAACTTTACCTATTTACATTTATCCAAATTCTGCCCAGTCGTATCAGGTTAAGGTTATTGATGGGTGTGGATATACAGCTATGGCTGATGTGCCTATTTTTGTTTATCCTACACCCAGTATCAATCCAAGTAGTGATAAAATTGCTGGTTGTGCTCCCTTAACCGTACAATTTAATGAAAGTAGTCCCGACGAAGGTCAAACTTATTTATGGAACTTTGGTGATAATACCTCAGCTTTTTCCAAAAATCCGCTACATACATTTAAAAATCCGGGAACCTATACTATTACTATAACAGTGATAAGCCAATATGGTTGCCAGGTGGTTAATGTTTTTCCAAACTGGATAACAGTGTATCCCGTGCCCGATGCAAAATTTATTGCCGATCCTACTATTGCAACAGTAGTCAAACCCGAAATCCAATTTAAAAACATGTCTACCCTGGCCGATAGTGTCATGTGGTTTTTTGGCGATGGCGATTCTTCAACTATTTATAGCCCTTATCACCGATATAAAGCATTTCAGCCCGCAAAATACCATGTAACGTTGGTAGTGTTTACTAACAAAGGTTGTGTCGATACTGCTTACGGGATTGTTGAAGTGAGAGATATATATACTTTTTATGCTCCAACTGCTTTTAGTCCCGACGGCGATGGTATAAACGAAGTGTTCCGTTTAACGGGACATGGTATTGACGAGGAAACTTTTAATTTGAAGATTTACGACCGCTGGGGCGAAATTGTTTTTGAAACCAACGACATTCATTTAGGATGGGATGGACGAATAAAGAACGGGCAAATAGCACCGGTAGGTACCTATACATGGGTAGCACGTTTCAAAGATGTGCAAAAAATTATGCACGAAGAGTACGGAAAGGTGAACATTATTAGGTAATTCAACTCAAGCCAATTTTTTTACAAGAGGTAATAACATGTTACCTCTTTTTTTTTCATCTTTGCAATAAAAAAGTTATGAAAGCAATACACGTATTAATTGTTGCAACAGCATGGTTATTATTTATTCAATGTTCAACCGGAAGAAAAGAAAATACTATGAATGCCGAAGCCGACAGCCTTATTAGTCAGTTTGTAAATAAGGTAAAGCCATTGTACAAAGAGATGGCTCTTTCGTATTGGAATGCTTCCATTACCGGCAAAGATGAAGATTATCAGAAATCGCTCGAAGCCGAGTTGAAATATAATGAAGTTTTAGCCGATAAAGAACTCTTTGCTAAGGTTCAGAAAATAAGAACATCGGGGCAATTGACCGATACCTTACTAATTAGGCAAATAGAAACAATATATGCATACATGCTGCCCAAACAGGTTGATACTGCTTTGTCGAGACAGATTACTGAATTGCAAAATCAGATAGAAAAGAAATTCTCAACATTCAGAGCAGTTATTGATGGAAAAAAATATACCGATAACGAAATTGAAGAAATTTTACGCACTTCTACCGATAATAAAAAATTGGAAAAAGCGTGGCTTGCAGTAAAAGAACTTGGACCAGTTGTAGCAGAAGATATTAAGAAGTTGGCAAAGCTTAGAAATCAGGTAGCACAATTGCAAGGATATAAAAATTATCACGAAATGAAATTGATGCTCGACGAACAAGATCCTATTGTAATTGAACAACTTTTTGATGAGTTAGATCAACTAACTCGCGATTCGTTCAAAAAATTAAAAGATGAAATGGACGAAAAACTGGCTCAACGTTATAATATAAAAAAAGAAGAACTCATGCCATGGCACTATCAGAACAGATTTTTTCAGGAAGCACCCTCAATATATAATATCGATTTAGATGGATACTATAAAAATCAGAATTTAGAAAAGATAACAATCGATTTCTTTGCTAGCATAGGAATGGATATTACCGACATTATTAATCGTAGCGATTTGTACGAAAAAGAAGGAAAAAATCAACACGCATATTGTACCGATATTGATAACGAGGGTGATATTCGGATCTTGTGCAATATTCGTCCGAACAATCAATGGATGGGTACTATGCTTCATGAATTTGGGCATGGAGTGTACGACAAATACATTGATATGAATGTTCCCTATTTGCTCCGAGAGCCTGCTCATACCTTTACAACCGAGGCAGTAGCTATGATTATGGGGCGTTTGTCAACCAATGGCGAATGGATGAAAGCTATGGGTATTATTAACGATGAAGAGGCAAAGAAAGTGAACGAAGAAGGATTTAAAATGTTGCGTCTTGAGCAATTAGTATTTAGTCGTTGGTCACAAGTAATGTATCGCTTCGAAAAAGCGTTATACGAAAATCCAGATCAAGATTTAAATGCTTTGTGGTGGGATTTGGTAGAAAAATATCAGATGATAAAACGACCAAAAGATAGAAATATGCCAGACTGGGCAACTAAAACACATATTGCAACTTCACCGTGTTATTATCACAACTATTTGTTGGGCGAATTGCTAGCTTCGCAATTTAATGCATATATTGTGAAACACATTTTAAAATCGGATAATTACAAAACTCCTAATTATGTAGGAAATAAAGAAATAGGAAACTTTTTTATAGAAAAAGTTTTTAAGCCGGGCAGAATATATTATTGGAATGATATGATAGAAAAAGCAACCGGTGAAAAGTTAACTCCAAAATATTATGCAGCTCAGTTTGTTGAATAATATGTTTTTATACATTTACTGGAATCCCGACCCCGAAATTTTTAATATAGGTGGTATTAGTATTCGCTGGTATGGCTTGTTGTTTGCTTTAAGTTTTTTGTTGGGATACTTTATCATGCAAAAAATATTTAAGCTCGAAAATGTCGATCAAAAGGTCCTCGATAGGTTAAGTTTGTATATGCTAATTGGTACAGTAGTTGGTGCACGTTTAGGTCATTGTTTGTTTTATGAACCCGATTACTACCTATCAAATCCAATAGAAATACTTAACATTCGTCAGGGAGGATTGGCAAGTCATGGGGCGGCCATTGGCATTCTTATAGCCTTGTGGTTATTCTCCAGACGCGAAAAGCGTCCATTTTCATGGATACTCGATAGAATTGTTATTGTAGTTGCACTTGCCGGTTCGTTAATCAGAATTGGAAATTTAATCAATTCCGAGATATACGGTGCCCCTACCAATGTGTCGTGGGCTTTTGTATTCGAACAGGTAGATGCTATACCTCGACATCCATCGCAAATATACGAATCGATTGGTTATTTATTTTTGTTTGTGTTGCTATGGTGGTTATATTTTAAAACTAAGGCAGCACAAAAATCGTATTACCTGTTTGGTATTTTCTTGTTGGTGTGTTTTGAATATCGATTCCTGATAGAATTTATTAAAGACGTTCAAGTTCCGTTTGAGCAGCAAATGATTTTAAATATGGGGCAGTGGCTAAGTATTCCATTTATATTGCTTGGATTTTACTTAGTTTTACGAACTTTTCTTAAAACTAAATAACTTTTTATTGGTTAAATAGAATATTTCTTATTGCATAACCATTAAGAACGCTAAACAATAGTTCGTTCAGACGTTTTAATTTTTAACTTAATTTATTGATATACAAATGCGTAGAAAATGGTGTGGTAATGCCAATTCGTTTTTTTAAATCATGAAAAAATATAAGTAAAAGTTTATCAATGGATAGTGTTTTTACAAGTTTGAATTTCTCAAACATTTAATCAAGTCTGGAAAACGACCATAAATTCTGATGAAATGAAAGATTACATACAAAAGCAAGTTAATTTCTAAACGAAGAAACCAGCTATTTAAATTACTATATTGCGTTTACTTTAATAAAAACTGATCGCTGCCAATTTGTTTTCCGTCGCAATAAATATCGACATTGTACACACCTTCGGTGAGCGATCCATCGTTTGTCCAATAGATGCACATGTCGATATCTTTATTTTGATAATCGACTTCTCGACGTGCCGAATACATGAGCTTATTGCCCATGAAATCGAATAAATCACCTTCGGGGTTGGGCAAAATTTCTTTATTGGGGCGGGCAATGCGAATATATACAAAGCGGTTGCCAGGTTTAACAATGGCATTCTCGGTTAGTGTAAAGCAAACTCTTATTTTTACAGCACGTTTGGCTTTATTGACTTCCTTTGCACGGTCGTTAACGGCAACCGATGTAATATTAATAGCACGGAGTGTGCTTGCAATATCTACTTTTTGTTCGAGTTCTTGTTTTTTTTGTTCCAGGTCTTCTTTTTCGGTAACAATTTTTTTGTAATCACTTTTTACTTTTCGGTTTTCTTCAGTAAGCAACTTATTACGAGTATTTAACGAATCAATTTGTACGATGTAGCTTCGCATAATTTCTCTAAGCGTCTGGAGCTCTTTTTTGTATTGATTGATTTGATAAGCATTGGCTTTTTTTATGTTTTTAATTTCTTCAAGCAGCTCTTTAATTTTTTCTTTTTCTTGTTCGAGTTCTGCCGATAATTTGGAATTATCGGTTTTAAGCGTATTGTACTGGTTGAGCATGTCTTTAAGTTGTTCTTCTATTTGAGCTTTTTCTGCTTCGGTGTCTTGCAATTCTACTTGAACATATACTTTTTCTTTTCGAACTGTGTAAAATTTATAAATAAAAAATATATTTGATAAAAACAAAAAAATGATGGTTATGAGCATCCACAACGAAGCTTTGGGCTTACCAGATGGAGAGGTGCTGTTAAAGTTCATGATACTTTTTTTAATGCAAAGGTAATGGCTTTATTTAATATAATAAGAGCTATGTTCTAAAAAAATATTAAACCCATTTTATTTAATAAGAAATCTTTTATTAGTATCAATTGAAAAAACGAGTAATAATACGAAACTGCTTATATTTTAGTGTTAACTCAAGCTTAGGGATTGACGCTATTGTTTTGCATGCAATGAGAGTAAGTATATGATTTATAACCTTACTTAAAGCCTTCTATTGCCTGAGTTGGCTTTATCCTACATATACAATAATTGTCATTTTTTAATATGAAATAGTTTAGCTATAAATAACTACAAACAGAGAAAAGTGTCTATTTTTAAAACGTATTTCAGGTATATCTTATTTTTTGTCCCGGACGAAGGATTGTGTGACGCGAAATGCCATTTAACTTACAAAGTCTGTTAATAGATACACCATACCTTTTGGCAATTTTGCCTAAAGTGTCACCTTTTTTTACGGTATGGTAACGTGCTTTAAATACATCCTCTAAATAAGCAAAGGTTTGTCTGTTGATGATAAGAGTATCTGCTTGCAAATTCATGTTGGCAAAATTTATAATATGGTGTGGATTGATAGGACCACCCATGTATCTGAATTCTAAATGCAGATGAGGTCCTGTTGAGCGACCTGTATTACCAGCTAAGCCCACAACATCGCCAGCTTTTACTCGTTGGTTGGGCGAAACGAGCAGTTTCGATAAATGCGCATAAAGCGATTCGAGTCCATTGTTGTGTCGAACTACTACTGTGTAGCCATAGGACTTACTATATTTGGCAATTCTTACCATTCCATCAAAACAATTTAAAATGCTATCGCCGGGGTTTACTCTCAGGTCTATTCCATAATGATATTTCCAACGACGCCATCCAAAATCGGATGTTATTTCGTTCTTCTTATGAGGGAAGCAAAAGTCTGTATCGTTTTTTCTGAGAATAATAGAATGTGTTTCGTTGAATAGTAGCATTTTACTTTGATATGGATGAATATCGGTGGTATCCCAAAAAAGGTAAAGATTATATGCTGGCACGTTGATAAAACTATCAATATAATTTGGTACGTAATACGAAGTCAAATTTAAGGCTACAACGTTAAGTTCTTCTTCATATTCCTGATCGTTAACGGGACCTGCCGAAATGGAGTCTAATAAGGGTTCTGGATAATAAGATTGTTGAGCATTGAGTGAATGGATGGCAATTATTCCAACTAACATGAATATTCCCAAGTATTTTACCATATATGGTTTGCTTTGCTTACAAATGTAACGATATTTTTTAATTATACTATCGTTGAAAAAGATTTTTAGCCTAATTTTGTTAAAACGAATTGTTAATAAATTTTATGCTGGTAAAAGTATTTGCAAGTGCAGTATATGGTATAAATGCTACAACTATTACGATAGAAGTAAATGCCATTCACGGTATAAGATATTATATGGTTGGCTTGCCCGATAATGCTGTAAAAGAAAGTTTGCAACGAATAGAGTCTGCATTGAAACAGAATGGTTACCGTATGCCAGGTCAGAAGTTAATTATAAATTTAGCACCAGCAGACATTAAAAAAGAAGGGTCGGCCTACGATTTGCCTATTGCTCTGGGTATATTGGCAGCAAGTAATCAGATTGATATTGCCAGTTTCGATTCGTATATCATCATGGGCGAACTTTCGCTCGACGGATATATTCAGCCTATACGAGGAGCATTGCCCATTGCTATACAGGCTCGGAATGAGGGATTTAAGGCGGTTATCTTACCCAGACAAAACGCTCGTGAAGCAGCCGTGGTTAACGATATTGAAGTATATGGTGCTGAAAACATATCGGAGGTCATTGGATTCTTAAAAACAGGTAGTGGATTAGAGAAAGTAAAAGTTAATATTGAAGAAGAATTTTATGCTAATTACAATAAATATTTAATAGATTTTGCCGATGTTAAAGGACAGGAAAATGTTAAACGTGCTTTGGAAATAGCTGCCGCAGGTGGGCACAATATCATTTTGATAGGTCCGCCGGGGGCTGGTAAAACAATGCTTGCCAAACGAATACCTACTATTTTGCCACCATTAACTCTCGAGGAAGCCCTGGAAACTACAAAAATTCATTCAGTAGCCGGTTTACTCGATAAAAATGCTTCGCTAATGACGGTGCGTCCGTTTCGCTCTCCGCACCACACTATTAGCGATGTGGCTTTGGTGGGAGGCGGTACGTATCCTCAGCCCGGCGAAATATCGCTGGCTCATAATGGAGTGCTCTTTTTAGACGAGTTGCCCGAGTTTAAACGAACCGTGCTGGAGGTAATGCGTCAACCGCTCGAAGATAGGATGGTTACTATTAGCAGGGCAAAGTTTAGTGTTGAGTATCCTGCTAGTTTTATGTTAGTTGCATCGATGAATCCCTGTCCATGTGGCTATTACAATCATCCCGAAAAGGAGTGTGTATGTTCGCCCGGAGTAAGACAAAAGTATTTAAGCCGAATTTCTGGTCCTTTACTCGATCGTATCGATATTCATTTGGAAGTAGTACCTGTTCCTTTTGAAAAATTGTCGGGTTATCATTTGAAAGTTGAAACAAGCGAAACTATTAGAGAACGAGTTGTAAAAGCCCGTAAAATTCAGGAAGAACGCTATAAAGAATTAAAAGGGATATATTGCAATGCTCAAATCAATAGCAAGTTGCTTCAAAAATATGCAGCTTTAGATGACTCAGGGCTTGCCTTATTGAAAAATGCAATGAATAAATTAGGACTTTCGGCTCGTGCTTACGACCGAATTCTTAAAGTAGCTCGTACAATTGCAGATCTGGAAAAGTCGGACGCAATTAAACCCGCTCATGTGGCCGAGGCTATTCAATATCGCAGTTTAGACCGTGAAGGTTGGGCAGGTTAAATATAATTATTTTACTGTTTTACGGTTACAATACCTTGATAAGGATTCTTCCCTGTATAAACATTCACAATGTAAACAAACGAACAGGGTGAGCATTTTTCCTTATCTTTATAGGTGCCATCCCATTGTTTGGCAGGGTCGGTATATTCGATACCGCTTCCACTAAAACTAAATACTTTGCTCCCCCAGCGATTGAATATTTCAATGTCAACTTTTTCGAAGTACTGGATGCCTTTTATTTCAAACCTATCGTTTACACCGTCGCCATTGGGAGTAATAAGGTCGGGAATCAAAAGACAGTCAACATCACTTGCTTTTACAAGAAAGTTGCTGGTATGGGTGCAGTTTGTATTGTCGGTTATGGTAACGGTATAATTGCCACTACCTATGTTAACATTGTTCGATAGAGTAACATTATTTGACCATAAATAATTGTAAGGAGGAGCTCCGCCTGTTACTTCTAGTTCTATTTTACCGTCTTTGCCGTAGTTGCACGATGCATTGGTAATTAGTGAATGTACAACAATGGCAGATGGCTGATTGATAACAACAGTATCAATATCGGCACAACCGTTGGCATCGGTAACGGTAACACGATATGAGCCAGCAGTTAAAAAGGCAATGGAGTTGGTGGTTGCATTATTCGACCATGCATATTGATATGGTGCAGTCCCTCCAGTGCCATGAACCATAATAAAGCCGTTATTTTCGCCGTAGCATGAAACATGCCGTACAGAGTCGATAACGGTAGTTAATGGGCTGGCAGGTTGACTGACGTTAATATTTTGTACAATGTGTGTACATCCGTTTGCGTCGGTTATGGTTACGGTATAACTGCCAGCAGATAAATTGTTATTGGTAGCACCGGATGAGCCATTGCTCCATGTATATGTGTAAGGTGCAGTTCCACCTGAAGGTGTTACTATAACCGAACCATTGTTTCCGCCAAAGCAACTTATATTGCTAACATTGTAAGTGGCACTTAATGCCTGAGGCTGTGTAATCGTTGTTTGTCCGGTTGTGGTGCATCCATTACCATCGGTTACCGTAACTGAATAGGTGCCAGCAGTGAGATTGGATATTTGAGAGCCGGATTGTCCATTATTCCATGAATAAGTATAAGGAGGATTTCCGGACGTAATGGTTGCTATTGCTATTCCATCGTTGCCATTGTTGCATGAAACATTCTGCCCCGACATGGAAATGGTAGGTGGTGTATGCACAATTACTTGAATACTTGCAGTAGAGTAACAAGTTCCAGCATATACCGAAACGGTGTAAGTGGTAGTTGTAGCTGGCGAGACATTGATGCTGGCTGTAGCATTTCCAGTACTCCATAAGTATGTTGTACCTCCACTGGCAGTTAGCGTAGTCGATTGTCCGGAGCATATTGCATTATTACCGGTTATGGTTGCACTGGGAGCCGAAACTACCTGTACCGTGACGTTTCTAATAGTGTAACATCCTGTTGATGAATTGGTAACGGTAACTGTATAAATACTATTACCAAGTGGAGGTGTAATAGTAATATTTGGTGTGTTAGCACCATTGGACCATGAGTAGATATCTCCACCGCTAGCGGTAATGGTGGTAGAACTACCTTCGCAAATAATAGTATCTCCGGCGATAGCTACAACAGGATTTTGATTGACGGTTAATTGATGACTTGCCGTTGCCGAACAGCCTGTAGATGTATTGGTTACAGTAACTGAGTATGTTGTTGACATAGTTGGATTTACATTTAAAGGATTAGAGGTAGATCCTGTGCTCCATAAATATGAGTCTCCTCCGGACGCAGTAAGTGAAACATTTGTTCCTGCACATACGGATGTAGGACCATTAATAGAAGCAGCAGGCAAAGGATTAACTACAACCTGTGTTGATGCTGTACTAGTACAGTTAAAAGAATTGGTAACGGTAACGGTGTAAGTGGTATTGCTGGAAGGATTAACGATATTGGTAGGTCCAGAAACACCATTACTCCACAGATATGTTACACCGCCTGTTGCGGTTAACGTAGTAGACTGTCCCTGACAGATGGTAGTATTGCCGGTAATGCTTGCAGAAGGTATGGGATTGACTGTTACAGTAACATATACTGTTTGGCTAGGACACGAACCAACAGAACCTACGACCGAATATGTAGTAGTATTGGTAGGACTTACCTGAATAGATGCACTTGTTTGACCGGTATTCCAACTCCAGCTGGTAACTGGTCCACTACCATTAGAACCAGATGCTGTGAGTGTTATAGTTTGTCCATGACATATAGTAGGATTGGTAGGCGTAATGGTTACTATTGGAGTATCGCAGGGTATAAACTGACAGTCGGTAACAACATTACTAATGGTTAAATTACCTGTTGTAACAGTCGGATTGCCCGATGAAACACTGGTATAATATGCCCCCGTTATGGTATTTTGAGTAAAAGAAAAGGTCGTTATACTCGGATTGAATGTGTTTTCATAACAGCCCGTAGCGCCGGTATGATTGGCTTTAAGTAAATAATAAGCATAATCAATACTCATTACTCCCATAATCCAACCGTTGTCGGTAGTTTTTTGAGCGTCAACATTGATAGGAAATGCCCAATTGCCTCCATAAGCATATGCAGAATTTGGAATATATTGTCCGCTTGAGTTGAAATCGGCTTTTACCAGGTTGCCTCCAAGAGTGATTTCACCACCAATTAACGAGAAGCCAGTAGAAGTAGGTAAAATTTTAAACATCAAATCGGCTAAACCGTAGTTAAATCGTTTAACCCAATTTTGTGTTCCCGAGGTCGTCATTTCCATAAAAAAGAAGTCGGTGCCTATTGCACCCTGAGTTGTATTTCCCGCGATATAAAAATTAGTACCTTGTTTAATAATAACGCTTGCCTCATCGTCGTGTGTAATACCACCTAAAGAATAGGACCAGGTAATATTACCACTGTTATTGAATTTAACTACCAAAGCATTTAATGAAGTGTCTGTACCATTAATCTGCGAAGTGTATCCAACAGCGACGTAGCCAGAACCGGGATCTTCGGCAACATCGAGAAATGCATCATTTGAATTGATGCTACTGTTGTTCCATCTTCCTCCCCATGCTAACAAGCCGCCATTGGAAATTTTAACGATAAATGCATCAAGAGAATCGTTGTTGCTATTTCGCATGTAACCTACTGCAATATAGCCTCCGTCGGAAGTTTGCTTAATATTTTTTAAGTGATGATAGGAAGCTCCACTAATGTAATATGTTTTTGACCACGATAGACCTCCATTGGCATCGAGTTTCATAATGAATGCGTCGGTTTTTCTTGTTCCGCATAATATGTATCCTCCATCTGATGTTTTGATGAGTTTCCCCGACTCATAATAATCGGTTGCCAAGAAAACGGGGCTATAATAACGTTTAGACCAAACAACAGTGCCCGTAGAATCTACATTTACAACATCCAGTTCGTATTGTCCGATATTTATACCATGACCTGCCATGGTATAACTCTTATCACTATTTTGAACAACCGATGTTAAAAAATTATAAAAATTGCCTACACCATATCGTTTCTGAAATTGAATCTGACCATTGACATGAATTGTACTATAAAAAACAGCGAATAATAGAAGAATTTTTTTCATAGTTTGAAATTTTGGCTTTAAATTTAAAACATAATTTCATATTTTGCAAATGTTTATGAACAATTATTATGAAAGGTATCATTATGAGGGTATGCTATGTTAATTAGAGAATTGATGTATAATATTTCGTCTTCCCTTGAATCTATTTACGATAAACATGAGTCAATACGAATATCCGAGTTGTTGATTATGAGCAACTTAGGTGTTTTACATCGATTTGAATTATATCAACAATTAAATCAAACTGTGGATAAAGGAATTTATAAGAAAATATGTAGAAAATGGAAACGATTATTAAAAGCAGAACCCATTCAATATGTTATACATAAAGCATGGTTTTTTGATATGGAATTTTATGTTAGTCGCGATGTATTGATTCCCAGACCCGAAACCGAAGAAATGTGTCGTCAGGTATTAAACGATTTTTCCGATGTAAATCATTTGAATTTAATAGATATTGGTACAGGATCGGGATGTATTGCTATATCTTTAAAAAAACATGTTCAAACCTGGAATATTTTTGCAACTGATGTTTCCGATAAAGCTTTACGCGTTGCAGAGTGCAATGCTTTAAAAAATCAGGTATCCGTATTTTTTTTACACGATGATATTTTAAGATCTGCTTTGTATAATAGCAGTTTTATGTTTGATGTAATTGTGAGTAATCCGCCTTATATTCCGGAAAATGAAAAAGCGATGATGCACAAAAATGTGGTAAATTTTGAACCACACGATGCTTTATTTGTTCCACCCGATAATCCGTTGCTTTTTTACAAAGCCATTTTATATTTTGCCAATAAGAAATTAACTCAAAGTGGAGCAGTGTATGTCGAAATACACGAGCATTTTTTTCAGCAGGTAAGAGATTTGTTCACGCAACATCAATACCAAACGATACTATTTAATGATATACATAACAAGCCCCGATACGTAAAAGCTATAAAATTATGACAGAAAAAGAAAATTGGTTAAATAAGCTACGCATGTTGTGTTCAAAAAAAGAAATGTGTAAAAGCGAAGTAATGGATAAATTAAACAAAAGCCATTTATCGCAAAGTGAAAAAAACAGCATTATTGAAACGTTGATTAACGAAAAATTTATTGACGAAGTGCGTTATGTTCAGGCTTTTATTAACGACAGGTTGAAACTTAATGGTTGGGGAAAGCAAAAAATAAAATATGCGCTTTTGCAAAAAGAAATTTCCGAAAGTTTATTTGAAAAAATTTGGGAAAGCAATGTAAATGATGAAGAATACCTCGAAAAATTTATTAAATTAGCAAGTTCAAAATTAAAAACGATAAAAGCCATCGATGATCTAGAAAAAAAGCGAAAACTGATGAATTTTTTATTACAGCGTGGAGTGGAATACGAAACCATTGAAACAATATGGAGCAAACTTTTTTATTAGTTTTTAGGTATTTCGATAATAAACGTAGATCCTTTATCGACTTCGCTACTCACTTTTATTTGTCCATTGTAATATTCGTTAATGAGTTTTTTTACAATCGACAATCCTAAACCGGTTCCTGTAATGCTTTTAGTTTTTTCGTTTCGGATTCTGACAAATTCCTGAAAGAGTTTTGAAATATCTTCTGCACTCATTCCTATACCGGTATCTTTTACTTCAATGACGACTTGTTGCGGTTCATCTTTAATGCTGCAATACACCGAACCATTTGGCTTATTGTATTTAATGGCATTTGAAAGAAGGTTGTTAAGTACAATTTCCATTTCGGAGGCGTCGGCATTAAGGTATATTTCGGTTTTTGATGAGTCGAGGTAGATTTTTATGTTTTGTTGCGATGCCAATGGTAGCATATTGTCGATAGCCAATTGGGCTATGTGCACCAGATCGACTTTGTTTATTTGGCGTTTTTTACCGCCCGATTCAATTTTAGTAAGGTCTAGTAAGTCGGAGATAAGAGTTCGCATACTACGGATACGTTCGAGTGAGCGAAGAATCATGTTTTCGTAGTCGTCGAGGTTGTTGCCCACCTGACGGTCTTGCATAATACGTAGGTAGCCTTCAATGGCGTTGAGGGGTGACTTTAATTCATGAGACAAAACCGATAAAAATTGAAATCGTGTTTTTCGGTTTTCTTCGTTCAGTTTGTTGGTCATTCTCCGCAAATATAGGTACTTAGTAATACCTTCTATAGCCGATTTGAGTTCATTTGGAGTAAAGGGCTTAGGCACGAAATTGTATGCACCGTTTTTGGTGGCTTTGATGGCCAAATCGAGCGATGCATACGAGGTGATCATCATTACATACGTGTCGATGTTTTTTTCGTTAATGTATTGCAACACTTCAACGCCTTGAATGCCGGGCAGTTTATTGTCGAGCAATATGATGTCGATGTTTTCGTTATCGATATATTGCAGAGCTTCTTCGCCCGTTGCAGCTTCGATGGATTCGTACTGAAAAGGCTCTTCGGCAAAAGGAAAATCGACCGTATAATTTTGTAATATACGTGAAATGCCCGATCGAATTCCCGGCTCATCGTCCACTATCAGTACTTTTAATGTTGTCATAGCTATAATTTTTAAAGGTTTAATAATTTTTGGATATGTTCTTTGAGTTGGTCGTATCGAATACTTTTTTCGAGATATAGGTCGGCTTTAATCCATTTCTTTTCTTCTTCGGAATTGAGTTCGAAAAGAATCCCTGTTTCTGAACTGACTGCTGTTGCAATGATTACAGGTACATCGGGATATTTTTTCTTAAACTTGTAGCTCAGAATAAATCCACTGTCTTTGTTGTCCATCATTAAATCGAAAATGGCAAGATCGGGTTTGTGCTGATTTATCAGTTGTTCGCCTTCTTTTTCCGAATCAGCCGAAACGACTTCGAAGCCCATCTTTTGCATATACATACTGAGTTGATTTAGGCTATCGATATCATCATCAACAATTAATACTTTTTTACGATTCATATTTTTCATACGAATATGATTTATAACTGTTAAACTTTATGTTTCTTGGAATACGAATTTTAAAGCATGTTCCAGTAGGTCCTTTTTGTGGATTGTCATTGCTTTCGCATATAATTTGTCCATGGTGCATTTTAACAATGCCATATACTAGTGATAATCCGAGCCCCGTGCCTTTGCCAATAGGCTTTGTTGTAAAAAATGGCGTGTAGATTTTTTCTAAATTTTCTTTTGAAATGCCCATGCCAGTATCGCAAATATAGATTTCGACTTCATGTTCTGTGTCACTCAATTGAATAGTTAGTATGCCACCATTAGGCATGGCTTCAATAGCGTTTTTTTCGATATTTGTCATTACCTGCATCCATTGTTCGTTATCGATGTAGACCAATGGATTTTTCATTTTGGACACAATGTTTACGCGTATATTGTCGGGTATGATAATGGATTGTATCGTGTGTTCTGAGAATTTTACCAGATCGGTTTCGACCAGATTAACTTGATTTTTACGAGCAAAATTGAGCAATCCGCCAACAATTTTTTTGCATCGTTCGGCTTGCTCTACGATGATTGAAAGATCTTTTTGTATGGGATCATCGGGGGGTATTTCTTCTTTTAATATGTGACTATACATGGTGATAATTCCAAGTGGATTGTTGAGTTCGTGAGCAATACCTGCTGAAAGTTGTCCCATGGTGGCCAATTTTTCCGATTGTTTCAACGAAAGCTGAGCGTTGGCAAGTTTTTCGTTCGACAAATTGAGTTCTTTAATAGAGTTGTGTAATTTTTCGATGGTATATGGCAAACACATTTCGCTTTCGGCAAGTCCTTCGAGTATAGCAATGGCATGTTCGGTGCAGGTGTCGTACCCGCAAGCACCACAGTTTAGGTGGTCTTCGGGTTTGGTTTTGCCCATGCGATGCAATATGTTTTCGATAGCATCGTTCGAAGGCTTTGGAATTCTACGGTCTGCTGGATTAAAATGCTGTGAAAAGTCGAGTTTTTCGTATGTTTTTATGGCTTGCTCCCATTCATATTTGTTTAACCTTGACAGTTTTTCTCTAACATAATTTCTAATAAATGTTGTTTTGGTGTATAGCTTGTTCGACTCCGTCATGCCCGGACCCATGATGCATCCTTCGCAGCAAAGCAGTTCGAGGTGTTGCGATTTATTCAGTCCTTCTTCGAATTCTTTTATGGCTTCTCTGAAATGTGTTTTACCCGAAGCTACAATAATGTTTTCTTCGCAAATATCGTCCGATTTGTTCATCGTATATAGTTTACCTCTAGTAACAGGAAATATGGAAGCTTTGCCGCCAACAGGCGGGTCGAATTCAGCTTCCTGACAGGTTTCTGGAGTGATGTATGCCTGTTCGAATATGTTGCGAAGTTCTTTGAACGTAATAATTTGATCTACTTCGTTCGACTCGGCTTTTTTAGCAATGCAGGGACCAATGAACACGACTCGAACATTGCTGCCATATTTTTCTCTAACGATTCGACTAGTAGCTACCATGGGCGAGCAAATGGGGGTTAACGATGGTACAAGTTCGGGATGATAGTGCCGTATATAGTAAACAATAGCTGGGCAGTCGGATGAAATAGTTCTATTGGTGGGATGTTCTTTCATATATTGTTGGTACTTGAGCGTAACCATGTCGGCACCAAAGCTAACATCTACTACATAATCGAAGCCTAGTTGCTTAATCATGCCAATAAGCTTTTTGTAAGGGATATCGTAAAATTCGGCAGGGAAGCTTGGTGCAAGACAAGCAACAGTTTTTTGCTCATTTTTGAGAAACTCGAAAACTTTTTGACTTGTATCGACAAAAACTTTTGCTTTCTGACTGCAAACTTTAGTACAATTACCACAGCCAATACAGCGTGCCGAAATAACTTCGGCTTGCCCGTTGATGATTTTAATGGCTTTAACGGGGCATTCTCTGACGCAGGTGTAGCAAACCCTACATCGGTCTTTAACGGTGTAAACCAGTTCGTTGTTGATGAGTGTGCTCATGGCTGTTAGTTTGTTTGTTATAGCAAAACTTCACGTTTTTCATAATGTGTATGTAGAATCTTGTGGCTTAGTGGGCTTAATGGGTATTGTAGGAATTTTTCGTAGAGTTGAGCAATTTCGGGATTTTTGTGCGATAATTTGAGACTTTCAGTTTCGTCTATCAGATAAAGCGAATTCATTCGGGCTTCTATCTCTTTTAGACTGCTTCCAATACGTTGACCGCCACCGGCAATACATCCGCCCGGACACGTCATTACTTCTACAAAATGGATGTCATTTCGTCCGTTGCGTATTTCTTCTATTAGTTTGGCGGCATTAGCAAGACCACTTACAACTGCGATTCCTATTTCTTTCCCGTTGATGTTGAGTTTTAATTCTTTTCTGCCGTTGAATCCTCTTATTTTGTTGATTTTAAACGAGTTTAATTCGTTGTTGGTCAGTGCCTTGTAAACAGTTCTGAGGGCTGCTTCGGTAACACCACCGCTTGCTCCGAAAATCTTACCAGCCGAACTTCTTATTCCGAATGGCGAATCGGTCATTTCCGGTTCAAGATGATTCATGTCTATACCGTATAGATTGATGAGTTCAATCAACTCGCGGGTAGTGATAACAATATCTACATCGCTAATACCGTTGGTGGACATGTTTTCGCGTTGTGCTTCGAATTTTTTGGCGGTACAAGGCATAATAGAAACGGAAATGATGTCTTGTGGCTTCAATTGCATATTTTGTGCAAAGAAGTTTTTAATGATGGTCCCCATCATCTGTTGAGGC
>CALGPK010000065.1 GCA_937960415.1 uncultured Bacteroidales bacterium | reverse complement strand
CATAAAAATCAATTGTATCATTTTTTTGACACATATTGGGAAAGCCGTCCGCAACATATATTAACCAGTTCGAAAGAAAAAAAAGGACGCGAGGAAATATTAAAACTAATTGAGCAGGCTAATAACCTTTATTTCAAAGGTAGTGCTAAATAAAGTTCAACATATTGCCGACAAATTTATAAACCGTTATTTTTTACCCTTGAGTATAACTATACTTATACACATGTTCTTTTTTGCCATACTTATTGTTTTGGAAATGTCGAAACCAGAGATGCCAGCAGAATCAACAATAATAATAGATTTTAATGACCCCGAAATAGTTAAGCTACAAAACGACAAAAATGAAATTGATAAAGGCGAAGATCTTAATAGTGATGTAAAAAATGTAGAAAAAAACCTTGCCGAAAAAAATGCTAGCGACAGAGACTATTATCGCGAAGCAAAGGAACTTTTAAAATCTGTTCAGGGAAAAGAGGTGTTTCAGGCAAACGATTACAAAGATTTGCGATGGTTAATTAAGGATTACAGTTCCGAAGCACCCGACATTAAGGATTGGGAAAAGCCAGACAATGATAAAAATCAGGAAGGTAAAGATAATCAGGCAACTTATTCGGGTAATGCTATAGTGAGTTACGATTTAGGTGGACGTCGTGCAGTACGCTTGCCCATACCCGCTTATAAGTGCATGGGATATGGGAAAGTGGTGGTAGAGATACATGTGAATCCTAAGGGACAGGTTGTATCGGCTCGGATAAGCGAGGCATCTGCTTCACTCAACGAAACCTGCTTGCCACATTCGGCGTTAGATGCTGCTCAACGAAGTCGATTTCAGCCCAATGACAAAGCACCATCGTTGCAAAAAGGTTTTATTTATTATACATTTGTGGCACAGTAATAGCCCATCGTTTATTTTTGAATTTTATTTCATAATATAAAACGTTACATTTTTATCAAAATAGTGAAGTCTTTTAGTTAGTTTAAAAAAATTTCGTGTATATTTGCAATATGAAACTAGAAATAATAACACCAAACGATCAACTATATAAGGGTGATGTTGATTTGGTATCGTTGCCCGGAACGACAGGAAGGTTTGAAATACTAAACAACCACGCACCCATTATTTCAACGTTAAATAAGGGTGATATAAAAATTGTGGATAAGGAAAAAAATACTAAAAGCATTAAAATTAAAAAAGGTTTGGTAGAAGCATCTGAGAATCATATCTGGGTTTTAGCCGAAATTTAATTTATTTATTATGAGACTCTTATTATTTTTACTGGTAACATTACAGGTAAATGCTCAGGAAGTAGTACGGTTTTATGCTTCAGATAGCTTGCCTATAACAGCATATTTATACGAAAACGATCCGTCGATGCCTTATATGGTATTGTTCCATCAGGCTGGTTATAGCAAAGGCGAATATAAGGAAACAGCTCCTCGGTTGATGAATCTAGGGTATAACTGTTTAGCTGTTGATTTGCGTTCGGGCGATCAGGTTAATTTTATTCAAAACGAAACAGTCAAAGAAGCTAAAAAAAGAAATTTATCTACTGGTTATCTGGATGCACGGAAAGATATAGAAGCAGCAATTGATTATGCTTACCAAAGAAGTAAAAAGCCGGTAGTAATAGTAGGAAGTTCGTATTCGGCATCGTTAGCTTTAATTGTAGCTAAAGGGAACGATAAGGTAAAAGCAGTAATAGCATTTTCGCCGGGTGAGTATTTTGGCAACGAACTAAAAGTGCAACCGCAGTTAAAAAATTTTGACAAACCGGTACTTATAGCATGTTCGCAACGTGAATATCCGTATGTAATGGAGCTAGCCAAATATATTCCCGAATCGCTAAAAACTATTTTTAAACCACAAGAAGGACAAGGCGAACATGGTTCTAAGGCTTTATGGAACACTTCCTCATCGTCGAAAGAATATTGGCTAAGTATTTTGATGTTTTTTAATAAATACAATGGTAAAAATTAACAATTAAATTTTATTCATTATGTCGGTAAATAAAGTTATTCTCGTAGGTAATGTAGGCAAAGACCCCGTTATAAGAAATATCAATGAAAATACGCCTGTTGCAACGTTTACTTTGGCTACGAATGAAGTGTATAAAGATCAAAATGGTAACATGCAAAAAATAACAGAATGGCATAATATAGTTGCATGGCGAAACAATGCTCAATTGGCCGAGAAATTTATTCGCAAAGGTTCGCAATTGTATATCGAAGGTAAAATTAGAAGTCGTACTTATACAGATAAAGAAAATCAAACACGTTATGTTTACGAGATCATAGCAGACAAAATACAATTGTTAGGCAAAAAAGAAGACTCAACTTCAATAGAACAACCAACAACCATGCCTAACAATAGCGAGATAGATTCGGCCGAAGATATCAACAATACTCTTTCAGAGTCCACATCCGAAGACGATCTTCCGTTCTAATTTATTCATACGTGATTGATTATAATACCGTTAGCACACACATTAGCGATATTGTTGTAGGAGCAGTTGTTTTACTAATGCTCCTATTTTTAAGTGCACTTATGTCGGGAAGCGAAGTGGCTTTATTTTCGCTTAGTCCATCGGTAAAAAATAACTTAAAACAAAATCGCTCAAAAAGTCATGTGCGAATAATATCATTATTGCAAAACCCAGAAAAACTATTAGCAACAATTTTAACAGCCAATAGCTTTATCAACATAGCTTTTGTAATAATTTTTGTATGGCTTACGAATATAGTGTTTATATTTCAAAATAATCCGGTACTTATTTTTATTGTTCAAACGCTAATAGCTACGATACTAATTTTGTTGATTGGCGAAGTTTTACCCAAAACCATGGCCGCTCAAAGTCCGTTACGTTTTGCCGAATTTTCTTCAATCTTTGTTGTAGTAGCTCAATATATTTTTTCCCCTTTCATCGTATTATTAACAAAAACAACATCCTTTTTTAAGTTAAAACATCGTCAAACTATACAATTCAACGAACTGTCTGATGCTATCGATATTGCTTCGGATCAGTTCAACGAGGAAAAGAAAATATTGAAGGGAATTGTAAATTTTGCTTCAATTCGTGCAAACGAAATTCTTATTCCACGTGTAGATGTAAAATTTATTGATATTCGTGATTCGTTTCAAAAAGTGATTCAAACTATACGCGAATGCGGATACAGTCGTATGCCGGTAATAAAAAATAATTTTGATCAGGTTGTAGGTATTCTGTATATAAAAGATTTACTGCCACATTTGCACAAGAACGACTTCAAATGGCAATCGTTAATTCGTCCTCCTTATTTTGTGCCAGAGACAAAGTTTATCAACGAATTGCTCGAGGAATTTCAGCAGAAAAAGATTCACATGGCCATTGTAGTAGATGAGTATGGAGGAACTTCTGGCATATTGACGCTCGAAGATATACTCGAAGAAATTGTAGGAAACATCGACGATGAGTTTGATACCGATGTCCTACCCATTAAAAAAATGAACGATTTTGAATACGAAACCGATGGTAAAACATTGATCTACGATTTTTGTAATTTTGCACAAATAGACGAAAAGCTCTTCGAAGAAACCAAAGCCGATGCAGAGACTATAGCTGGACTTATATTACAACATACCGGAAACATTCCAAAAGTAAATGATGTTATCATCATTTCGGGTTTTAAATTTATAATCAAACAGGCCGATATGCGTCGAATAAAAACGGTTCATATCATTTTGCCCCAACCAACAGATGATGAGATTCATTAAACTAATTATATTAGCCTGTATTTTTGCATCGTGCGGAAATTCATACACTCCCAAACCGATGGAGTATTTTCGCATAGATTTACCATCGAAAACTTATACAACATTAGATACCAATACTTGTTTGTATCGGTTTGAATATCCTTTATATGCTACGATAGAGCCATACGATACAACCAAAAACCGTAATTCGGGCTGGTTGAATATTCAATTTTCTGCTTTTAAAGCAACATTACATATAACCTATTACGACATTCAGGATAACCTATATAAATATACCGAAGAAAGTCGCTCGCTTGCCTATAAACACGATATTAAAGCCGATGCTATTCGCGAAATTGCTTATATAGATTCTAAAAACAAAGTTTTTGGTATGGTTTATGAAATAAAAGGTAATGCTGCTTCGCCTGTTCAATTTTATCTGACCGATAGTATAAAGCATTTTATAAGAGGAAGTTTGTATTTTAATGTCAAACCAAATAAAGACAGCCTGGCACCAGTTATTACTTTTTTATACGAAGATGTTAAACATTTAATAGAAACCTTGCGTTGGAAATAATAAAGCAACAAAACTTTTACACAATCGCAATAGAACAAATAAAAAGTATAGATTATTACAAAAGTCAACTCGATAATTTTCTCTTAACAGAGTCAACGAAAACGTACAAAAACGAAGTTCGTTTAAAAGAACATCTTTCGGTACTTTTTTTAATTTTTAAACTAACAGGGGTTCATCAAAATTATTATTACGATGAATTCGAAAAACCGATATGTCGGCAAACGGGACAACGCTTATCGATAAGCCACAGCGATAATTATGCTGTAGTAATGATTGCCGAAAAAGGTTTTTTAGGTATTGATATCGAAGAAAGCAATAGATGCATGCAAAGAGCTGCAAAAAAATTTATCAACGAAACCGAACAACAATGGATTCGATCAAATTTCGATTTAATTAGGGTCTGGACAGCCAAAGAAGCTATTTACAAAATGATTCCCTGGTCAACTCCCGATTTTAAAAACGATTATATTATTTATCAGGACAATACAGCTTTAATAAAAAAGCCATTCGAAAAAAAAATAAAAATAGACACTTATCAAACTGAAAATTATTTTATATCTTGGGTATTTGAAAGGATTTAATTATGAGTAAATTACGTTTTGATCGTCATCAGTTAGCAATGCTGATAGATCCCGACAAAACTCCTGTTAGTTCGTTAGAACAAGTCAATAATCACATTCAGAATCATGGAATTGATTTAATTTTAATAGGCGGCAGTTTGCTGTTTAATTCATTAGATGAGCATATAAAGGAATTAAAAAAAACAACTCATAAACCCGTTTATATTTTTCCGGGCAGTATTTTTCAAATAAGTAACGAGGCCGATGGTTTGTTGTTTTTATCATTGTTATCGGGTCGAAATCCAGAATATTTAATAGGTCAGCAAGTGTTAGCTGCACCCATACTAAAACGCTCCATGCTCGACGTAGTATCGGTAGCATATTTACTGATAGATGGTGGTAAGACAAGCAGTGTGCAATATATGAGCAATACTATACCCATTCCTGCCGACAAAATCGATATTATATTGGCAACATGTTATGCTGCCGAATTTATTGGTTTCAAGGCTATTTACCTGGAAGCTGGAAGTGGAGCAATAAACCCGGTTCCTTTATCGGTGGTTGAAGCAGTATCTAAATCGGTAAAATTACCTATTATTGTAGGTGGTGGAATTAAATCAAAAACAATGGTTGAGCAATATTTTTCTTACGGTGCACAAATGGTTGTTGTAGGAACGGCTTTCGAAGACAATACTTTTGGGGTTATTGTTTAAAAAATGGTACAGATATTTTATCGTTATTTATGTTAATTAAACAATGGTACACGCCTTCTGGTAATTGATGGATATCAACCACAAAATGAAACGATTTGCTAAACGGTACTTTTTTACTTTCATAGTATATCGTTTGACCTATTGAATTATATATTCGTAATTCAACCATATCGTTACCCTTTTCTGACACATTACCTATTATGTTGATAAAGTTGGAAGATGGATTGGGAAACAATTTGATAGAAGAGAGAAGAGGAAAAGTATTATTTTGAATACCAACATAAGGTCCAAAATTGTATAAAATTTTAAATTGATATAAATAAGCCCATTCACCTTTATTTCTGTATTCACTTTCGGTGAACAGAATTAAATAATTACCATCAGGTGTTTTTGTTGAGGCTGGGTAACCATATATTCTAAAAAATGAAGGTTTGGGTCGTAAAAACGTTAAAAAAGTGGTATATTCATGTGGATTATTTAAAATTTCGTCGGGATAAGCACAATATAACCATACATTAGACCAGTTATGTATGTAAGTAGGAGGAAAATTTCCTCGCCTGTCTATAGCTACAATCCAAACATGATTATGTTCGTAATCATAAAAAATCCAGGGTGATGGACAAAAAAAACCGTCGGCAATATTGGTTAGCATAGGTTCAGTCCAGGTTTGACCGTAGTCGTACGATTCAACTTGTAAAAAGTTTTCGCCCAGAATACCCGAATCGTTTCTAAAAAGTCCAATCATAACCCCATTTCCAAGATAAACGAACGAAGCCTCGCTTATTTTGTATAAGTTATTTAATCTATAGTCCCAAACGTAAACAATACTGTCCCATTGAACTCCATCCCAACTATGCCTCATTTCACAATATTTTAAATTATAGATTATATTATAATATCCTATATGGTTGTTGCCAAAAATTTGGTGAGTACCGGAAGCAACACCCTCAGTTGGTATGGTTATGGGACCAATCCATGTGTTTCCAAAATCATCAGAATAAATCAGATTGTATTCTATGTGCTGTTGAGTAAAAGCATTGTATTGTCTGAAAGTTACAATAATTCTACCGGTTTCTGTTATACCTCCGTGGATGTTTCTGTCATCATAAGGACCATCAAAAATCACATCCGGGGTAGTCCATGTATCGCCATTGTCATACGATTTTCTCATCATAATACGACCACCGTTGCCGGTATGATTACCTAAATTACCGGGATCTTGTCTAAAAAAATGATAAATTATGGTATCCCAGGTTACCAAAAAACCTTCAGAATTATGATCGTTTGTTTTTAATGAAATTTGTGGCTCTGTAATAAGTGGAAATCCCCCGGGATTAAGGTATTGCGAAAAAACAGGAATACTCAATAAAAAAAATAATATGTGAGCCAACGTTTTCATAGGTATTATTTATACGTAAAAAATATCATTTTGTTGCAAAAAATTTTAATTAAATTATAGGACCAAATGATTTTAAATATTTTCCTTCGTCGCTATCGCAGAACCATTCAAAATTTTCAATAAAACTTTGAGCCAGTTTAATGGCTTGTTTATCGTACTCTTCTTTATTTTGCCATACATTACGAGGGTTTAGAAATTGAGTGTCAATTCCAGTTAAATTCTTGGGTATAGTTAAGTTAAATATTGGCAAGGTTTCGGTTTCGCAATTGAATATACTCCCGTTGAGTATAGAATGTATAATATTTCTTGTTAAGTTAATTTCTATGCGTTTTCCTACTTTATATGGTCCACCTATCCAACCGGTATTGACTAAATAAACTTTTGTTTGATGTTGTATGATTTTTTCGCGAAGAATTTTGGCGTAAACAGTTGGATGTAAGGGTAAAAAAGCGGCTCCAAAAGCAGCAGAAAAAGTTGGCACTGGTTCTATGATGCCGCGTTCGGTTCCGGCAAGCTTTGCGGTATATCCACTTAGAAAATAATACATGGCTTGATTTTCGTTGAGGATAGCAATAGGTGGTAAAACACCAAAAGCATCGGCCGTTAGAAAGATGATATTTTTTGCATGTGGTCCTTTAGAGATAGGTTTTACAATGTTTTCGATGTGATAAATGGGATATGAAACACGGGTATTTTCGGTTTTTGCTGCGTTTGAAAAGTCAATAATGCCGGTTTTTTCATCAACAACAACATTTTCGAGCAATGCATTGCGGCGAATTGCGTTATATATATCGGGTTCTTTTTCAGGATCGAGGTTAATGCATTTTGCATAGCACCCACCCTCAAAGTTAAAAATTCCTTCGTCGTCCCATCCGTGTTCGTCGTCGCCAATGAGCGAACGTTCTGGATCGGTCGAAAGAGTAGTTTTGCCCGTGCCCGACAGTCCGAAAAACAAAGCTGTGTCGTTGTTTTTACCTACATTTGCCGAGCAGTGCATCGATGCAATGCCTTTCAACGGTAAATAATAATTCATAACGGTAAAAATGCCTTTTTTTATTTCGCCTCCGTACCATGTTCCGCCTATAACAGCCATTTTTTCGGTTAAATTAAATGCAACAAACACTTCGCTGTTCATGTTCATTTCTTTCCATTGTGGGTTGGTGGTTTTACATGCATGAAACAAAATAAAGTCGGGGGTAAAATTTTCTAATTCTTCGTTGGTTGGACGGATAAACATGTTTTTGACAAAGTGTGAAGCCCAAGCTATTTCAGTTATTACGCGTATTTTTAATCGCGAATTTTCATTGGCACCGGCAAAAACATCGTTGACATATATTTTTTTTCCGCTTAGTTGTTGTTTCGATATATTTAGTAAATAATTCCATTGCTCTTTGGTTATGGGTTTGTTGTCCGATGTTTTTTTGCCCGATGTTGCCCACCATACAAGTTTTTCGGTTTTTTCATCTTTTACAATGTATTTGTCTTTTGGGCTTCTACCTGTAAAAATTCCGGTATCAACAGCAACTGCACCTAAATTGGTTACAATGCCTCTTTCGTAACCGGTTAAATAGGGGTTGGTTTCATGTATAAACAATTCGTCGTACGAAAGATTGTAATATAACTCACGGATATTAAGAATTCCAATAGATTCTAATTCGGCAATAATTTTATCTTTCATAAATAATTACGATTTGGGTGATTGTTTAATTTTTATCGTAATGAGTGGATCTCCTTGATTAACAATGCAGCCTTGATTTACTAAAATCTCGGTAATAATGCCATCGTTTTGAGCGGTAATTTCTTCAAATCCATTGAATAGATCGGAATAGATATAACAAAGTCGTTCGCCTCGTTTAACAATATCTCCAACTTTAATAAATCGGTCTTCGATAATTTCGTGAAATCCGAATACGACCTGTCCTTTAATAGGAGCGTAAAGTATTTCTTTGTTTGGATCTTGCTTCTTTTCTAAGGGTTTTTGTAATTCAACAGGTTGATTCGCAGATGGAGTAGTTTTTTTACTTTGATTTTCTCTGGCTTTGACAATTTCTTCTTCAAAACGTTTTTTGGCAAGACCCGATTTATAATCGATGTATTGACGTTCGTGCATAGCCAATTCGAATAGTTCTTCTTCGTCTTGTCCAGCATCCCAGCCATTGTCTTTCATCATTTGACGATATTTATCGAGCTCATTGGGATAAGCATCTTGCGGATTGCCGTTGTAAAATTCGAAACCCTGTTTTTTGGCTAATTCGACAATTTCAGGAGCAAGTGGTCCGGGTAAACGTCCCGATTTGCCCAATATCATGTCCCAGGTGTTTTTGTCAATCATCTGGAATCGTTCTTTACCTTGTAGCAGAAACATCACATTTAGCAGTGCTATATTTTTTACATATTGACTGAAAGGTGTTACTAACGGAGGATATCCGAGCATAGGCCAGATGTAAGCTACTTCATCGAACAGCAAAACCAGTATTTCGTCTTGTGAAAGTGTTTTTTTGCCGGCATTTTTTAAAGTATTGTTTATTCCGTCGAGTACTCCTTTTAGGTCGGCCATCATGCTACCCATCATACCACCGGGAAGTCCGCATCCGAGCAAGAGCGACGAAACATATCGGTTGGCAGGGTCGATAAAAAGCCCGAGCCATTCGTCGATAAACTGCTGATTTAGCCTGCGTGCTTCCATGTAAGCACTCATGTTGATTTTGGGGACTTCGAAGCCGGCATCGTGCAGCATTTCGCGTACAGATATTACATCGGGGTGTACCATGCCCCACGATAGAGGTTCCATGGCAACATCGACGTAATCGGCACCGGCACGACAAACTTCTAATATGGAAGCCATTGACAAACCTGGTCCTGAATGTCCGTGGTATTGAACAATTTTATCGGGATACTTGCGTTTAATTTCACTAACCAATTTTCCTAAAAAAACCGGACGTCCAATACCAGCCATATCTTTAAGGCAAATTTCGTCGGCGCCAAATTCAACTGCTTTATCTACTACTTCCATATAGTGTTCGATGGTATGTACAGGGCTATAAGTAATAGACAAAGCCGCTTGTGATATCATTCCGGCTTCTTTGGCATATTTTATAGATAGTTCAAGATTACGAGGGTCGTTAAGTCCGCAAAAAGAACGAGCAATATCAACACCTTGAGCTTTTTTAACTTTGTACATCAGTCGTCGAACATCGGCGGGAACAGGAAACATTCGAATGCCATTCAAGGCACGTTCGAGCATGTGAGTTTGAATGCCTGCTTCGTTAAATGGTTTAATCCATTCGCGTACAACTCTGTTGGGATTTTCGCCATAAAGGAGGTTTACTTGTTCAAATGCTCCTCCATTTGTTTCTATTCTGGAGAAGCATCCCATATCGATAATGACGGGGGCTATTTGCTTGAGTTGGTCGATGCGAGGCACGTATTTGCCCGATGATTGCCACATGTCGCGATATACTAAGCTAAATTTTATAGGACGTTTTGACATACGTAATTTGCCTGTTTATGAATGTTCAAAGCTATAATAACTTTGCTAAAAAAATATGGTTTGAAAGCAAATTTTTACTAAAATTGTTTTGTGCATTCATCGCGTGTTTGTAAACGTAGTAAGATTCAAATCGTTTGACTCAGTACTTGCATTAGAAAAATTACTTATGTAGTGTAAAAAAATCAGCTTTTTCGCATGGCTGTTGCAGCACCGAAAAAGCGATTTTTATATATCGAGAAATTATGGATTGGTTTTATATAAGAGTCCAAATGAATAGTGTGGGGTTAAAATAGTCCGGAGATGTTACCATCGTTGTCGATGTCGATATTTTCGGCGCTGGGGATATCGGGCAATCCGGGCATACGCATTATTGTTCCAGCAATGGGTATAATAAATCCGGCACCGGCAGCAATTTCTATTTCGCGTATGTTGATAATAAAATCTTTAGGTCTTCCTTTTTTAGAGGGATCATCGGAAAGTGATTTTTGTGTTTTAGCCATACAAATAGGAAATTTATCGAAGCCGAGTTCGTAAATTTTTTGTAGGGTTTGTCGGGCTTTTAATGAATATTCTACATCGGCAGCGCCATACATTTTGGTGGCAATGGTATGAATTTTTTGTTCAACTGGCCAATGGAAGTCGTACAATGGTTTGAAGCAAGTTTTGCAACTATCGGCTTTTTTGGCTACCATTTCTGCAAGTTCTAAGGCTCCTTTTCCGCCTTTTTCCCATACTTCAATTACAGATACATCAATACCTAAGCTTTGGCAATGATTTTTTATAACTTGTAATTCTTCGTCGCTGTCGGTATAGAATTTATTGATGGCAATGGTTGGTTTTAGGTTAAAATAGCTAAGGTTTTCGATGTGCTTATCGAGGTTTTCAAGTCCTTTTTCGACAGTTGCGGGATCGGGTTTACTTAATTCGGATAATTTAGCACCACCATGATATTTCAGTGCTTTAACCGTAGCCACAAGTACAGTGGCATTGGGGTATAAGCCAGCAATTTGCGATTTTATGTTAAAGAATTTTTCTGCTCCGAGGTCGCTGGCAAAACCTGCTTCTGTAACGACGTAATCGGAAAAAGTTAAAGCCATTTTGGTAGCAACGATAGAATTTGTACCTTGTGCAATGTTGGCAAAAGGTCCACCGTGGATAATGGCTGGGTTGCCTTCGATGGTTTGTACCAGATTGGGCATGATAGCTTCTTTCAGCAAGGCTGCCATAGCACCTTGAGCTTTTAAATCACGAGCAAAAACGGGTTTACCTTCCCATGTGTCGCCTATGTAAATATTTCCAAGTTTTTCTTTAAGGTCGTTGATGTCTTTCGAGAGGCACAAAATAGCCATGATTTCCGATGCAGCTGTAATATCAAAGCCCGATTCTCGTGGCATACCTTCGGTAGGACCACCCAGTCCGATAACGATTTTGCGCAGAGCACGTTCGTTCATATCCATTACGCGTTTCCAGCGTATGGTGCGAGGGTCAATGCCTAAGCTGCGGTTCTTGCTTTGCAAGTTGTTGTCGATAAGTGCAGCGAGTAGGTTGTGAGCTTTTTCTACTGCCGATATATCACCTGTAAAATGCAGGTTGATTTCTTCCATGGGCAAAACCTGACTGTATCCGCCACCAGCTGCACCACCTTTTATCCCAAAAACAGGTCCGAGCGAAGGTTCGCGAAGTACGACTGTTGTTTTCCGACCAATTTGGTTCATAGCTTGAGTTAACCCAATGGAAGTCGTTGTTTTTCCTTCGCCAGCAGGTGTGGGCGTTATGGCTGTAACCAGTATCAGTTTATGTTCTTTGATTTTATTTTCATCGATAAACTTTAATGGTATCTTGGCTTTGTATTTTCCATAAAGAATAATTTCATCCTCAGGAACACCAAGTGTTTTAGCAATTTCTACAATA
>CALGPK010000064.1 GCA_937960415.1 uncultured Bacteroidales bacterium | reverse complement strand
CAAAATTAGCAGTTTTATTTAAATAAAAAACAGAACCGTAACGTTTTTAAAAAGGACCCTCCCGACTGCGTCGGGATGCTCTAACCAGCTGAGCTATGGGACCAATTTTGGACTGCAAAGATATAAGCAAAAAACATAATTTACAAATATTTTTTTTCCATACATGTTTTTAGAACAAATACTCAGCATCCCAGACAAATGCACGAATACCCACATCCTTATTTGCATCGTCTAAAAAGGCTAAAGCTTGCTTAAGTAATTCTAATTTACTTTCTTCCAAAATACTAATAATAGCAGTATTTTCTTCGGGCCATGTGTGTGTGCCCATTCGTGGCTCTCCTTTAATTCCTTTACCATAAACGGTCTCCCATTTTGTGTAAGCATTTATATGGAGCTTTTCAAAAATATACATAATCTGCTCACTTACAGCTTTATTATGAATGATCATTACTGCTTTCATAATTTAAACGTTATTAGGTAAAACTTCGTCTAATATTGAAAATTCGCTTTGAAATTTTTTTCGCATCTTTCTTCTACTTCCCGAACGTATTAAGATATAGTATAAAACTGGAACAATAATTAGTGAAAGCATAGTTGTAAAAATAAGACCTCCTATAACACTTATTCCAATAGGCGCCCATTGTTCACTTCCCTCGCCTGTACTTAGAGCCAAAGGAAGCATTCCTAAAATAGTTGTCATAGCTGTCATTAAAATAGGACGCAAGCGTGAACGACCTGCTTCTACCAGAGCATCGAACAATTTCATGCCTCTATCGCGCAATAAGTTAGTAAAGTCCACAAGTATAATGGAATTTTTAACGGCAATACCAATAAGCATAAACGCACCAAGTAATGAATTTACGCTAAATGAAATACCTGTAACAAATAGTGCGATAAATACACCACTAAATGCAAAAGGTATTGCGACCATAATGATAATAGGCATCAAAAAGGATTCGAATTGAGCTGCCATGGTAAGATAAACCAATAATGAAGCAACTAGCATAAGTAAAGCTAAATCGCGAAACGATTCTTGTTGATCTTGATAAGCTCCGCCAATTACAACATCCGTATTCGAAGGCAAAGTTGTTTGAGCAATTACTTTTTCGATATCTGTTGCAACAGCATTAAGTGAACGACCATATGGTTTTACTGAAATTTTAATAATACGCTGCTTATTTTCATGCTCAATTACCGGCGGAGAGCTTAATTCGCGAAGTTCGGCTATATCAGACAAATAAATACGATTTCCTTGAGGAGTACGAATAGAAATATTTTTCACCAAATCGATATTATGGCGTATTTCATTATTTAAACGAAAAACAATATCGTATTCTTTACCTTCTTCTTTTAACTTAGAAGCTGTAAAGCCCGTCATATAATTTCTTAATATTGCTCCAACCATTGCTGTATTAATACCCATTTGTGCCATCTTTTGCTGATTGAGAAAAATTTTAATTTCTGGCTTATCGTTTTCTTGGCTAATTAAAACATCACGCGCACCCGGAACCTCTTTTATTTTATCGGACAATTCTTTTGCAAGAAGCATTGATTGATCAAGATTATAACCAAATATCTTAACATCAATATTGTTGTTTCCCATACCGCCCATAGCTGCTTGATATGCAATATCGTATTTAATAATTTCGGGCATAGAATCGAAAACAGATCGCAAATCGTCGCCGATATCAAATACCGAACGAGTACGATGATCCAGATCTTTAAAACGTACCATTAACTGTATAACATTACTTGCATTTGCACTAAAAGCAGATATAAAATTGGCTTCGTCAGATGCACCTGCCGAAATAGCATGAGCTACTACTTCGTCAGGATAACGCAAATGTAGTATCTGCTCTATTTTTTTCATTGTTTCTTCAGTCTTTTCTACCTTAATTCCTGTTTGAAGAGTAATTTTTGCCGTCAACATACTTTGATCGGATTGCGGTAAAAAGTCGGCACCAATATAACGCATTAAAAAGACTGAAAAAGCAAAAATTAAAACCGCTATTAATATGGCACTAATTTTGTGCTTTAATACAAAAATGAGGGAATTTTTGTAAAAATTGTCTAACTTATTTAATCCTTTTCCAATAGTTTTATCCCATAAGGTTTGCTTTCGTTTCTCTTTTTGATAAGCATACGATTTAAGTATTTGCGAGCTTAACATCGGTGTAAATGAAATAGCTGCAATAGTTGAAACCACAATAGTTATACTAATAATCCAACCAAATGAATTAAACAATGCACCGGTAAAACCAGTTAGAAGCGTTAGAGGCATAAAAACAGCTACAATTACCACAGTTGTGGCAATGACTGCAATCCATACCTCATTTGTCCCATATATAGCAGCTTCGCGTCGTGTACTTCCTCGTTCAAGATGTTTTATAATATTTTCGAGTACAACAATGGCATCGTCAACAACCATACCAATAGCAATGCTTATAGCTGATAGGGTAATAATATTCAACGAGTTGTTAGAAACATACAAATAAACCAAACCACTAATGAGCGAAATGGGTATTACCGCTAACACAATTAACGATGGACGCCAACGTCCTAAAAACATGATAACTACTAAGCTAACAAATATCAGGGCAAAGAGAATTGTTTCAGATAGGTTTTGTATAGAAACCATAATATTTTTTGAAGTATCGAAAATTGTCTCAATTTTAACGTCGGCAGGTAACGTAGGTAAAATTTTTTTAAGTTCTGCTTTAACTTTCTCTGCAACCTTTACAGTATTTGTTCCCGATTGCTTCATAACCAGCATACGTAGCCCTCTGCCCGAATTAATTCGCTCAATGGTAGTTCTATCTTTTAAAGAATCGGTAACCGTAGCGATATCTTTAATTCGTATTGTTCTGCCATTTTGAAAAGAAATCACCGTATTCTTAATTTGTTCGGCCGATTGAAATTCGCCTTGTAAAGAGATTCTATATTCTAAATCATTTGTTTTAACATAGCCTATTGGCAAATTCATATTTTCGGACTTTATCACCTGGGCTATTTGATCGAAGGTTATACCGTAAGTATTCAATGCCAACGGATCAAATTCAACGTAAACAATTCGTTTAGGAGCACCAATGGTCATAACCGATGCAACGCCATCTATCCTGCTTAACTGATTTATTACCTTGTCTTCCAGTATTTTACTTATGCCATCATAATTTTTATCGGCGGTAACAGCATAAAACAATATAGGCATCTGCGAAGTAGAAAATTTCAAAATAGTTGGTCTATCTACACCTGAAGGTAAAAAAGGCATTACTCTATCAATTACGTTTCGTATATCGTTTGCCGCCTCGTCAAGGTTGGTACCATAATTAAATTCGGCAGATACAATTGAAATGTTATCGCTCGAGCGAGAAGCAATTTTTTTCAAACTATTTAATGCGCTGAGTTGTTCTTCGATAGGCTTTGTTATATTTTGCTCAATATTTTCTGAATTCGCCCCCGGATAGGTCGTTAAAATAGTTATAGTCGGAAACTCAATCTCCGGAAAATAATCTATTGCTAACTGGCTAAGGGAGTATGCCCCAACAACCAAAATGGCTACAAAAATCATTAAGGTTGTTATAGGTCTTTTTACTGCTGATTCATAAATATTCATAGCCGTACTATTTTACAATGGTTAACAACGATCCATCAACTAGCTTCTCTTGCCCAACAACAACAATGCTATCTCCTTCGGTTAATTCATTCGAAACAACTTCCGAAAACTCATCGTTTATCAATTGATGCTGTACAAATACCTGTTTTGCAGTGTTGTTGGCTACCTTAAACACATAAAAACGTGCTGTTCCTTGTAATTTCTGAATAGATAAAGTGGGTACAATTTTAGCATCAACCACTCCAAGCGAAATTTTTGCATTAGCATACATGCCTGGCTTAATAAGATTAGCGTTATTTGGAATTTGCAATTCTATACGAAATGTTTTACTGATAGGATCGATGGTCGGATAAATACGGTTGATTCTTGCTTTAAATTCATTGTTTGGTAAAACACTTAGCGATACAGAAACAGGCATGTTTACTTTTATGGTAGCGTAATACGATTCAGGCACATCGATATTTAATTTTACGAACGATATTTGTTCTATTGTTACCAGTGCCGCTTTCCCATCTTTTGTATTTGGAGCAGCCGAAAACATCTCGCCCTCGTTGTAATAACGAGCTGTAACTATCCCGTCTATTGGACTTTTAAGGTAAACGTTTTTTTCAACAAAAGCATAGCTATTTTTAGTTACTTCGTAGTTGGTCTTAAACTGTTCGTACTGTTGCTGCGATATGGCTTGCAATTTGTATAACGAATCCATTCGTTTGAAATCTTTTTCGAGTTGCTGCAATTGTAATTTTGTAGTCATATATTGTGTAGGATCCATTTCAGCTATCAAGTCGCCTTTTTTTACTACTGAGCCTACATCAACCATCAATCGTTCTATTTTACCGGGACTTGCTGGAACTAAATGTACTTTTTCCCAGCTCTCTACATTGCCCGAAAAAGTTAGTGTTTTTTCTATTTGCGAACGTTGAACTGTTTGAACTTTCACACTAAATCTCTTTTCCGTTACAGTGCTTTGTTTTTCCTGTTTCGACGAACAAGACCAAATCGAAGATACCATCATAAGTATCGCAAATAAACTGGATATACTTCTCATAATCAATTTATTTTTTTAAGTTCATTAATTTTTCGAGATTTGTTTTTGCATTAATTAACTCCATTGAAGCCGTTATAAAATTGTTTTCTGCATTTAAATAATTCGAATTCGCTTGTGTTAAATCGAGGCTTGAGCTTACACCTTGCAAATACTTGTTTTCTATATTAGTATAAACTCGCTTAGCAACATCAATATTCTTTTTCTGAAGCAAATAATTTTCGTATGCATTTTTTAAAGTAAAACGCAGTTGTTTTTCTTGAATCAACAATTGTTCGGCAACGGTTTCAGTCTGATACTTTGCCTTTTCGTACTGAAGACGTGCTTTGGTATATTGTGTGTAATTTTGTGTTCCGGCAAAAATCGGAATAGACAAACTTAGTCCGAGCAGCTTCGAAGGAAACCAGCTCAAATCGTTCATTTGATTACCCTGCCCTGTTTTAGTATAATTATAAAAACCTGCAATCGTTGGCAAAACATCCGCTTTTTCTTTATCTACGGCAAGTTTTGCCATTTGTTCTTGTGTTTTCAAGATTTGATAGTCGGTATTGTTTTCTACCATAAAATTGTTTGCAAGTAATTGTAATATTTGCTGTTCCTTAATTAATTCTTCCAGATTGGTCGTTAATTCAATAGTTTGAGCCGTATCCATACCTAAATTAAATCGTAATAAATTCAGAGTTAGCTGATAATTACGTTCGAGGCTATGTTTTGCATTTTGCAAATTACTGATAGTAATGTCCATCTGATCGATATCGGTTGCTTGAACCATACCAAGATTGTACATAGCTTTTGTTTTCTCTCGGATGGTTTCAAGGTTTTTAATATTGCTTTCTATAACACCTAACGATTTTTTAAGTACGACTGCCGAAGTATAAAATGTTTTTACCGATGCTATTACGTCGTTTTCGGTTTTCAGATATCCCAATTCTGACATTTTTTTGCTTTGCTCGGCGAGTTGAATACCTATAATAAGTGGAGCACTCCATATCACTTGTTGAGCTTTAACTGCCCAACTCGTCTGATATTCTACGCCAAACTGTACGGGAATATACCTGCCCGGCTGACCAAACATAATTCCTGGTAATAAAACAGTATTGAGTTGTAAATTATCTAACCATGACATCTCAAAATTTACCTTTGGCAAATAGTTGGTTACGGTTTCCCACTTTGTTTTTTTTGCAATTTTTCGCTCCAAATCGGCCAATTGCAAAGTCCTATTTTCGGTAATTGCCAACGATACAGCTTCATCGAACGATAACATTTTTACTTCCTGTGATTTTGACAAAAAACTGCCCAATAACAAAATGATTAACAAAACTTTACGCATCATAATTCTATCTGATTAATTTTTGTTCGTAAATACTGACGACCTTTTTCATTTACTATTGCATGTAAATGAAACAAATATATTTCGCGCAAAATAACATCCATGGGATACTTCTTTAAGTAATCGTTATTGATTAACTCAGGAAAATGTTCAATGATATTAACATACATATACGACACAACATCAATGTTAATATTCTTACGATAAATACCTTCGTCAATGCCACGTTTTAAATTTTGTATAATCTTTTCGCGTACGTGTTTTACCCTAAAATCATTAAGTCGTTTTGCCTGAACAGGGTAATACTTATTAAGTTCCCAGAAAAAAATCGGATTAATATGCTTGCCTATTTCGCCTAATCGGCTCATAACATTTAGTATTACATCGATGGCATTTTCTGATTGCTGTTCAATAGTATCATCACAATGCTTGTGAGGAATTGAATTGATAATAGTATCTATAACTCGGTCCAGCATTTCTTCTTTACTGGCAAACCATTGATACAACGTTTTTTTCGACACACCCAGCTCTTTGGCAATATCGTCCATACTGGTATTGCGAATACCATATCTCATAAATAATTGCGATATCTGCTGAAATTGTTCTGTGCTGAAACTCATTTTTTTTTCTGCAAATATAGAAAGTAATTTACACTCTAAAAACTATTTTTATATTTTTAGTTTCCTTAGTTGTTAAAGTTTGTTAATTATTCCTCTTTACGGTTCACTGCTTGTTTAAAGAAATTGCTCTAAAACATTTTTTACCTTATCTTTTTATTATTCAAATTTTAACTATTTTTGGCATAAAATCTTAAAGCATAATTTCGTATGAAAATCTTAGTAGCTACCGAAAAACCCTTTGCCAAAATTGCCGTTGATGGCATTCGCAAAGTGGTAGAAGAAGCAGGCTATAAATTGGCCCTTCTTGAAAAATATACCGACAAAAGCCAATTACTTGGGGCAGTTGCCGATGCCGATGCATTGATTGTACGCAGCGATAAAGCCGACGCTCATGTTATCGAAGCTGGCAAAAACTTAAAAATTATTGTACGTGCCGGAGCTGGTTACGACAACATCGATCTTCATGCTGCCACAGCAAAAGGCATTGTCGTTATGAACACACCCGGACAAAATTCGAATGCTGTAGCCGAATTAGCTATTGGTATGATGATTTTTATGGCTCGCGGTCAATTTAAAGGCATTTCTGGCACTGAACTCAAAGGCAAAAAACTTGGAATTCATGCTTACGGATATGTAGGAAAAGCCGTTGCTACCATTGCTAAAGGATTCGGAATGGAAATATATGCTTACGACCCATTCATTGCCGATGAGATAATAGCCAAAGATAGTGTTAAACCATTGCATTCAGCAGAAGAATTGTATAAAATTAGTGATTACCTATCGTTGCACATCCCTGCAAATGACAAAACAAAAAAATCAATCAATTATGAATTATTATCACTACTACCCAAAGGAGCAACATTAGTTAACACTGCCCGCAAAGAAATTATTTGCGAAGACTCGCTTAAGAAGATGTTCGAAACCCGCGATGATTTTAAATATGTTTCGGATGTTGCACCCGATTGCCACACCGACTTACTCAAATACGAACATCGCTACTACTCCACGCCCAAAAAACAAGGTGCCGAAACTGCCGAAGCAAATATAAACGCCGGCATAGCTGCAGCTAAACAAATTGTTTCCTTCTTTAAACATGGAGATAAAACGTTTCAAGTAAATAAATAGGAGGAAGTATGGCTATATTAAAACCGTTTAAAGGGCTTAGACCACCAAAGCATATTGCAAAAGACATTGCAGCACGGCCTTACGACGTGCTAAATTCGCAAGAAGCCCGCGAAGAAGCAAAAGGCAATCCTTATTCGCTACTCCACATTACCAAACCCGAAATAGATTTACCCGAAAATATCGACGAACACGACGAACAAGTATATCAAAAAGCCAAAGAAAACTTCGAAAAATTCAAACAAAATGGATGGCTTGTTCAGGATCCGGAAGATTACCTTTATATTTATGCTCAAACCATGAACGGGCGTACTCAATACGGTTTGGTTGGCTGTGCTGGAGTTGACGATTATTTAAACGGAATTATCAAACGTCATGAGTTGACACGCAAGGATAAAGAAGAAGACCGTATGAAGCATGTTCGAATCACAAATGCCAATATGGAACCTGTATTTTTCTCTTATCGTGCTGTTCCGGAAATTGACGCAATTATCGAAAACATCGTCAGAACACAATCACCCGAATACGATTTTACTACATCCGACCAGGTAGGTCATCATTTTTGGGTTATTCGCGACAAAGCCACCATACAACGATTGGTCGATTTATTTGCTCAAATTCCTTACACCTATGTAGCCGATGGACATCATCGCACTGCAGCCGCTGCACTGGTAGGAAAAGAAAAACGCGAACAAAACCCTAACTTTAAAGGCGACGAAGAATTCAACTACTTCCTTGCTGTTCATTTTCCCGATAATCAGTTGAACATTATCGACTACAATCGGGTTGTCAAAGACTTGAACGGATTAAGTCCACAACAATTTATCGAACGATTAAACGAAAAATTTATTGTAGAAGAAAAAGGAACTGAAATATACAAACCTCAACGTCTTCATAACTTTTCGATGTACCTCGAAGGCAAATGGTATTCGCTCGATGCAAAACCTGGTACCTACGACGACAACGATCCCATCGGTGTGCTCGACGTTACCGTCTTGAGCAAATACATTCTCGACGAAATACTAAACATTAAAGACCTTCGCACCGACAAGCGTATTGATTTTGTAGGTGGCATTCGTGGACTTGGTGAACTTAAGAAACGTGTTGATTCTGGCGAAATGAAGGTTGCTTTCGCTCTTTATCCCGTTACTATGAAGCAACTTATCGATATTGCCGATACCGGCAACATTATGCCCCCAAAAACAACATGGTTTGAGCCAAAACTACGAAGTGGATTGGTTGTACATTTGCTCGAATAAAAATTTAGAAATTATAAAAACATAGTAATTTTGTCCCCGATATGTACCAATTATCGGGGATTTTTATGAACTACATCGAACAAAATATTAAGCAACTCTTTAAAATTGTACCTCCGCACGTAAGCATTGTAGCCGTTAGCAAAACACATCCTTTATCTGCAATAGAGGCTGCATACCATTGTGGAATACGAATATTCGGCGAAAATAAGGTACAGGAGCTTATTTCAAAAGCTACTTCGGTAAATGTAGCAGCCCAATGGCACATGATAGGACATTTGCAAACCAATAAAGTAAAAAAGCTTTTGCCCTACGTATCACTCATTCATTCCGTAGATTCGTTAAAACTTGCCAAAGAAATCAACAAAGAAGCACAAAAATTAAACAAAATAATTCCTTGTTTGCTACAAGTTCATATTGCTCAGGAAGAAAACAAATTTGGTTTTGACGAAAACGAATTATTCCAATTTCTTGAAAATCCTGAACGAACAACATTCACTCATATACTCATTTGTGGACTAATGGGAATAGCATCTCTCACCGACAATAAACAACAAATACGAAGTGAATTTAAAAAGCTCAAAAATCTCTTTGATGATATAAAAAACTCCTATTTCCCTAATAACAATAACTTTAAAGAACTTTCAATGGGAATGACTGGCGATTTTGAAATTGCTATTGAAGAAGGGAGTACCATGATACGAGTTGGATCGTTCATTTTTGGACAAAGAAATTACTAATCTAAAATAAATTTTAGATTTACCTAAAAAAGAGATTTCTCATTATTTTTAGGTTTCGCGTTATGCTAATAGATAATAAAAATAGACTTTATAGACAAAAAAAATGAATAAAAAATTTTTCTGTTAAAAAAATTATTATTTTTGTGCAAACGAAAAGATGTAAATTGAACATTTCAAAAAACTAATGCTATATGAAATTTAAAAGCAAGATTTTTAGCATGTTAATGATTGCAGCCTTAGGTGCTTTCTCATTATTTTTTACCAATTGCAGCGGCGATAAAACCAATGCAGACAATCAATTAGAAGACACCCTAAGCATAAACGACGAATTCAACAAAGCAAAACAAGTTATTTATGGTATTCCTTCACCCATCGAAACCGCTATGCTAATGAAGCGTGCCGGTGCTAAATTTAACCAAGACTACTTAAACCCTCTTAGCAACTTAACTAATTATACAACCACCCGAAACATGGCATTAAACTTAGGTGTGTACAGCGCCGATTTAAGTTTTGCCAGTATGTTCGATCAATCGCAACTTAGCATCAAATATCTGTCTGCAACCAAGAAATTAGCCGATGATTTGGGCATTCTTAATGCAATCGACAAATCCATCATCACTCGCATGGAAAACAACATCAATAACCGCGACAGCGTAATGGAAATTATCAGCGAAACGTTCATGAACTCTAACATGTTTTTAAAAGAAAACGATCGCGGCGAAATTGCTGCAATAATTCTTACCGGTGGCTGGCTCGAAGGTTTATACATTGGTGTACAAATTGTAAAGAATACTGCTCAAAATAAAGAACTGATGGAACGTATTGCCGATCAACGACTTTCGTTAAATACACTTATCAGCCTTTTAGGCGAATATAAAAACGATGCTAATGTACAAGCAATTTTACCTCACATGGAACGACTTAAAAAAGTTTTTGATAAAATACAAGCCTCATCATCTAAGATGGAAGTCGTTGAAAAAGATGGCAAAAATATCATTACTTCAACTTCAGAAATTAAATTTACTCCTGAAGTTTTTGAAGAATTAGCAGCCGTAATAACAGAAATTAGGTCTAACATCATTAAATAATTAGGGAGCTATGAAAAAAATATTTGTTTCAGCAATCATCGTAATCATGGCAATAGCTGTTTCTAATGTAGCTTCAGCTCAATGTAAAAATTTTGCCAAAAAGATATGTAAATTGGAATTGCTCCCTTACGTCCACGATGGTATTTACAACGCCACCGTATTGAGCGAGGGTGAAACTGCCGAACTATATAAAACATTTTATGCTGGACAAGAGTATAGAGTGACTGTTTGCGGTGATGAAAACTTGCCTCCCATACAATTTCAGGTGTTAGATGCAGAAAGAAATGTATTATACGACAACAAAAAACACAATTATGCAAAAAGTTGGGATTTCAAGCTTCAATCCAGCAAACAACTCATAATTTCTATACAAGTTCAAACATCTGATGAGCTGAACGATCAAATTTTAAGTGGTTGTGTGGCTGTCTTAGTTGGATTTATGAACATCGAAAATACGTTCAACCAAAATAAATAAACAAGTTCCGTTTTTTTAAAAGAATAATAAAATTGCCCTAAAAGGGCAATTTTATTATTTTCTCCTTCAAATACTTTCCTGTTACAGACTTTTCTTGTTGAACAATATCTTCGGGTGTGCCTGTGCCCACAATATAACCTCCATCGTTGCCACCACCCGGACCTAAATCAATAACCCAATCGGCCGATTTAATAATATCGAGATGATGCTCAATAACAACAACCGTCTGATGATATTCTACTAATTTATTCAATGCATTAATAAGCAATTGTATATCGTGAAAATGCAAGCCTGTACTTGGCTCATCAAAAATGAACAAGGTATGACTTTTAATAGGCTGATTTAGGAAGTAAGCCAATTTTAAACGCTGAGCTTCTCCTCCACTCAAAGTAGATGTAGGCTGACCCAATAGCAAATAGCCTAAACCTACTTCTTGTAACACGTTCAATTTGCCTGCAATAGATTTTGCTAATAAATTATCGCTGTCGGAAAAAAAACGAATGGCTTCATCAATAGTTAAATCGAGCACATCGGAAATCGACTTGCCTTTGTATTCCACCTCAAGTACTTCGGACTTAAAGCGTTTTCCATTACATGCTTCGCAAATTAATTTTACATTGGCCAAAAACTGCATCTCTATAACCAAATACCCATCGCCCTTACACTCTTCGCATCGTCCGCCTTCTACATTAAACGAAAAATGCGAAGGTTTTAATTTAAGCTTTTTTGCCAGCGGTTGTTCACTAAACAGTTGGCGTATATCATCATAAATTTTTAAATAAGTAAGTGCATTTGAACGCGAAGAACGTCCAACCGGATTTTGATCGACCAATTGCACATCACTTATCAATTCAAATTCGCCTTCAAGTTCTTTGTATCCTGGGGTTTTTGCTTTTAATCCTAACTTGTATTGCATTGCCGAATAAAGAATATCAGTTATCAACGACGACTTACCCGAACCACTTACACCAGTAACAACAGTAAGTACTTGTAACGGTATTTCTGCATCAATGTGTTTTAAATTGTTTAAATACGCATCTGTAATTTTTATAGAATAATTCCATTTTCTTCTTTTT
>CALGPK010000063.1 GCA_937960415.1 uncultured Bacteroidales bacterium | reverse complement strand
TACGACGATTGGTGTATTGCACAAATGGCAAGAGCACTTGGTTACAACGATTTGTTTCAGCGATTTGCTAAACGTTCAAAGTTTTATCAGAATCTTTTCGACCCACAAACTAAGTTCTTTCGGGCTCGTAAAAATGGCTCGTGGATTGAACCGTTTTCGCCATACGATGTTACTTTTCATTATACCGAAGCCAACGCATGGCAGTATCGTTTTTATGTACCTCACGATATGGATGGTTTGATAAATATTTTTGGTTCTTCAAGCCAATTCGAATTAGCCCTCGATTCAATGTTTAAAACTCATAGTCTGCTAACTGGTCGTGAACAACCCGACATAACAGGCATGATAGGTCAATATGCACATGGTAATGAGCTCAGTAATCATCTGGCATATTTGTACAATTTTGTTGGTAAGCCATATAAAACACAAGAACTTATTCCAAAAATTTGTGCTTTTTACACGACCAACCCCGATGGTTTAACTGGCAATGAAGATTGCTGGCAAATGTCGGCATGGTATATTTTTTTGGCTCTTGGTTTTTACCCGGTTACTCACGGCGATTTAGTTTATGTTATTGGAATACCACAAGTTGACGAAGCTACCATCAATTTGTCAAAACCTTTTTACACTAAAACTAAGAAATTAGGCAAAAAAAATACATATATCGAGCAAATTACATATAATGGTATCGAGTGGGAATATAGTTATTTGCCTCATCGTTTGTTGATGCAAGGAGGCACGCTCATTTTTTATCTAAACGATAAACCCTCTAAATGCGGTACTAAAAAACTATGTTACATAAAAACAAAAACCGAAAGCTATAATTTTGTACCAGTGCCCTTTTATGTCGAAGGCAAAAGGTTTTTTAAAAAAGAGCAAATGGTAAGTTTAGCAACACTTGATACTACATTTTCAATTTATTATTCTTTCGATTCGGCAAAGTGGATTAAATATGTGTCGCCATTCATTATTAAAGAAAGTACAAAGTTATATGCTTATTGTGCAAATACTCATAGCCAGCGGAGTGCTTTGTGCAAGGTTTTATTCAATAAGTTAGATGAACATAAAAGTATTAAAATACTTTCTAAGTATAACCGCCATTATTCCGGTGGTGGCGATGTTGCTCTTATCGACGGCATTTTAGGTAAAACAGATTTCAGAACGGGCGAATGGCAAGGGTATCAGGATACCGACCTGGTAGATATTATCGATATGGGTAAAACACAAGAAATTAGTTACTTAGGTGCTTATTTTTTGCAGGATGTAAGTCCATGGATTTTGTTTCCCCCTTATGTTGAGTTTTCGTTGTCTTTGGATGGAAAGAGATATAAATCTATTGCTACGGTGAGAAATAAATATCGTGTAGCCGATTGGACACCTCAAACTGCTTGGTTCGATACCAGTTTTACAACGCGAAAAGCACGTTATATTAAAGTTTTTGTTAAGCGAAGTGGCAATTTGCCTGAATGGCACCCGGGAGCTGGTTATCCGGCTTTTTTCTTTATCGATGAAATTGTTGTACGATGAGCGAGATACGATTTATACACATTTTGTATTTGCTTATTTCGGCTTCAATATGGGGTTTTTCTTTTGTGGCACAGAAAACAGCCATGTCGTATATGGAGCCGATATTTTTTAATGCACTACGTTTTTTTTTGGGCGGCTTTGTTTTAATTATCATGTTTCCGAAAAAGGTGTTGAACATCAATTTTACAGTATTGAAAGCAGGTGTTGTTCTTGGATTATTTCTTTTTTTAGGTTCAATTTTCCAGCAAATAGGCATACAAACTACTCAGGCCGGTAATGCAGGATTTGTAACCTCTATGTATATGGTATTTATTCCTTTGGTTGGCTTAATGTTTAAAAGAAAAACTCCGTTGGCTATTTGGCTTGCTATACTTATTGCGTTATCAGGCTTTGCATTGTTGAGTATTGATTTTAACGCACTAAACATTTCGCTGGGCGATTTTCTTGTTTTGCTGGGAAGCTTTTGCTGGGCATTTCATGTGAGTTTTATTGAACATTATGCGATGCTGAAAAAAACATTAGAATTGGGCATCATTCAACTTTTTGTTTGTGGTTTTTTTAGTTTGATGAGTTCACTATTAGTTGAAACTCCTGTTTTACCAACGGCTTTTACTCCGTGGATTTCGATTCTGTATGCCGGTATTTTTTCGGCAGGTATCGCTTTTACCTTGCAAATTTATGCTCAGCGTTTTGTCCCTTCCAATATTGCGGGTATTGTTCTTTCTTCTGAGGCAGTTTTTGCTTTATTGGGTGGTATGCTTTTTTTAAACGAATACCTCATGCTTAAGCAATGGTTTGGTGTTGCTCTTATTTCACTGTCAGTTATTTGGGTACAGATATTTCCTGCATTATTAAAAAGTAAACATTATGCATATCGTTGATTGGATAGTAGTGTTTAGTTTTTTTGCTGTGTATGTGGTCATTGCTTATTATTTTCATAAACGAGCAACTAATACACTCAATTTTTTTTTGAGTGGTCAACATTTACCTTGGTATATAGCCGGAACGAGTATGGTGGCAACTACGTTTGCTGCCGATACTCCATTGGCAGTTACCGAACTGGTAGCACAAAACGGAATTGCCGGTAACTGGCTTTGGTGGAATATGTTGCTGGGTGGCATGCTTACAGTGTTTTTCTTTGCTCGTTTGTGGCGTAGAGCAGGCATTATGACCGATTGTGAATTTGCCTCTATACGTTATTCTGGAAGATCTGCCAGTTTTTTAAGAGGTTTTAGAGCAGTTTACATCGGTATTTTTATGAATACCGTTGTAATTGCATGGGTCAATCTTGCTATGGTTAAAATTCTGAAAGTACTTTTTCCTAATTTGACTTTTTTTGGTTTGCAGCAGATTCATTTTATGGGTTTTGATCTGTCATCGCACTTATTATGGGTGGGGATGGCTATGTTGTTTATAGCCTTATATTCTACTCTGTCCGGTTTAATGGGCACATCGGTAACCGATTCGGTTCAGTTTGTTATAGCTATGTCGGGTTGTGTTGTTTTGGCAATTATAGCCGTTCAGCATCCAGCAGTGGGGGGCATTGGTGGATTAAAATCAACCTTACCCGAAAATGTATTTAGTTTTTTTCCGACACTGGCTTCCAGCGAAACAGGAGCAGCGGGTGGTGTGTTGCAGTTGAGTCTTATCGCCTTTGTAACTTATTTGGGTGTGCAGTGGTGGGCAAGCTGGTATCCGGGTGCTGAACCGGGCGGGGGAGGCTATATTGCACAGCGCATTATGTCAACAAAAAACGAAAAGCACAGTGTATTTGCTACGTTGTGGTTTCAGATTGCTCATTTTGCTATTCGTCCATGGCCGTGGATTGTGGTAGCCTTAGTTTCGCTGGTTCTGTATCCCGATTTGCCGGCAAACCAAAAAGGCGATGGTTTTGTGTATGTTATCCGTGATTTATTGCCTACCGGATTGCTTGGATTATTGGTTGCTGCTTTTTTTGCCGCCTATATGTCAACCATTGCAAGCCAATCGTTGTGGGGAACCTCATACATTGTTAACGATTTGTTTAAACCTTTTCTAAAACCCAATAAAGACGAAAAATATTATGTCAAAATATCGCGTTTGACGGTTTTTATACTGGTAATTTTTAGTTTGTTGGTAACTTCCAAACTCAATCAAATAAGCGATGCATGGAAGTTTATTCTCGAATGTAGTGCAGGTATTGGTCCAGTGCTACTACTTCGATGGTATTGGTGGCGTATTAATGCATGGAGCGAAATATCGGCATTGCTGGCTCCGTTTGTCATTTATCCATTATTGATGTATTATGGTGTAACATTTCCTTTCTCGTTGTTGATTATTTTAGCATGGTCAACTGGGGTTTGGCTTTTGGTAACATTTCTTACAAAGCCAACAGACTACGAGGTTTTGCTTTCTTTTTACGAACGGGTTAAGCCATCCGGGGTGGGGTGGAATAAAATTGCTCCAACACAGCAATCTCGATCGAATATGACTATATTGCTGGTGATGTGGTTAATAGCATGTCTTGTTGTATTGAGTATGTTATTTTTTATTGGTAAATTGATATTGCAAGAATACAATCATGCTGTTGTTTACCTTATTACAGATATAGTTCTTATATTACTATTGATATACTTTTTAAAACGATTTTCATGGAACGACTAAAACCTCCATCATACGTTTTAGTGGTATTAGTCTTGTTGTTTTTTATGTGGGGTTTTATTACCTGCATGGACGATATTTTGATTCCCTATTTGAAGCCTGTCTTTCATTTGAATTATAAACAGGCGATGATTATTCAGTTTACATTTTTTGGAGCTTATTTTATAGGTTCATTATTGTACTTTGCTTTTAGTAATATTATGGGCGATCCGATTAATAAAATTGGCTATAAAAATGGTATCATTATAGGCTTACTTATTTCGGCAATTGGTACTGGTATTTTTTATCCAGCAATCTGGATGCATATATACGAAGTTTTCCTAATAGGCTTATTTGTCTTGGCTTTGAGATTTACGTTGCTTCGGATAGCAGCTAATCCGTATGTAGCTATTATTGGTGAGCATACAACGGCATCATCGCGCTTAAATATGGCTCAGGGATTCAATAGTTTGGGAACGACCCTTGCTCCGTTAGTTGGTGGTTACTGGGTGTTTAACTATTATACTCAGATACAGCAAGAAAGTGCCGGAGCATTGCTCATACCTTACATGCCTTTTACTTTATTGTTCCTGTTGCTTGCTATGCTATTCATTTTTATAAAATTGCCCGATTATAAATCGTCGGAGCCTATGGTAAGTTTCCGCTTAGGCAATTTTCCTCAGTTGTATTTGGGAATTATTGCAATTTTTATGTATGTAGGTGCCGAGGTAAGTATTGGCAGTATGTTAATCAATTTGTTAAAGTTACCAATATAGGAAACATGAATGAAGCTACAGCCAGCAAGTTTGTATCGCTATACTGGAATGGTTTTATGATTGGACGATTTTTAGGTGCCATATATCTTACTCGACATTCATTTAAAGCCAAACTCATACGTTCTGTTATAGTTTGGTTGATTAGTTTTGCATTTATTGCATTTATTCATTCAATTCACGTTGCTATTGTTTATCTTGTTCCAATGTTATTGGCATCATTGGTATTGGGATTTACTAAGAAGCCTCAATTATCGCTTACGTTATTTTTGTTAATTAATTTGATATTGCTGGCTTTAATCATTTTCGTGTCGGGTTACATGGTGATATGGTTCGTTGTCTTGACGGGTTTGTTTAATTCAATCATGTGGTCGAATATTTTTACCTTGTCCATTCACAATTTGGGTGTTTATACATCAAGGGCATCGTCGTTGTTGGTAATGGCTATTGTGGGTGGGGCTATCTTGCCCCTTGCCATGGGGGCAGTTGCCGACGCTGTTTCCGTACAATGGTCTTATGCGATACCCATGATAGGTTTTGCGTATTTAATTTTCTTTGGCATAAAGAGTTTTCAATTAGTTAAGTTATGAATAGATACATTTTAGGCATAGATCTCGGAGGCACAAACACCATTGCAGGCATTGTAAATAATAATGGTGAAATAATGGCAGAATTTAGTTTCAAGACCAGTGATTATAACTCGCCATCATTATTGATGGAAGCTATATATTGCTCGTATTTGCAATTTTCTGAGAAAAAAGGAGTAAATGTTTCGGGCGTGGGAATAGGTGCACCTAATGGGAACTTTTACAGGGGGACAATAGAGTTTGCACCGAATTTAAATTGGGGCAATTACATACCAATAGCTACAATAACCGAAGCATTTTTTAAAGTACCGGTAAAAGTTATAAATGATGCAAATGCTGCTGCAATAGGAGAAAAACATTTTGGTTGTGCACGTGATATGACCAATTTTGTAGTGTTGACACTGGGTACCGGACTTGGAAGTGGAATTTATGTAAATAATCAGATTTTGACTGGTAAAAATGGCTTTGCAGGAGAGTTTGGTCATACGAAGTGTTTGGAAATAAATCGCAAGTGTACTTGTGGTCTCGAAAGTTGCCTCGAAACGGTTGTATCGGCACGGGGGATAAAACAAACATACGAAGAACTTTATTTAAAACACTACCAACGTATGCCAGAAAATACGTCTGTGATTCAGATACACGAACTAGCCAAACAGGGCGATAAATTAGCCTTAGAAACATATACTTATACTGCCAATGTATTAGCTCATGGTATTGCTAATCTGGTTATGTTATTCGATTTAGAAGCAGTTGTTTTGTTTGGTGGAATTGCTCATGCTCATCCCATTATAATCCCTGTAATAAAAGAAGAGCTGAACAAACTAGTATTGCCGGTTTTTCGAAATAAAGTTAGTATTTTACCATCGTCGTTGTTAGATAAAAATGCAGCAGTTTTAGGTAGTGCAGCATTGTTTTTTTAATTGTTAATTGTATATGTATAAGTGGTTGTTTTATTATATGTTAGTTGCAAACATCGTTTTCTCTCAGCCGTATCGTTTAAGGCATGGTATGTTGTTATTTCAGCAACTCGATTGTGGTTCATTTTGCGAGGCTATAATGAAGGTTACACCTGCTTACAAAAACAATCATTATAGCCATGTAGGCATGGTATTCGAAACCGACACAGGTACATTTGTTATGGAGGCTATTTCGAGAGGAGTAGTGTTAACACCTATCGACACTTTTATAAAACGAACGGGAAAAGACAAAATACGTATTGGTAAAGTACCAGATAGTTTTATTCCGAATAAGAACGCAATGTTATTTTTTCTGAACAAGCCTTACGATACGGTTTTTAATATTAATAACGACGCTTATTATTGCAGCGAATTGGTTTATGAATTGTATAAAAATTCACGGCATCAGCATTTTTTTAACCTCAGACCTATGACATTTAAAGATCCTGATACGAAAGAGTATTTTCCTGCATGGGTAGAATATTTTAAAAATATGAATGTGCCTATACCCGAAGGTGAACCTGGAATTAATCCGGGTGGTATGATGAACGAACAAAAAATTAAAATCTATCCTTTAAAATAAAGCACAATATAAATTAAGCAAACCAATTCTTTAAGATTCGAACAAAAAATTCGCTATTATCGGCATGTACCCAATGCCCACTATTGGGTACGCTAACGATGACATTATTTGGGAAAATCTTTCGTATAATAGGTTCAAAATCGGATCTGATATACGATGAATGCTCTCCCTTAATGAAATAAGCACTGATAGTATTAATTATTTTATTTTCCCAGTCGTCAAATCCATTAATAATGAGAGATAATGATGTTTTTAAAACAGGTAGGTTGATTAACCACTCAAAAACTTTATCTTCCTTTCGATGCAAATTTTTTAACAAAAAGGCTCGTAACTTGTCTTCTCGAATATATTCAGATAGCATCGTATCGGCATCTTGTCGCTTTACAATTTTTGTTACATCTAACTTCAATAAACTATCGATGATATGCTCGTGCTGTTTAATTTCAAAAGTAGAAAATGCCGAATAATTGACTGGTGCTATATCAACAATGCAAATTTTTTCAGCTATACCGGAGTATTGATCAACAAGTTTCATAACGACTTTGCCACCCATCGAATGTCCGATAATGATAGGATTTTCGATGCGTTGTGTGTTAATAAACTCGTAAACGTCGGCAGCCATAGCTTCGTATGTGTGAATTTCGCTTTTTGGTGAGCGTCCGTGATTTCTTAAATCGGGTATCCACAGAGTAAATGTGTCCGATAGCATTCGGGCAACCGTCAGCCAATTGTCAGACATCCCATAGAGCCCGTGCAGGATTATCAATGGTCTTCCCCGACCTATTTTTCTATAAAAAAGCTCCATATTTACGTTATATATAAAAACAAACGATACATTACTACTAATGTGTGCTTTTAATGTATGAAATTTGTTTTCATAGAACATTCATGTAAAAGTACATGATTTTCGGGGAAAAAGCTAATTGAATCGATGAGAATTTTTACTTAATTAACTATTCTTTGTTTGAATTCTGATTAAGAAAAATGAAAAACTGCTGGAACAAATCAATCAAGCTTTTTATTATTTAAACACTACTTCAATCAGTTATATGAAAATGTATGATAAAGTACTACAAAAAATTTGTAAAATAATATGGTTTAACCTAAATTATTCTTGACACTTCTTAAACTATTTTGCTACATCGTTAGCAAAACAGAAAAAGTTGATTTTTTAATGCAATAATTGAGATAAAATTCAATTTGTAATTCTACTTGGTTAGGTATCCAATAATATTTTTCTACTGCATAAAATGGGATAATATGTTTTTTTCGTAAAATGTAGTAACTTTACATAAAAACTTATCTAAAAGTTTAGGATGAAATTTTTCAGTCTGATACTGAAAAAAAAGCTGAACCAGATAAATATTCGCAGGTATTTTTATTTTTCTTTAGCAATATATTTATTAGGAATTGCTTCTTATTTGATAGCCTCATATTTTCTAATAAAAAAAGAAATAAACGAAGAAATTAATCAACGTTTAATAAAAGCTGCCAGGAGTGTCGATTATTTATTGCCATTGAATTATCATGACCGTGCAATAAACAGAAAAGCTATAAGCGAAATAGAGTTTAATGAAATTTTACAGATTCTTAGTCAGCAAGCCAACAATTATGAAGTTAAGTATATTTATTCGTTGGTTGAAAGCAATGGTCGTTTATATTTCACATCATCGTCGGCTACCAGCTACGAAATACGTACTGGCCAAAACTTAACCTATTATTGGCAAGAGTATGCCGAAGCAGATTCACGTTTTTATGAAGCACTTAACAAAATGAAAATAACATTTTTAGACTATACCGATCGGTGGGGTACTTTTAGAAGCGTGCTTATTCCTAAAATTTCACCTTCGGGCAATAAATATTTATTAGGTGCAGATGTTGAAATTAGTTATATCGACAATGTTATTTTGAACAGCATATTGATGATTTTGTTAAAAGCTTTCTTCTTTACGCTTATTGTTTTGCCGATATTTTATGTTTATCACAAATATTATAAACTAACGAAAGAAAATTATGCCAAAACAATAAGTCAGAAAGAACTCAAAGCTGCACAAGAACAGGATTTAAGAAAACAATCGTTTGATAAGTATATTCAAATAGTTGAAAAATATCGAAATTTACTCGAATTTGTTGATGTTCCACTAATAATACTTGATAAACGAGGGAAAGTTATAGAAACAAATCAGTCGTTTTTAAATTTTATCGGAAAAAGTGCCAGCGATATTCAAGATAATATCATTTTTACCATTCCGTTTTTTCAAAGTGTTCAGGATTTTGAAGAATTGATAATAAAAGCCCAGCAGCAAAAAATATTAAAAAATTATCCCTTGCAGGTTTTTACAAAAAAAGGTGAAACATCATGCCGTATTACATGTGTTTATCTGCAAAAGCAAGAATTATCGCAGTTTTTATTATTGATAGAAGATATATCATCTGAAAATAAATATTTGCAAGAAATAGCACGTGCCAAACTATTAATGGAAGAGATGCTTCAACGTAAATCGCTATTTATAGCCAGCATGAGTCACGAAATGCGTACTCCATTGAATGTTATTATAGGCTTTATTGACATTTTAAAAGATGAAAATTCAATAGACGAAACCAAAAAGGAATATTTGAATATTATTCAGGCAAATGCAGAACATTTGTTGACATTGATAAACGACATTATAGACTTTTCGAAGATTGAAGCCGGGCAATTAAGCATAAAAGAAGGACCGGTTTATTTAAATTATCAGCTTAATCAGTACAAAATATGGCTCTTAGAAGAAATAAAACGCAAAAAATTACCGATTGATGTAAAACTTACTACTTCATTGTCGGATCAGGAATCGATTATTTTTACCGATGAACTTAGATTGAAACAGGTGATTACCAATTTATTAAATAATGCATTAAAGTTTACTGAATCGGGCAGCATTGAATTCGGATATTATTTAAACGGTTCTAATATAGAGTTTTTTGTAAGCGATACAGGACCCGGCATGAGTGAAGAAGAAATAAATCAATTATTTAATTTTTATATACAGGGAAATGAAGGTAAGAAGAGTAAACAAAAGGGTTTTGGATTAGGTTTAGCTATAAGTAAAAAAATAGTAGAACTTATGGGTGGTAGCATTCGTGTTGAAAGCAAACCATCGGTAGGAACTACATTCTATGTAACATTACCATACCATAAATTTTTTGAAGATAATCAACATAGCAAAGAACATTTAAAAGATATCGACTGGTCGAGCCTTGATTTTGTTATTGCCGACAGAGATCAAAGTGTGAAAGAGTTTTTAAGCCGAATACTTAGTAAATTCCAGGCAAATGTAACTTTTGTTAATAATTACAACGAATTGATTGAACAGGTAGAAAAACAATCAAATCTGAAATTTGTTGTTTTTGATTTAGACTTTTCTATTCCCAATATTGCCCAATTCTTATCATATATTAAACGAAAAGAGAAGGTTAAAATAATTGGTATGAGTTCGAATATATTTCTTATCAACATAAATAAGTCTAATAATTTGGGGTTTGATGCACTTATAGCTAAGCCTTTTACAAAAAAAGAGTTTGAAGATATGATCATGCATCTAATATAAAAAATTCAAAGTAGTTATTTTGCTAAATGGATTAACGAAATAATGAAAGGTATTGACATTTTTACTTCATCGACAATGTAATGTGCCTGCATGTAATATGCTTCTCTTTGTTCGATAGTTTCAGTAATCCATTTTTTTAATTCATCATCTGTTTTATGAAGTAGCAATGGTCGTTGTTTGGCAGTATTTTTAATTCGATGGAATATGGTATCTGTATTTGCTTTCAAATAAATAGTGATTCCGCTAGATTGCATAATCTGCATATTTTGGTTGAAGCAAGGTGTTCCACCACCTGTAGCTACTACTGCTTTGTTGCTTTTGTTAATAATTTCGATTAAATGGTAGGTTTCGTATTGACGGAAGCAGTTTTCGCCTTCTAGCTCAAAAATGTCGGAGATGCTTTTATTGACTTGCTTTTCGATGTATTGGTCGAGGTCAAAAAATGGATAATTTAAAGCATGTGAAAGCTGTATTCCAATGGTTGTTTTGCCGCTTCCCATAAAACCTAAAAGAAAAATTCTCATAAATCGAGTTTCATTTGCTCAATTTGATCTGGATCGATGTTACTGGTAAGTGTGTCGGAGAAGGTTGTATTACTTAGCTGATCAAATATTTTAATTTCTTCTATGATGGGTTGAGTGATATTTTCTTCTTCTTTTTTAATGGGCTCTAACCAAATGAATTTGTGAATTTGATAAGGGCTAATTCGTTTACCAATAGCTTTATCGTTTTTAACAGCAATAAAATTTTCCACGTCAATAATATCGTCGGGGCGAGTTTTGTGTTTTCCACCATACATCACTTGAAGTCTGGGATACACTTCGGTAGAGTATTCTATTAGCTTAGTTCGAGGATGATTGTTAATAATTTTTATCAGCTTATCAGAAATATCGGGTCTAAAGCGTTTGATATAATAAAAGCCACTTTCGCCATCGTAGTAAATTACGGTAATAATTTTACCTGGAACGAACTTTTCGATGTATATCAAATCTTCTTCAAAATGTACATCTATATCTGGTGGATAAGTTTTGTAATATCCCGATTGAGTGAGTATAAGAATTTTATCGTTGGGCATAAAATTTCCAAGATATTTGCCATTTGCTTGAGTGGTAAGACGTTTAACTTGTTCATCGTAGTATAGTTGAATGCCTTGTTGTTGAGTGATAGCTTGTTCTTTTAGTTGTACCTTGTGTATTTCGTGGCGGGTAATCATATTGCCCTGTGCCGAACGACCTTTTATAGCATAATTGGCAACGTTAACTTCAAAGACAAGTTTTTTTAGTTTGGGTTTAGGTTTAAGAATAATTTTGAGTATTTCGGTTTCGCCGTTTCGATTGGCCGAAAACCATAGCACTTTGCTTCCTTCTTTGCCTTGTGTGGCTTGATACATTTTATCACGGGTAACGCCTGTTATTTTAAATCTTTTTAGATAAACTGGTCCGTATTTTCCGTCGCGATACATCATGTGGTAAACCGTACGGGTATCGTTTTTTTTGAAAACCGACACATGAATAATGTCTTTGCCGATAAAGGCTTTTTCGCTAACTTTGGTTACAACGTAATTACCGTCGCTCAGAAAAACAATAATATCGTCAATATCGGAACAATCGCAGATGTATTCATCTTTTTTAAGTCCTGTTCCAACAAAACCTTCGCTTCGGTTTACGTATAATCTGGAATTGGCTATAACAACGCGAGTTGCTTCGATGTTTTCGAAGCTTCTTAATTCGGTTTTGCGAGTTTTGTCTTTTCCAAATAGTTTTTTTATGTTTTTGAAATAATGAATGGTATAATCAACTATATGATCGAGATGATTTTTAACTTCGTCGATATTGACTTCTATGTTTTTAATGTGTTTATCGGCTTCAAGTGAGTTGAACTTTGAAATACGTTTAATGTGCAGTTCGAGTAGTTTTAAAATATCATCGTTGGTTATAGATTTTTTTAATTGTTTCTCGTATGGTTTAAGATGGGTAAATACGGTTTCTACAACCGATTCCCATGTTTCGCATTCTTCAATGTGTCGATATATTTTGTTTTCGATGAATATTTTTTCGAGCGTTGCAAAGTGCCATTCATCTTCGAGTTCTTTTAGTTGTATTTCTAGTTCTTTCTTAAGCAATTGCAGGGTTCGGTCGGTATTGGCTTTAAGTATATCGGTAACTCCTATAAACAGTGGCTTGTTGTTGCTAATAACACAAGCATTTGTGCTTAATGTAATTTCGCAGAGTGTAAAAGCATAGAGTGCATCGATGGTTTTATCGGGTGAAACGCCAGCAGCAAGGTGTATGATGATTTCAACGTTTTCGGATGTGTTGTCGTCTATCTTTTTAATTTTAATTTTGCCTTTATCGTTGGCTTTAATGATAGAATCGATGAGCTTATCGGTAGTTACACCATAAGGTAAATCATTAATAATAAGCGATTTATTGTCAAGTTTTTTTATTTTAGCACGTACTCTTATACTACCGCCACGTAATCCATTGTTGTATTTCGACACATCAGCCATTCCGCCGGTAGGGAAGTCGGGATATAGCTCAAAGCTTTCTCCTTTCAGGTAAGCAATAGAAGCATCGATAAGTTCGTTGAAGTTGTGAGGATAAATTTTAGAAGCCAGTCCTACAGCAATACCATCAACGCCTTGTGCTAAAAGCAAGGGAAATTTAACAGGAAGGGTTACGGGCTCTTGATTTCGTCCGTCGTACGATGGTTTCCATTCGGTGAGCTTAGGATTGAAAAGGACGGTATTGGCAAATTTCGACAATCGTGCTTCGATATAACGAGGTGCGGCAGCCGGGTCGCCGGTAAAAATATTGCCCCAGTTTCCTTGTGTGTCGATGAGTAATTCTTTTTGTCCGAGTTGTACTAATGCTTCTCCAATACTTGCGTCGCCATGTGGGTGAAATTGCATAGTATAACCGATGATGTTGGCTACTTTGTTGTAACGTCCATCATCGAGTTTTTTCATGGCATAGAGTATTCTTCGTTGAACGGGTTTTAAACCGTCATCGAGGTGGGGTACAGCTCTTTCCAATATAACATAAGAGGCATAATTGACCCACCATTCTTTGTATAAATTTGAAAGTTTAGTTTCGGCAATAGAAAACTGATTTTCAGGCAGCTGTTTGGTGTTGTCCTCTTCTTCTTGATAGATCAATTCGTCGCTCATAAACTAATCCTCAACCAAAACTAAGTTGTTAATGATGAATTCCTGACGCTCTGGAGTATTGTTGCCCATGTAAAATGAGAGAAGCTGATGTATGGTATCGAGTTTGCTAAGTATAACCGGTTCTAAACGCATTTCTTTGCCTATGAATTTTTTGAATTCGTCGGGCGAAATTTCGCCTAGTCCTTTGAATCGGGTTATTTCGACATTTTTGCCCAGTTCGGCAATGGCTTTTTCTTTCTCAGCTTCGTTGTAGCAATAAATAGTTTTTTGTTTGTTGCGAACTCTAAATAAGGGTGTTTGCAAAATATACAAATGCCCATTACGAATAAGGTCGGGGTAATATTGCAAAAAGAATGTAATAAGCAATAGTCGAATGTGCATACCATCGGCGTCGGCATCGGATGCTATTATAACGTTGTTATAGCGTAAATTGTCAATGCCTTCTTCAATATTTAGTGCAGCAATCAATAGATTAAGCTCTTCATTTTCGTAGATAATTCGTTTAGGTTTGCCAAAGATATTCTCTGGTTTGCCGCGTAAACTAAATACGGCTTGAGTATTAGCGTCTCTTACCTTTGTTATAGAACCACTTGCAGAGTCGCCTTCGGTTATGAATAATGTTGATTCGAGATTGCGTTCGTGATTTGTGTTAAAATGAATACGGCAATCGCGAAGCTTTTTGTTGTGTAAACTTACACGTTTTGCAGTTTCGCGTGCCTTTTTTTGAACAACAGCAATGGCTTTTCGCTCTTTTTCCGATTCTTGAATTTTATTTAGCAGAATTTCGGCAGTGTGAGGATTTTTGTGCAGATAGTTGTCGAGTTGTACTTTTACAAAGTCGCCTATAAAATTGCGAATACTAGGTCCATTGGGTCCTACATCTTTTGAGCCAAGTTTTGTTTTGGTTTGCGATTCGAAAACAGGTTCTTCTATGCGTATGCTCAATGCAGCTACCAATGACATTTTAATGTCGGCTGCATCGAAATCTTTTTTGTAAAATTCGCGTACGGTTTTTACAAAGGCTTCTTTAAAGGCAACCAGATGAGTTCCACCCTGGGTAGTATGTTGTCCGTTGACAAAGGTAAAGTATTCGTCGATGTAGCTATCGCCGTGAGTAAAAGCTATTTCTATGTCTTCGCCGTTCAAATGAACAATGGGATATAGTGCTTCGGTATTGAGGTTTTCGGCAAGCAAATCGGCCAGTCCATTTATCGAAAAGTATGACTGTCCGTTTAGTTTTAAGGTTAAACCGCGGTTTAGAAATGCATAATTTTTTATTAAGCTTTCGATGTACTCGAATCGAAAATGAAACGACTCGAACAATTCGTTGTCGGGAATGAATATTACTTCTGTTCCGTTGGCTTCGAGTGTGGGGATTTGCTTTTCGCTAGCTAAAATTCCTCTCGAAAACACAAGCTCTTTGCATTGCTTATCTCTGTATGAGCGAATGATGAACGATTGCGATAAGGCATTTACTGCTTTAATACCAATTCCATTTAATCCTACCGACTTTTTGAATACTTTGGAATCATATTTAGCACCGGTGTTCATTTTCGATGTTACATCCACTAACTTGCCGAGTGGAATACCACGCCCATAATCGCGTACACGCACCTGATGTTCGGTGATATCGATTTCAATTACCTTACCATATCCCATGATAAACTCATCGACCGAGTTATCGATAATTTCTTTTATTAGCACGTATATGCCATCGTCGCGAAGACTACCGTCGCCGAGCTTTCCGATATACATGCCCGGGCGTTTCCGAATGTGTTCTTGCCAATCGAGCGTTTTAATGCTATCTTCGGTGTAGTTGTTGAGCATTGCAAAAAAAATTTTACAAAGTTAATTAAAAAAAACGTGTTAATATTTGCCAGTGCAACGATTTATACACTATTTTATTCACAATCTATATAATCCCGATTATTGTATTAGAAAATTTATCATGCCACGCAATTAAGAAAAATGAACTTTTTCTTTGGTTTTACTGACGTTGTACCAAAAAAAGAAATTTTTCTGAATCGGGACAAATTTAAATAATTCGTTGATTTGCTCTATTTAAGACTCTCCATGAATCATTTGAGATAATATAAAATATTCTTATTATTTGTAAGGTTTATATTTTCTTGCTACTTTTAAAGTTGAATTTTAAAGGAGTGTGTTATGTTGAAAATAGGTTGTCAAGCACCGTATTTCGAAGGTTACGATCAACAAGAGCATTTAGTTACTCTTAACGATTTTAAAGGAAAAAAGTTGGTTTTGTACTTTTACCCCAAAGACAATACTCCGGGATGTACTGCCGAGGCATGTAGTTTAAGAGATGGTTATGAGCAATTGTTAAAAGAGGGGTATGCGGTGGTGGGAGTTAGTTCCGATAGTATCTCTTCGCATCAAAAGTTTGCAAGCAAGTATAACTTGCCATTTTCATTAATTTCTGATCCCGATAAAAAAATACAAATGGCATACGAAGCATACGGTGAAAAGAAAATGTACGGAAAAACGGTAATGGGTACAATTCGAAAAACTTTTATTATTAACGAAGAGGGCATTATCGATCAAATCATCGAAAAAGTAGATACTAAAAATCATGCTTTTCAAATTTTAAAAATCAAGTGATATGGAAAACAAAAAAGAAAAAAACGAAGTTTTAAAAGATAAATTAAAAGCACTGCAATCGACTATTGATAAAATTGAAAAAGATTATGGCAAAGGTTCTATAATGAAGCTTGGCGACGAGAACTTTACTTCTATAGAAGTAATACCTACTGGGAGCATTGGCTTAGATATGGCTTTGGGCATAGGTGGGTATCCCCGTGGAAGAGTAGTAGAAATTTTTGGTCCCGAATCGTCGGGTAAAACCACCCTTGCCATACATGCAATAGCAGAAGCCCAAAAATTGGGAGGTATTGCAGCGTACATTGATGCCGAACACGCTTTTGATAGAACTTATGCCGAGAAACTTGGAGTCGATTTAGACAATCTTTATATATCGCAACCCGACCATGGGGAGCAGGCGCTCGAAATAGCCGACCATCTCATTCGTAGTGGTGCCATCGATATCATTGTTATCGATTCGGTAGCAGCTCTAACTCCCAAAGCCGAAATAGAAGGCGAAATGGGCGATTCAAAAATGGGCTTGCAGGCAAGGCTCATGTCGCAAGCACTTCGCAAACTTACAGCCAACATTAGCAAAACTAATACATGCTGTATTTTCATCAATCAGTTACGCGACAAAATAGGCGTTATGTTTGGAAATCCGGAGACTACCACCGGAGGAAATGCCTTAAAATTTTATGCTTCTGTTCGCTTGGATATTCGAAAAATTAGCCAGCTTAAAGAAGGCGAAGATGCTACCGGCAATCGTGTTAAAGTAAAGGTAGTGAAAAATAAAGTAGCTCCACCTTTCAAAAAAGCTGAATTTGATATTGTCTTTGGCGAAGGAATATCTCGTATTGGCGAGATTATTGATTTAGGGGTCGAGTACAATATCATTAAAAAAAGTGGATCGTGGTTTTCGTACAACGATATTAAATTGGGGCAAGGAAGAGATGCTGTTAAACAGTTATTGACCGACAATGTTGAACTAATGAACGAAATCTCACAAAAAATAAAAGAGTTCATTAAATAGATTTACGATTTATTTGGTTTTTATGGATGGGCTTTCGAAGTTGATAAGCTTTATATTGTTGCTTATCGTTATTGCTTGCAGTAACAAAGTTGAGCAAAAAACAACAGCGAATGACACAACAGGAATCGTTTCTATTAGTGAAAAAATCCGCAAAGATCCATTAAACGCTAATTTGTTTGCCGAACGTGCCCGATTGTACTGGGAATTGAAAAAGCCCGATAGTGCTATAAATGATATGAAAATTGCTGCAAAGCTCGATTCGCTTAACGAGAGTTATCACCTTGATTTATCCGAATACTGGCTTAAAGTAGCTAACTCGGATGAAGCTATACGCATCCTTCAACGCTTTTTAAGCAGAAAACCTCATTCGTACGTTGTTATGACACGAATAGCCAAATATTATAGTTATTTGAAAGATTACAAAAAAGCTAAAGAATATCTCGACAAAGTTTTTGTTATAGAACCGCAATATGCCGAAGCCCATTTTATTAAAGGAATAATTTTATATGAAACTCAGCAATATAAGCAAGCCAAAGAGGCTTTTTTGACAGTTATTCAGTACAATCCCGATGAATCGGAAGCCTATATGATGCTGGGTTTGATACATCACGAGTGGAAAGACACACTTGCTATCCAGTATTTTCAAACAGCTGCTCGCCTAAAAGAAAAAGATCCCTTACCTTATTACAACATCGGTTATTTTTATCAAGAAAATGGACAATATGCTCGTGCTCTTGATGTGTACAACTATATTTTGAGAGCCATTGATAGTAAATATGCCGATGCATTTTTCAATCAGGGCTATATTTATATGGTTTATTTAAAGAATTACGAGCGTGCTATAATGTATTACGATTCGGTATTAATATTACAGCCGGAACGCATTGAGGCAATTTGCAACAAAGCTTACTGTTTCGAAATGATGAACGACTATGTTTCGGCTCGAAGCCTTTATATGAAGGCTAAAGCCATTGCTCCCAATTATGAAATTGCTATTGAAGGACTGAATCGAATAGACAAAAAAACAATAAAATGAAATACCGTTATGCGTAGAAATTTATTTTTATCGGTAGCTGTTGTTTTAATTATCTTTTCATGTAAAGAAAGCCAATTGAAAATAAGCGATTCTAAGAAAAAAAGCACATTCGATTCGCTTGCCAATCAAGCTATAACCGAAACTAAATTTACACCCGAACTACTATGGAAGTTTGGTAGAGTCGGCGATTTCGATTTATCGCCCGATGGCAAACAAATTGTTTATCAGGTAACACGTTATTCTATTGCAGCCAATAAAGGTTTTTCCGATTTATTTTTGTTAACAATAGGAGATAGTATTCCTTATCATTTAACAACATTCGAAGGAAGTGAGTTTAATCCACGATGGCGACCCGATGGTAGTAAGATTGGCTTTATAGCCACTGAATCGGGTGAGCCACAGCTTTGGGAAATTACTCCCGACGGAAAAAATGCAAAGCAAATAACACGCATTCCTGGTGGAATAAATAGCTTTGAATATGACCCAACAGGCAATAAAATACTCTATACAAAAGAAGTACAGGTAAAGCCTACCTTAAATGAAATTTATCCCGATTTGCCTAAAGCTAATGTGTATATGGCCGAAGATTTAATGTATCGTCACTGGGATCGCTGGGAAGATGGAGCTTATAGCCATATCTTTGTTGCCGATTATATGGGCGATAGCATTATCAATCCTGTAGATATTATGTCCAATGAACCGTACGATAGTCCCATGTCGCCATATTTCGAAGCAAACGAAATAGCATGGAGCAACGACGGTAAATACATTGCTTATACCTGTAAAAAATGGTATGGGAAAGAATATGCTATATCTACCAACAGTGATATTTATTTGTACCATATCGAAACTAAACAAACTCAAAATTTAAGCGAAGGGATGCCCGGTTACGATAAATATCCGGTTTTTTCGCATAATGGCAAGTATTTGCTATGGATGACAATGAAAACACCCGGATATGAATCGGATAAAATGAATATGGTTTTGTACAATTTCGAAACAAACGAAAAAAAGATACTTACCGAGTATTTTGATCAAAATGCCTACGATTATGTTTGGACAAACGATGATAAACGCGTTTATTTTATTTCTGAAATCAGAGGAACAAAACAAGTATATGTAATTGATATAGAGTTATTAATAAATGCCGATGTGAAAGATAAGGACAAGTTTGTGTCAGCCATACGTCAGGTTACCGATGGTATGCACGATTATACGGCTATTAAGCTACAACAACAAACCCTCATAGGGACCAGGATGTCGATGGCAATGGCAACCGAAATTTTTGCCATTGATTTAAACAATGGCACCGATAAACAATTAACCTATACCAATAAAAATATTTACGACAACGTATCGCTTGCTACGGTAAAAAAACGTTGGGTAAAAACCGTAGATGGAAAACAGATGTTGGTATGGCATATTTTGCCTCCGAATTTCGATTCCACTCGAAAATATCCTGCAATTTTGTATTGTCAGGGTGGACCTCAAAGTATGGTTAGTCAGTTTTTTAGTTATCGCTGGAACTTTCAAATAATGGCTGCCAACGATTATATTATCGTAGCTCCCAATCGTAGAGGATTGCCGGGCTTTGGGCAAGAATGGAATGCTCAAATATCTGGCGACTACGGCGGATTGAATATGAAAGATTATCTATCGGCTATTGACGATGCCAAAACATTACCTTACGTAGATGGACAAAACTTGGGATGTGTTGGTGCTAGTTATGGTGGCTTTTCGGTATTCTGGCTGGCAGGAAACCATCAGAAACGCTTTAAGGCTTTTATTGCTCATTGTGGCATGTTTAATCTCGAAAGCCAGTATGCAGCAACCGAAGAAGTATTTTTTACCAATCATGACCTTGGTGGACCATTTTGGGAAAAAAATAATACAGTGGCTCAACGTTCGTATGCCAATAGTCCGCATCGTTTTGTTCAAAACTGGGATACACCTATTATGATAATTTCGGGCGAAAAGGATTTTAGAATACCCTATACCGAGAGTTTACAGGCATTTAATTGTGCACAACTAAGAGGTATTCCCAGTAAGTTGCTCATTTTTCCCGACGAAACACACTTTGTACTTAAGCCACAAAATAGTATTTTGTGGCAACGTGAGTTTTTTGCATGGCTCGACCGATGGTTAAAGCCCAAAAACATTTAATTCTACGAAGTAATTTTTTTAACTAATTATTGTATTTGAAAATTTCTATTGTAATGCAAAATTTGAAAATATCAACTAAAATCAATAGCCAAAGAATTAGGACTTTATGCGGTAAATAGTGTTGTGTGCAATGAAGTTGGACTTTCAAGACAATCAAGTGCCGACCTTGCTTTTTGTACAACAAATAACACAATTCAAAAACCTGAAAATATCAAATGATTGTTTGAGATTAAAATGAGTGTAATTTCCAACTATAAATATACTCCCGCAGGTAACATAGAATATGTTGGCGACTATAAACACCATAAAGGAAATCCTTCACTGTTACGTTCCGACTCCATGCTTAAAGCAATTGGCAAATCCATCAATATTCGCATTTCAAGTATTGATTCTACAAAAATTCCAATAATAGTTTTAGGAAATAGTCCTATAACAGACAGTTATATTAAAAAAGTCGATCTTCTAAAAATGTCTGGTGTTATTCAAGGTTTTTGGTCTTTAAACCCTATGCCTACGAATTCAGACTTTATTAAGTATACACCAAAATTAGGTTTTCAAACCATATCAGACAAGGCACAACTCTTTACCAACTGTAAGGAACTTTTAACTAGTGACATGAATTACTTTTCTTCAATGATTTCAAAATCGAAACTTGGAGAAATTATAAGAATTGCAAGCCAAGAAGCCACAGACATTGCTAAAGCAGAGAAATTTTTAACTTTAATCCGACGCTAAAATGAAAAAACAAAAAGGAACAAAAACAAGTGCATTTGGAACCAGTGGTAGAATTAACCACGACAGTTCAAAGTTTTATAATTCTAAACTTTATTTAGAGCTCGGAGTAAAAAAAATTCTCGATAAGAATGAAAATAAAATACCTAAAGAATTAGAAAATAAATTTATTCTTGGCTCGGCTGATAATATGAAAGAGTTGCCTGATAACTCTGTTCATTTGATGATTACATCACCTCCTTACAATGTTTCAAAAGAGTATGATAAAGATTTATCACTCAAGGAATACTTACAACTATTAGAAAACTCATTCAAAGAAACTTATAGGGTTTTAGTCAATGGTGGTCGTGCTTGTGTCAATGTTGCTAATCTTGGGAGGAAACCATACATTCCGCTTTCTGACCATATTTCTAAAATGATGATAGACATTGGTTTTAATATGCGTGGTGAAATTATTTGGAACAAGGCGGCAAGTGCAAGTTCTTCAACAGCATGGGGAAGTTGGCAAAGTGCCGCTAATCCTATTTTAAGAGATATACACGAATATATTTTAGTTTTTTCAAAAGGTGATTACAAAAGAGAAAAAGGGAAAAAAGAAAATTCCATAACAAAAGAACAGTTTATGGAGTGGACAAAATCTATATGGACAATGAACGCAGAAAGTGCAAAAAGAATTGGTCACCCTGCACCTTTTCCCGAAGAACTTCCTTTTAGACTCATTCAACTTTATTCGTTCAAAGGAGATATAATACTTGACCCTTTTATGGGTAGTGGAACAACAGGTGTTGCCGCAATAAAATCAGAAAGAAAATTTGTGGGTTACGACATTTCACAAGAATATATTAACTTAGCAGAAAAAAGATTAAAACCATTTTTAGAACAGACAAGTATAAAATTTGCGACTGTAGAAAGTGCTGTCTCCCACTCGTGGGGGACGCGATAGAGTAGCAAAGAAACTTGACTACTGGCAGGCAAGAAAGTTGACTACCACCAAAATCCGTCGCAGTGCTCCGCCCATAGCCGCAGGCTTGGGGGGGCGACCGCATGAGTGCCCCTTTGGCTGCTCAATGCCTAGAGAGGTTGCCGGTGCTTTGGTGCCGGTTCTTTGAAAAGCGCTGCCGGTCGGGTAGTGCTGAAAACG